>JBBQXW010000031.1:0-36959 GCA_038209275.1 Chloroflexia bacterium | reverse complement strand
TTTGCGCTTTGAAGAATTTGAATTGATTTGTATTGTGTTAGCAATTGTGATTGGCAACCGGGTTGCCAGCGATGGCGAAAGCAACTGGTTTGAGGGTTTGCAACTAATTGGGGCTTACCTGATTATTGCGGTTGCTTTTTTTCTGCATCCCTGACAAGCTCAATTATCTGTCACCAAGCCGACCTTGCTCGGCAAGCGTAGCCAGGGCTACCTGTATATCCCGGACACGATAAGGCTTGTTGATAACCAAATCTATTTGGTAGTCAGCTACCATCTGCTGATCGAGGTCAGCCCCCCAGCCCGTCACCAGCACAATAGCCAAATCGGGCTGAAGTTGACGGGCGGCGCGGGCGATTTCCCAGCCGACCATATCGGGAATACTCAAATCGGTAAACATAATATCAAAGCTGTTCGGGTTAGCCGATAGCACTGCGAGAGCCTCGCTCCCACTCAACACAGCAGTAACAGAGTGACCCAGATTTTCCAATATGCGCGTCAGCACATAAACCAGATTAGGTTCATCATCTACGATTAAAGAGCGCAACGACGAACGCTGAGTTGTCTCAGCAGAAGCTGCCGGGAATTGTTCAATCAATTGCTTTGCCGGAGAAGCTGCTGGTAATTTAATAATAAATTCCGTTCCTTCATTCAAACGACTTTGCACCTCAATAGAGCCGCCGTGCCGATTGATGATACCCCATGAAACGCTCAGGCCCAGGCCATGTCCTTCTTTTTGTTTGGTGGTATAAAACGGCTCAAACAAATGCTGTTTGGTGGCTTCGCTCATGCCAGAGCCAGTATCATTCACACTTATGTAAACCTGATCGGCCTTGAAATAATTGCGGAAGGTGAGCAAACCACCAACGGGCATGGCATCCAGGGCGTTAAAAATCAGGTTGGTCAGGACTTCACGCAATTCGGAGGCCGAACCCCAGACCGGCGGTACTACTTCCGGCTCAAAAACAAGCTCTACACTCGCTCCGCGCTGGCGAGTTTCATTGCGCCAGCGCGGGCGGGTAAACTCGATTACATCCTGGATAAGCTGGGTGACATCAATATTGGCGTAATCTTCAGTCTCGCGTTTTGTTCCCAGAAATTGAATCCGGCGTACCATATGTGCGCCATCGAGGGCGGATTGGCGAATAACCTCAATCAAACGGCGCTGCTCGGAGGTGTCGTCTATATCCACCAGCAAAAGCTCGCTCAAGCCCAAAATGCCAGTCAAAACATTATTAAAATCATGGGCAACGCCACTGGCAAGCTGACCTAGCGCCCGCAGTTGCTCTACCCGAATTAGCTCTTGCTCCATAGCGCGCTGCTCTGTAATATCGCGCACCACCACCATAATTATCTGACTATCGCCAATATCTACCAACCGGGCGCTAATAGTAACCAGTCGAGTCGTACCATTGGAACATTGCAAAATACTATCCTTGATATTAATCGCCTCTATCTTACGGGCAATCAGGCGGTGCAGCAGTTGGTCAAGCCCTTTACGCTCTTTTTCGATCAAAAGCTCGCTCATTTTACGTCCAACCAATTCAGCTGGGGAATAGCCGCTCATTACACTGGCATTTAGATTAACTTCCAAAATTCGGGCGGTGGCAGGTAGCAGCAAAAAGACCCCGCCAGTGGAGTTTTCCATTAGCGCCTGGTATTTATCGCGCTGGCGGCGCATTTCCTCAAAAGTGGTAGCATTATGAATAGCAATGCAAGCTTGTTCTGCCATCCCTTCTAGCAGCGCAACTTCATCTTCACTAAAATGGCCCGGCTTAAAATCATAGACGCACAGTACCCCAATGGTCTGTTCGTTATATTTGAGCGGCAAGGCAATAGCGCTACGCCAGCCTTCTTTTACCACCGCCGAAGCATCCCGAAATTCGCTTTCCGGTAAATCGTAAATTTGCCACTTTGTACCACTGGCAACTACGCCGCCCAAAAATCCCCGGCCCACCTGTAACGTCATACTGGCAACTTCTGGAGACATCCCAACGTTTGCCCGCCCAAACAAGGCACTACCCGTTTCATCTACCAGCCCAACCGAGCAAACGGGTCGTTTAATAATTTCGACAACTTTAGTGACAATCGTTTGCAATACAGCAGTCAGGTCAGTTTGCGAATTAATCAGGCGGGCGCTATGCACCAGCGTCTCGAAAGTAGCGCGGGCGGCTCTTTCGCGCTCAACTATTTTGGCGCTAAAAATAGCGGCAGCAGCCTGATTCGCAAAATTCTTTAGAAGCTGTTGTTCATATTCAGTGAAATCGTGGGGTTCGGCGTAGTTAATAAAAAGTATTCCCAACAACTGCTCATGAACGTGCAAAGGCAAGCAGGCAAAAGCTTCCACCTTTAGGGAACGTAAGGTATGAAGGTCTTCTTCTAATTCGGGCGAATCATCCAAACTACAAATAAAATCAGGTTGAAGAGTTTGAGCTACCCTACGTAACACTGAATGCTGCATTAGTTGGAGCGAGTTTTCAAGAGGAGCTGGTAAATTTACTGCCGCTAACGTTTTGAGGAGTTGGGGGGTCTGTTCATGGAGTAAAAGGTGGCCCGAATCCGCTTCGACTGCCTGGATTACATTTTCAATGATAAGACGACCTACCTTCGTCAAATCGAAAGCTTCGTTGACAACTCGCCCGGTCAAGTCCAGCACCTTCAGCCCTTCCAAAACATTCAACCCAAAGCGACCCAGCTTTTCATTCACTGGATCAAATTCGGGCAAATTAGTTTGGGAGTTACTGCTTGTGGTCATAATATTTGACCCATTCTAAGTTAAAAAGAATTGCTGGTTCATAATCTATCCTGATTGTGGCATAGTGTACAAGGATTGTCAACGGTTTACTTAACAGTTGGTTATGATTTGTGCGCCAGACTTTGAGCAATAAAAGCACTCAGATTTTCGATTTCGGGTAGAATGATTTGATGTTCACCAGGGAATTCATAATATTCTACTGCCAGCCCGTTCTGCCGCAAAAAATCTCGCGCGGCTTGCCCGGCCCGCACCGGCACTACCGGGTCGTAGGAACCATGAGCAATAAAAACAGGCAGCTTGTCCGCCGCCGCCCCGGCAACCGCTTCCTTCAAATCGGACTCGTCCTGCTCGTAATATTGGGCCGGATTAGCCATGCTATTCTGGCGAAAAGGCGTATCGGACATTAACAAACCACTCAAAGCTGATAGCCCAGCTAATCTTTGCCCGTCGGCTGACCGATAGCGCAAGCCAGCATCCAGCGTCATCATACCGCCCTGCGAAAACCCGAACAAAAAAATACGCGAGGCCGATATATTGTAGCGAGTAGCTAATTCTTCTAGTAATTTGAAAATAATCAAGCGGGCTTTGGCGGCTTCTTTGCTCACCTGGGGGCTTTCAAAACGAAACCATTCAAACAGTGCGCCTTCCAAGCGTAGCGGTGCAGTCGGGAAGATGTAGCGGTAAGCGGTTTCGCTTATCATCGGCCCAATATCCAGGTAGCTTTCGCCCCAATCGCCGCGCCCATGCAACCCGATAACCAGAGGCAATTCCGCCGAAGCTTCATCTGGTAGCACCTCGGCACATTTAAGGCCCGCCGCCTCAAAATGATTAACTTGCATAAACTAATTTCCCTTTCTTATACAGGTTTACTTAGGTCATTATACCAGAATGGCAAATCAACGGGAATAGTGTAAAATAGTAGGCAGGCCCAAACGCTATTAAAATTCAGGAACACAGAGAACCACAGATGAACACAGAGAACGCAGATAAAAGCTAAAACTAATGTTTTTTCTTATTCTCAAAATTTTCGCGAAAATTTTGAGAATAAGAAATTCCCAGACAGTTGTTTACCTATGAGCAGGAATTCTAAATAAATTAAAGAAAAGAGTGAATTTGAGTGACTTCAATATTTGAGACGGCAGAGCTAAAGTGGTTGCCACGCCCCGGAGTGGCACTGGCCTATCGTTACGAGGCTGGAACAAACCCGACCCAGGCCAAAACACCTCTGGTTTTTGTGCATGGTTGGGCGGGCAGCGCCGACGACTGGCGCGAAGTAGCAAATCGCTATAAAACGCGAGGCGAGAGCTTTTTAGTTTACGATGCGGCGGGCTTTGGTCAATCGCAATTTGAGAGCGAAGCGGCGGCAAAAAGCGCCGACTTTTCGCTGGGGCGCTATGTCGAAGATTTAAAAGCGCTACTGGATGCCGAAGGCATCGAGCGGGTACGATTGGTCGGGCATAGTTGGGGTGGAGTGGTAGCGATGTGCTTTGCGGCCCGCTATCCAATGCGGGTTGCCGCGCTTGTCCCCATTGGGTCAGCTTATTTTGACCCGCAAAAATTATTGCACCAGGTTTTGAAGTGGGCCAGTTATCTAATCGGCTGGCTGATGGTAGCAGTTAAACCGCTTTTGCGGCGCTCGGCCCGGTTGCGGCGAATAGCAGTGCGGCGCTATTTATACCGCCCTCTGAACGAAATTGATACCGAACTAATGATGGCGGATGTATTGCAAAGTAACAATCGGGCAATCGTCCAAACTTTGGTGACGGGTTACGAGGTACAATTCAAAACTGTTTGTCCGGCTATCGAATGTCCGACGCTATATGTTGGTAGCGACCACGATGTCGCCGCTCCGCTGCCTTATGTAATTGCGTTTGTGCCGCTCACGCCGCACGCCAATTCATTTACCTTCAAGCAGTGCGGGCATTTCCCGATGATTGAACAACCAGACGAACTGGTGAAGGTGCTGGACGAATTTTTTACTCAAGCTCAAGCGGCGTAGGAGCTTAAACTACCAGGGCTTTACAGGGTCATTTCTAAGCCTGCCACCATTCAAAATATCTGTGGGAGCGAGCTTCCGCTCGCGATTTGTCCTTTGTGTTCACAAATCGCGAGCAGAAGCTCGCTCCCACAGGGCTGATTTGAAGGAAATCGGCTCAGGGTTTATTCGTCATAAGCTACTACATTGGTGCGACGGCGGGCGAAAAGAACTACACCCAGCAGACCAAAAATTAACGCACCAATGAGTGCTTCGATTAGTGGTACGCTGGCAAGTCTGACATCGCCCGCCACTTCTATCTTCAAAACATTGGCAAAAAGCCATGCTCCCAGCATTGCCAAAATAATAGTTACGAAATAACCCAGCCCGGAACGCATCCGAGCCAGTCCACCCACCAGCAAAGCCACCACAATCCCAATCAAAAGATAGACCAGGAGTTGTATCGGGTCTGGAATAGTAAAATTCAAACTTATATTCATCGCAATCGTCTCCTTTTTTTGCAAATTCATCTTTGATGCTGAATATCCACAAGACTTAATGCAAGAAACGGGCCAATCTTGCTAAAACAAACTTTTTTTAGTTCTGGGAAAATTTTTGCAAAAATTTTTCCAGAACTAAGAAAAGTTTGTTGAATCGGCAACAATCGCGTATAATACCCGCAACCAGGGATGCTTGCAGTAAATTTGTGAATAGGGCAGGTTAAAAAATATGGGAAGCAGGGGAACAGGAAATGCTCAAGAGGGAGCGGCTATTGAGGCTGAGTTAACGGGGGCGCTAGACCGGGCGATACAGCGCATTAGCGAGGCGGGTTATAAAGTGACGGCAGCGCGCCGGGCGCTGGTAGATTTAATCTTACGGCGAAGC
This sequence comes from Chloroflexia bacterium, assembly GCA_038209275.1. Lineage (GTDB taxonomy): Bacteria > Chloroflexota > Chloroflexia > Chloroheliales > Chloroheliaceae > L227-5C. The sequence goes on along the minus strand of JBBQXW010000031.1, from coordinate 31,347 downwards.
AGTTATTTTAGTGCCGCCGACATCTGGGAAGATGTGCAGAATTTAGCACCGGGGGTAGGTCGGGCCACCGTCTTTCGGACACTGGATTTATTAACCGAAATGCAGATGGTGGGAAAAATTCACGTGAGCGACGGCTACCACCCCTATGTGGTCTGTCAGGGCCACCACCATCATCATATGATTTGCTCAAATTGTGGCACGACCAGCGATTTCGACGAGTGTACCCTGAATGAATTGCTGCAACAACTGGAACATCAGACCCACTTCCGTATTCGGGGACATTGGCTCGAAGTTTTCGGCGTATGCGAAAGTTGTCAGCAAGTCGAAAAAGTAGAGCCGCTACTGGTAACGGTATAATTAGCCGGATGGCAGGTCGCCATCCCAAAATTTTCAAAAGGATATAATTTTGAGGTTAAGAGAAAACAAAAAATTTCTGGTAGGTTTTGTTTTACCTTTTATAATTATGCTACTGGCAGGCTGCGGCGGTGAAGCCACCAACACCAGCGCCCCAGCAACGACTGCTCCGGCAACTACTGCCGCCACTACTGCTCCGGCTGCAACTGCAACTAAAATCGCCACTACTGCCGCCACCACCACTGCCGCCGCGCCAACAGCAGTCGAAGTTGGAAACAAGACCGGCGGGCTGACTATGAAAGAAGCCTACGCACTGGCCGAGCCGCAAATGAAGGCGTGGCAGGAAGACCGAGTGCTATTCTCGATTTTTAATACGCTCGATAGTGGCATTGGAATTAACCCCGATGGCAAATCGGCCCAGTGGAATTTTCAGGTAGTCTCGCCGAAAGTCAATAAACGCGCCACCTTTTTAGTCAAGGCCGACAAAGACGGCAAAGTCGCCTACGTCTCAAAAACTGGCGAGGAAACTTTGAGCGCGGCGGAAGCGAAGGCAAGTCCGGCCCTGCCGCCAGTAACTAGCCTGATAGATAGCAGCCAGCTTATGAGCGTCGCCAAACAAAACGGCGGCGACAAGAGCGATAGCCCGGTTGGGTTCTTTTTGCGCCAACCAATTAAAGAGGGCGAACCACTGGCAGTGGATTTGGTTTTTTACAAAGGAAACGACGTGGTACGCTTGCGAATAGATATGCAAAGCGGCAAAATCGTCCAAAACGATAAAGGATAATAACTTGGCCTGGTCATTCTGAGGCACGAAGAATCTCAGAATGACCGAACTGAGTCCCGATAGAAAGATAATCAGAAAATGCGCCTTTCCCATATTTTCGGCTCGACCTTAAGGGCTGCGCCTGCCGAAGCCGAAATCACCAGCCATAAATTATTATTGCGGGCCGGATTTATTCGTCCGTTAGCCGCCGGAATTTATACCTTGATGCCGCTCGGCTTTCGGATTTCGCAGAAGATTGAGCAAATTATCCGCGAGGAAATGGACGCGCTGGACGGGCAGGAAATGTCCATGCCAGTGATTCATCCCGCCGAACTATGGCAGCAAACCGGGCGCTGGTACGACATCGGGCCGGAAATGGGTCGCTTCAAAGACCGGGCTGGACGCGATATGGTGCTGGCAATGACCCACGAGGAAGTGATAGCCGATTTGTCCCGTCGCGAAATCCAGTCTTACAAGCAAATGCCCATGATGGTTTATCATTTCCAGACCAAGTTCCGCGACGAGGCCCGTCCCCGCGCCGGACTGATTCGGGTGCGCGAGTTTGTGATGAAAGATGCCTACTCGATGCACGCCGACGATGCCGACCTGGATAGGTTTTACCCGTTAATGTACGACGCTTACGAGAAAGTCTTTGTGCGGGCCGAATTGCCAGTGGTCGCGGTCAAATCGGACGTAGGCATGATGGGCGGGCGCGAGGCCCACGAATTTATGTGGCTCAACCCGATTGGCGAGGATAGTATCGTTATCTGCCCCAATAAAGATTATACCGCCAACCGTCAGGTGGCGGTCAGCCGCAAGCCAGGGCCAGATAAAGCCGAAGCCTTGCCGCTCGAAGAAGTTGCTACGCCTGACACAAAAACTATTGCAGCGCTGGCGGATTTAATGCACATCGAGGCGAAGCAGACTGGCAAGGCGGTCTTTTTCTACAGCCCCGATTTGAAAAAAGTAATTTTTGTGGTTTTGCGCGGCGATATGGAAGTGAACGAGACCAAGCTAGTGAATCTGACGGGCGCACTCGAAGTTCGTCCGGCTACCGTCGAAGAAATTGCTTCGATTGGGGCAGTTCCCGGCTACGCCAGCCCAATCGGGATAAAAGAGGCGCTGGTTGTGGTGGACGATTTGGCAGCAGCCAGTCCGAATCTGGTGATGGGCGCGAACCGCGAGGGCTATCATCTCAAGAACGTCAATTTCGAGCGCGATTATAAGGCCGACAAAGTGGGCGATATTGCGGCGGTGCAACCGGGCGACCCCTGCCCCAATTGCGGTGCGCCCCTGACTATCGAGCGCGGCGTGGAAATGGGCAATATCTTCAAGCTCGGCACGAAATACACAAAGGCACTCGGCGCTAATTTTCTGGATAAAGAAGGAGTAGAGCAGCCGGTAATAATGGCCTCCTACGGTATCGGGGTGGGGCGAATGTTGGCGGCGCTGGCGGAAGCTTATAACGATGCCAACGGGCTAAAATGGCCCTGGTCGGTTGCGCCGATGCACGTACATCTAGTCTCGCTGGCCCGCGACGAAGGGCAAACCGCCCAGGCTGAACAGCTATACCAAGCTTTGCGGTCTGCCGGAGTGGAAGTGCTTTTCGATGACCGCGAGGCCGCGCCGGGCGTAAAATTCAAGGATGCCGATTTAATCGGCTTGCCTTTGCGCCTGACTATCAGCCCGCGTAGCCTGGAGCAAAACTCGGTTGAATGGAAGTTCCGCGACAGCGCCACCGCCGAAAACCTACCGCTCCCCGAACTAATCGAGCGGGTGACGCAAGTTATCAAAGAAAAAACAGGGAGAAAGTAATTCACCACAGAGGCACAGAGACACGGAGATTTTTATATTTTCCTGGTGGTCTCAACATTCTGATGGTTAATTCCTTAAACAGATTGAATAGAAGCAGATAATTTAATAAGCTGGCTACTTATTTCACCATAAAGAAGCGCTATAAAAATCTCCGTGCCTCCGTGTCTCTGTGGTGAACTAATTCTAAAACGGAAGGAAGAATTATGGGCGGATTGGATTTTGGGGCGATAATGGAGTTGGTCAACGGTATTATGGGTGCGACCAAACCGAAAGAAGAAGGACAGCAGGGCTTCGAGATTGATTTTCAGAAGCTGGGAATGGTCGCGCTCAGTTTTGCCGGACGGCAAGGAATAAGCTGGGTTCTGAGCAACCGCCGCCAGAAAAAAGAAGCCAAAATGCTCTCGATGGGGATTAAGCCGGATGCCAAAGCTGACAAAAAGGGCGGCAAGTTCGTGCCGGGTCTGGTTATCGGCGCGGTACTGGGCATCGGCGGTTATCTATTAAGCATGAAGCCGGAAGACCGCGAAGCTCTTTTCAAGAATGTTGACCGCGCTATTAACGAAATAATGAGCCTGGTTGGCGAGTTTCAGGGTCGCCCCTATAGCAACAACTACGAGCGGAAGTAGTTAGTTTTGAGTTTTGAGTTTTGAATTTTGAGTTGTAATTACGCACTTTGAAGGAAAACTTCACCACGGAGGCACGGAGGAACACGGAGTTAGAACTAATTAAAGCCCGGACATAATTCATAAGGCCATTTTACTGGTAGGGGAGAGGTTTCCTCGCCCTTGAACGCTCACTCAGGTCAAAAGGATTGGGCAACCCAACCCCTACCGAACCAAGATTTTGACCTAAAAATTTATGTGGCGGCTTTAATTCGCTTTAATTACCTTTCGTAAAAACTAATTGTATCCGTCCTTTTTACCCCAGGTGCATTTCTTTATTCCTCATTCCTTACTCATAATCATCTCTGATTATCTCAAGGCTTTCGGCAACATCTTCGGCGCTTTCAGCATCGAGGTCGGCAACAAGGTGGGTGGGGATTGAGCCGTCGTGCAGACGGCTCAAAAGGGCCGGGACATCATCGGGTTTGAGATTGGAATAAAGCTCAAGCTGGGGATACAGCACGACGTTCGGGCCGTAGTCGCAAGCACCAAAGCATTTGTAGGTGTCAAATTCGATGGCTGATTGGCTTTGCGCGATGGCTTCTTTGAGGCGAAGATGCAACGCCGGAGCGCCCCGCAGTACACAATCTTTATTATTACAAACGATAATAACTTTTTTAGCGTTGGAAGCGGACATTTCTCAGGCTTTCTGGTCTGCTGAATCAAGAAACTGGCGGACGGCCCGGCTAAATTCGGCGGTCTGGTCAAGAAAGGCGTGATGCCCAGCGTTGGCAATTTCGTGCTGGCGACCATGCAATAAAGCGGCGGTCTGGCGGGCGGCATCCGCCCCAGAAACCATCTGGCTTTGTTGACCATTAATCACCAGCGTCGGCAATTTTAGCATGGCGGCGTATCTCTCAGGTTCAGGCCGGGGAAAATCGAGGGCGCGGCGGTCATATTTAAAGCTGTAAGTACCGTTCTCGTTCTGGCGCGAACCCAGGTGGGCCAACTCAGTCAACAAAGCGTGGTCGGCAGTGCTATCTTTGAGGGTAGCAATAAAGCGAGCCGAGAGTTCTTCCAGCGAAGCAAATTGAGGTTGCGGTCTGGCGGCGGCCCGTTGCATCCCCTGGCGTTCTTCGGCGTTCATGTCGGATTTTATTTCGCAGATTACCACTTTATCCAGCCGCGCATCACTCCGGGTAACAGCATAAGCCATCGCTACAAAACCGCCCAGCGAATGACCGACCAGGCTAAAGCGAGACGGGTTAATGGCAGCAACCAGCCGCCCCAAATCAGCAACGTAATCCTCAATCGCATCATAACGGGCAGCGTAGGCCGAATCGCCGTGTCCGCGTAAATCTAGCGCGTACATATCGTAGTCATCGGCAAAATCGGGCATGAAGTACTGCCAGTAATAGGCGTGTGAAGCCGCCCCGTGCAAAAGAATAAGGGCGGGCCGAGCAGCATTTTCGGATGAGCGGCTCTGAGATAAGTAATGCAGAGTTGGTTCGGTTTCAGTCAGGTAATGCTCAGTAATTTCAATTTCGCCGGGCATGTTCTACTCCCTTACATTTTTGTTCAGTGCGTTGATTATAACATACCGACCTTAGCGATTGACAAGCTGTACTTATGGACAGTTTGCAACATCCCCAATTTTTTGTAGGAGGGCGCAGCCCCCTCCTACAGCGAAAATGGAATTACTTTCAGCTAAAAGGCTGTACCAACGGACAGGCGAAACTAATTTGCCGCCTAATCTTCACAGTTTATGAGCATTGGAAAGGGCTTTGCACCTTTGACGAACGAGTATGCAACCTGTATTATGAGTCGTAAATAAATTGTTGGCTTTCTCGAAGGAGCAAACTAGCTTATGAAAGACCTTTGGCGGGCGCTCGGTTATCTGCGCCTCTACTGGCGACCAGCCGCTGGCGCGTTTGTCAGTCTGATACTGGTGACAGTCATAAATCTGGTCAGCCCGCAAATTCTGCGAACGGTGGTTGACCAGGGCATTACAGCCCGCAACCAGGAAGTAATTTTGTACTCGTCGCTGGCGCTGTTGGGGGTGGCGATTATTCGCGGCCTGTTCAGCTTTACCCAGGGTTATTGGAGCGAAAAGGCCAGCCAGGGCGCGGCATATGACATGCGAAACGAAATTTTCGCTCACATCGAAAACCTCAGCTTCAGTTACCACGATAAATCTCAAACCGGGCAGCTTATGACCCGCGTGACCAGCGATGTAGACCAGGTACGCAACTTTACTGGCGGCAGTCTGCTTCAACTAATCAACGCAATCGTGCTATTAATTGGGAGCGCCACCATTTTGCTGCTTACTAACTGGAAACTGGCGCTGGTCGCGCTGGCGATTATTCCACCGATTTTGATTGTGTTCACGGTCTTCTTTCGGACGGTTGGGCCACGCTTTCGAGTGGTACAGCAAAAGCTGGGCTTTCTCAATACGGTTTTGCAGGAAAATTTAGCCGGAGTACGAGTGGTCAAAGCCTTCGGGCGCGAGAATTACGAACTCAAGCGCTACGGCGCTTCCAATGACGATTTGCTCAAAGAAAATCTGGCGGTGGTGCGCGGTACAACCCTGACTTTCCCGCTTATTTTCTTTATCTCCAACCTGGGAACGCTGGGCGTAATCTGGTTCGGTGGCACTCAGGTGATTGACCGCACTTTGAGCGTGGGTGAACTGGTCGCCTTTAACTCCTACCTGGGCTTTTTGCTGTTGCCAGTTTTTGTGCTGGGCAACACGGCAACGCTGCTCACGCAATCCAGTGCTTCATCCAAACGGGTTTTTGAAGTAATTGATGCACCCATCGAAGTCAGCGACAAGCCGGACGCACTCGAAATGCCGCCCTTAAAAGGCGGGGTGACTTTCGATAAGGTCAGCTTCCGCTTTGCGGGCGCACAAACCAACACGATTGAAAATATTTCGTTTGAAGCCAAACCAGGCCAGACCATCGCTATTTTGGGGCGCACTGGCTCCGGCAAATCCAGCATTATCAACTTGATTCCGCGCTTCTATGATGTGAGCGAGGGCCGGGTGTTGGTGGACAGCAAGGACGTGCGCGATGTCACCCTTTCCAGCCTGCGCTCCCAAATCGGTATTGTTTTACAGGAAGCGACTTTGTTTAGTGGTTCTATCCGCGATAATATTTCCTACGGGCGACCCGATGCAACCGAAGCCGAAATTGAGGCGGCGGCAAAAGCGGCCCAGGCCCACAATTTTGTCATGAGTTTTCCGCAGGGCTACGATACTATCGTGGGCGAACGCGGCGTAGGTTTGAGCGGTGGACAGAAACAGCGCATCGCTATCGCCCGCGCCTTGCTGCTCGACCCGGCCTTGCTCATTCTGGACGACAGCACTTCGGCGGTAGATGCCGAAACCGAGTACCAGATTCAGCAAGCCCTGAACCAACTGATGCAGAATCGCACTTCGTTTATTATCGCCCAGCGCCTCAGCACCGTCCGCAACGCCGATTTGATTTTACTGATCGAAAAAGGCCGGTTGGTAGCACAGGGAACGCACGAGCAAATGATTGTCAAAAATACGCTCTACTGCGAAGTTTGCGAAGAAGAACTCATCACCGACGAGCAACCCATCGCGGCGTAAGGAATTTTGAGTTTTGAGTTTTGAGTTTTGAGTTTTGAGTTGGGGACAAGAGGCATCAGGGGGGATTTTCCTCGTTCCTCGTTCCTCGTTCCTTCCTGAAAGGATTGTCATGTTCGGTGCAAGAGTAATGGATGGCGGGACGGGCGAACGCGCCCTGAACCGGGGAACGGTATTACGACGTTTGCTGACCTATCTCAAGCCCTTTCGGTGGCAACTGCTGGGGGTATTGGGACTGGTGATAATTCAGGCGGTGGTACAGGCGTATGGCCCGGCCCTGATTGGTCAGGCGATTGACACAAATATTATCGGCAACGACAAAGACGGGCTAGGCGCTACCATGCTTTTGTTGCTGGGCGTTTATATCGTTGGCGTAATTGCTCAGGTTAACCAGGCTTTTTTGATGGGTCAGGTCGGGCAGCGTTTTGTATCCGCTTTGCGGGCCATCATTTTTGATAAAGTCCAGGCGCTACCGCTCAGTTTCTTTGACCGAAACAAAGCGGGCGATTTAATGTCGCGGCTGGTCAACGATATTCAGACCATCAGCCAGCTTATCGGCCCTGGCCTGACCCAGGTGATTGGCAGCCTCTTTTCGCTAGTCGGCATTATTATCGCTATGCTATTTCTAAGCTGGCAACTCGCCCTGGTCAGCTTTTTGATTATTCCGGTAATGATTGCCACCACTATCTTTTTCTCGCGCCAATCACGCCGGGCCTTTCGAGAGACCCGACAGTCCATCGGCGACGTTTCTTCCGAGTTGCAAGAAGAAATCGCCGGAGTACGGGTGGCCCAGGCTTTCAATCGCACTGGGGTGAATATCGGGCGCTTTGCCCAGGCCAACGCTGCCAACCGCGATGCCAACATTCGCGCCGTCGGCGTTACCTCGGCCTTCACCCCCACGATTGATGTGTTAAGCACGCTGGCAACCGCAATTGTCGCCGGATACGGTGGTTGGTTGGCCTACAACAATCAGCTTCCAGTCGGTACGGTAGTGGCTTTTTTCCTGTATGTCCAGCAATTTTTCCGGCCCATCCAGCTGGTCAGTAACATCTACACCCAGATGCAGGGCGCGTTAGCGGGAGCGGAGCGCATTTTTGAACTGGTGGACGAGCCGATTGAGCAGAAAGATATACCCAACGCTAAACCGTTGCCGCCCATTAAAGGGTTGGTCGAGTTCAAACAGGTAGATTTTGCTTATAGTCGCAGCGCTGAACTGGTCTTGAAAGGGGTGAGCCTGACCGCCCGGCCCGGTCAGACTATCGCGATTGTTGGAGCAACCGGGGCAGGCAAAACGACGCTGGTCAATTTGATTCCGCGCTTTTACGATGCTACCGACGGGCAGGTGATGATAGACGGGCAGGATGTGCGAAACGTGACTCTAGCCAGCCTGCGTTCGCAAATCGGGATTGTGCCGCAGGATACTTATCTTTTTTCCGGCACAATTGCCGACAACATTCGCTATGGTCGGCTCGATGCCAGCGATGCCGAAATGGAACAGGCTGCCCGCACCGTCAGCGCCCACGAATTTATCGAAGCTTTGCCGGAGGGCTACAAAACTAAACTGGGCGAACGCGGGAGCGGACTCAGTCAGGGGCAGCGCCAGCTTTTGGCTTTTGCACGGGCCGTTTTAGCCGAGCATCGTATCTTGATTCTGGATGAAGCCACTTCCAGCATAGACACCCGCACCGAAGCGCTGATTCAAAACGCCCTGAAAATCTTGCTCAAAGACCGCACTGCCTTTGTTATTGCCCATCGCCTCTCCACCGTCCGCGATGCCAATCTGGTTATCGTGCTGGATAAAGGCCAGATAGTCGAGCAAGGCACCCACGAAGAATTGCTGGTTTTAAATCAGCGTTACGCCGAACTCTACCGCCGTCAGTTCCGCGACGACCCACCCGATAATAAATAAAAGATAGGAAAGCAGAACTTTCACTCACCGCCTGTTAAAAGTAGTAGCGATTTCAATCGCTTTCGGATGAATATGTCCAAAGCGATTGAAATCGCTACTACAAAATCGAAAGTGCTAAAAGGATATTAAGAGTAATGACCCAGGTTTTAATCCAAAAAACTGAACTGGAAGCGAGTAGTCTACGGCGGGCGATGGGCCGCTTTGCCACTGGCATCAGCATAATCAGCGCGCACCACGCCGGACAAACCCACGCTATGACTGCCAACGCCATCTGCACGATTTCGTTTGACCCGCTCATTGTGATGGTGTGCGTCAATAAGAAATCTAAAATGAACGAATTTATTCAGCAAGCCGGGTCGTTTGCGATAAATATTCTGGCGGAAGAGCAAGAAATTATCTCGCGCCACTTTGCCGGAGCGGGGCAGGGCGAAGTTCCTGAGACGCTGCACTTTGAACTGGTCGAAAACACGCCTTTGCTGGATGGCACGCTGGCGGCGGTAGCCTGCAAAATAGACCAGGCGCTCGATGCGGGCGACCACACCATGCTGCTGGGCCGAGTTGAAACCGTCCGCTACAAAGAAGAAGATGAGCAACCTTTGATCTATTACCGGGGGCGCTACCGCCGTCTCGACCAACCCGACAGCAACGCCCGCGACAAAACCGAATTCTGGCTCGATAGCGGAATGAGAATTTACTACGAGGAGTGGTAAAGAGATTTACGATTTACGATTTACGATTTACGATTTTGACTACTAACCGACTACCCTAAAGAAAGCAAAAGCAGAATATTATTAAATCCTTGGCGTTCTTTGCGTCTTGGCGGTTAATCCTTATGGTTTAATCGTAAATCGTAAATCATAAATCGTAAATCCCTTAAATCAGTCCTTCCATCCATTCAATCGTGATGCGGCCTTCTTCGAGGTCAATTTTTTTGATAACGTCTTTGATGGCGGGAATGAGGACATCTTTGGGGGAGAGCGGTCCACGCACTAAATAAATATCGTTGGCAGTCATTTTTTCGACGTTGACGACGCGGCCCACATATTCGTCTTCGGTGGTGTAAACTTCCAGCCCGATAATTTGAAAAATATAAAACTCGCCTTCCGGCAACGGCACGACTTCGGCGCGAGGGACAGCAACGGTGTAACCTCTTAGTTGTTGGGCTTGCTCGTTTTTAGTGATGCCTTCAAAGCGCAAAACTACCTGTTTCTCGTTCTGGACACGAGCCGAAAGCAAGGTATATTTCTCGCGGGGCGTATCGAGCGGCGCGCCCGGTGGGGCTAAATACGCTTCCTCCAGGCGGTCAAAGCGTTCGGGAAAGTCAGTCTGGATATTGGCTTTCACCGCGCCACGCAAACCAAAAGGGGTGGCAATTTCCGCCACAATCACGTATTCAAGTTCCTGCGAAGCAAAATCAAATTCAGGCACAATGGGCTTTGGCGGTGTAGGGGGGTTGGCGGGCGCTGGCTTTGACGATGGTGGTGCGGCGGCAGAAGCGGGTTTCGATGGGCGGGGACGGGATGAATGGGTTGGGCGATTAGGGCCAGTAGTATTCCGGCGTTTACTGGGGGCGCTACGGTCATTGCGACGGTCAGTTCGGGGCTTTTTTTGGTCGGGCATAAACCTTTATTTTCCTGCTAATTTTGCTAACACCAAAACCTGTTTCTTATTGGGTCAACTTGCGTCAACAAGAAACAGGCTTTGAGTTGCAATTTTATTTTGGGGATAACGCTATGACTGAATCTCAAGCGTTGCTCGTTTACCTTCACGCGCCGCCGCGACAGCCAGCATGGTACGCATAGCTTTAGCGATTTTGCCTTGCTTACCAATAACCTTGCCCATATCATCCGGCGCAACCGAAAGTTTGATAATAACCGAATGGGTTCCTTCAATCTGGCGTACCTGAACCGCGTTGGGGTCATCCACCAACGATTGAGCCATATACAGCACTAAATCTTTCATTTATTTTCCCATTCGTCGCTAAAACTACTTTTTGGCTTCTTCAGCTTCGGGTACTCGTGCTGTTTTAACCTGACCGCGCACCGGCACGCCATTCATTTTCAGGATATAGGCTGCCGTATCGCTCGGTTGTGCGCCGACGCTCATCCAATATTTGGCCCGTTCAACATCCAGCCGAATTTCGGCAGGTTTGGCAGTTGGGCTATAAAAGCCGATACTCTCGATGAAGCGCCCGTCGCGAGGAGAAGTGCTTTCAGCGACTACCACGCGATAAATCGGGTTTCTCTTGGCACCCATACGCTTCAACCTAATTTTTACCACTTAACTCTTTCCTCCGATTAACATTACCTAATATTCTTCGTGGCTATTTCTAACTAGCGAAGTAGAATTATACCCCAACCATCGCCCACTGTCAAACTAACCTGAACTCAGAGCCACCGACGAATTGAATTTTGGGCTGGGCCGTGATATAATGCCGCTTGTGGCAAAAGAACAGGCCGTATAATGGGGGAGAGGTCGCATAGCTGGCCTAGTGCGCCCGTCTCGAAAACGGGTAGGGTGGTGACATCCTCGTGGGTTCGAATCCCACCCTCTCCGCCTTAGTTATTTTGGATTTACGATTTACGATTATTAAATTCTTGCCAGGCGTAACTTGTCGGGCAAAGGGAATTAATCGTCAGTCGCGAATCAATCGTAAATCGTATAATCGTAAATCGCTTTGGGGAGGTCGCATAGTTGGCCTAGTGCGCTCGCTTGGAAAGCGGGTAGGGCGGCAACGTCCTCGTGGGTTCGAATCCCACCCTCTCCGCCATAAGATTTACGATTTTGGATTTACGATTTAATTGCTTTCTCACTTTTTTGCCTTCTTATCCTTTTACAATTCTTCGATATTAATTACCAAACGCGGCTAAAGTAAAGCTACTATCAGCATAATCGTAAATCGTAGGTAACTACGCCACGCCGCCTGTTGCACCTGTCACCCTGATCTAGGAAGGGTCTCGGCTCTTCCCGTTGCACTTTTCTTGGGCAACCAGAGATGCTTCGTACCTCACACCCCGTAATGAGGCGTGACAAAGGCGAGTAGTTATAATAGTAAATCGTAAATCGCCATGCCAGATTTAAAATAAAGAAAAGGCAGTACCCAGACTGCCCTTTGTGATTGGTTTGTGGTTAAGTGATGGGTTTGGCATCACCTGTGTGCCTTCAGTAATACGTAAAGTCACCTCTTTTGGATTAATCAGCGTTGAGTCGACTTTAAGCAGTAATTACTTGAGTTTCACAGGTATGCACTAGAAGATACGGCAACTATAACAATTTGGGTAAACTATTTCTGACCCAATTCAAAAACTGCTTCCGCCATTACTTCCACTGCCGGGAGCAAACAGCTTTCGTCCAAATCGAAGCGAGGATGATGGTGCGGGAAAGTTTCGCCGCCGCTGACCTGAGCCGAACCCATCAAGAAATAGCAACCCGGTTTGGCGTTCAGAAAATAAGCCATATCATCCGAAACCGTTGCCGTCGGCACATTTAATACATTGTCAGCACCGAGAGTCGAGCGGGCCGCATGACGAATTACGTCGGCTATCTCCGGGTTATTGACTACTGGCGGTATTCCGGCTTTGACCGCGAAGCTACATTCGGCCCGCATGGTGCGGGCGATGCCCTGGGCAACTTGTTGCACCCGGTCAACCAAAAAATCGTGTTGCGTCGGCGTAATTGAACGCATCGAAACGCCCAGTACGGCTTCTTCATTAATGATATTGGAGGCAGTGCCGCTATGGAAAGAGCCAACCGTAACAACGGCTGGTATGCCCGGCTCGGATTCCCGGCTGACCACCATTTGCAGTGCAATCACGATTTGGGCGGCTACCACCAGCGCATCTACCGTCTGATGCGGCATCGCGCCATGTCCGCCCTTGCCCCTGACGGTAATCTCAATCATATCTGCTCCGGCAAAAATCGGCCCGTTGCAAACGCCCAGTTGTCCGGCGGGGATATTGTTCCAGAGGTGCAGCCCGATAACCGAATCTACCTCCGGCCCGCTCAATACCCCCGCTTCAATCATGGGGAGCGCCCCGCCACCGCGTTCTTCGGCAGGCTGAAAGGCAAATTTGATGATGCCCGGCACTTCTTCGCGCCGCGCTGCCAGCGCCGCCGCCAACGTCAGGGCAATCGCGGTATGTCCATCGTGACCGCAGGCGTGCATCACGCCCCGGTTTTCGGAGCAGTAATTAGCCGAATTCTGTTCGTCAATCGGCAAGCCGTCAATATCAGCCCGCACCATAATCGTGCGCCCCGGCTTCCCGCCTTTAAGCATACCCAACACACCATGACCACCCACTCCAGCCCGTACTTCATCCAGTCCCGCCGCCCGCAACTGCGCTTCAATAATCCCTGCCGTCCGCTTTTCCTCAAACGACAATTCGGGGTAACGATGAAAATCGCGGCGCAGCGCAGTCAACTGTTCGCGACGCGCCTCTATCTCCTGCTTGAGTACACTCACGTTTTAACCTTTCTATTCTTGGTTTAGGTTGTGAAAATTTTTTGCAAAAAATTTTCACAACCTAAAAATGTACCTGAACCTCGCTTACTACCTTTATCACTTTGAACTTTGAACTTTGAACTTTGAACTTTGAACTCTTAAACATAGCCGTAGGCCAACCAACCGCCATCTACTACCAGCGATTGCCCGGTGATGTAGCGTCCTTCGTCCGAGACTAATAACAGGGCCGGGCCGAGCAAGTCGTCTACTTCGCCGAGCCGCCGCATGGGAGTGCGCCGGATAAGTGCTTCAGTATCAATCAAGCCCTTCTCGATTAGTCCTTGCACCAAATCGGTCTTGATGTAGCCGGGCGCAAGCATATTCACCCGCACGCCCCGCGCTGCCCACTCGATTGCCAGTTCCCTGGTAAGCTGAAGCACGCCGCCTTTTGTGGTGTTATAGGCCAATCTTTGGGGCGAGGCTACAAAGGCCATAATCGAGCCAACCGTCAGAATAGCCCCTTCACCTTGCGCCAGCATCCGTTTTCCGGCGGCCTGACAGGTATAAAAAACCCCGTTCAGGTTGGTATCTATCATCTGCTGCCATTCTTGCGGGGTCAGTTCCTCGGATGGTCGCACCTGCGGAATACCGGCATTGGCTACCGCAATATCTATTCGCCCGAATACTTTCACCGCCCGTCCCATCAGCGCCTCTACCTCGTCTGGCTTGCCTACATCCGCCGCTACGCCCAACGCTTCCCCGCCACGTTCGCGAATTTCCGCCGCCAGCGCCTCCGCCCCTGCCAATCCTCGCGCCGAGACTACCACTTTTGCGCCTTCTGCGGCAAATCCTTTCGCCAACCCGCGCCCAATGCCCCGACTACCCCCGGTAATCACCGCCACTTTGCCCCCTAATCTTCCATCGCTCATATTCTCTTGCCTCTCGACTCTTTACTCAGGATTTTTGCTTACACCTTATCTCAAGCCGAAGAAGTACTAAGCTTTTGAAAATTTTTGCAAAAATTTTCAAAAGCTTAGTACTTCTTCGGCTTCAATCTTTTGAATTACTCAAAATTCCCATTATTGATTTTCTCCGTGTCTCCGTGTCTCCGTGGTGAATTTCTTCTATTGGTTGGTTGAACCAATTCGTCGCACTGCCAGCATTGTTATATCGTCGGAAGGCTCGGCATCAGCAACATAAGTTTGAACTTCCTCGCTAATGCGGTCGAGTAGCGTGACCACGCTGGTTACGCCGTCGGCCCGACATTGTTCCAACAAATCGAGCAAACGTTTCTCGCCGAATAATTTACCTTCAGGGCTACGGGCTTCTGGCACGCCATCGGTGTAGGCGATAAGCATATCTTCCGGCTCAAGCTCAATCTGGCGGATTTTGTAGCGCGCTCCGGGCAGCACCCCGACGGCAGGGCCGGAGAGCGGCAAACGCCCTTTGACCGTCTGACCCAAATGAATCGGCGCATCGTGACCACCGTTAATGTAGCAAACCGTGTTAGCTTGTCCGTCCAGCACCCCAAAGAACAGCGTCGCAAACATATTGGCTCTGCCATGATTGTCGGTAATATATTCGTTCGCCAGCATCACCGCACTAAGCACCTCAACCGTATCTGCCGATAAGATCAAGGAAGGCTGGCCTTTATCACCGGGCAATTCGACCAGCAAGCGGCTGCCTGTGACCGAACTGTTGTAACCTTTCAAGCGGTCGGCAGTCTGTTGCGCCAGTACCCGAATCAGGCTACGAATAAGCGCCATAAAAAGCGCCGCCCCAACCCCTTTGTCGCAGACATCGGCAATCACCAGCCCGACCCGGTGGCCCGGCAACTCGAACACATCATAAAAATCGCCAGCGACTTCACGGGCCGGTTTGAAACGGGCATCCAGTTCCCAACCTGGTAATTCCGGCAAAGTTTCCGGCAGAAAATCGGCCTGAATCTGTCGCCCGATTTGTAATTCGCTCTTGACTGCCTCCAAATATTTCTGTTCTTGCTCTCGCAGTAACTCGATTTGAGCCTGGGCTGCTTGCAAAGCCACCAACGATTGCAGTACTTTCTCATTCTGCGCTTGCAATTCATCTTCGACACGGGTAGCATGTTCGGTGGTGGTTTCCAGCATCAGTTCGAGGTCGTCTTTTTCTTGCTTTAATTCTTCCAGTTGGCGCAACAAACTTTCGAGGTCTACATCAGGTTTGGTTAGTTCGGTGTTATCTAGCATAACGATTTTCCTTTGCCCGTGCTTTAGTAATACTAATTACAACGATAGCTACATTGATTTAAACGACGCTGATTCCTGGCTGGATTATACTCTGCAACCAGGCACAGAGCAAAGCAATTATCCATTTTCGTGGTTTTGATTTCAGGATTTTTGAGCTATTTTTATTTGTAGAACGGTGCGATTCTACCGTTCTCGGCATGGTCAAGAGTAATAGGATACAAATTTAAACCTTCCACCACAGCCCCAATTAATTTATTTATATGAATTGTTAAGAATTAACTCTACACTACAAAATTTTAAGAATGTGTGAACCAATTTACTTTTATCAAGGAGTCGTCTATGCTTAATTTTAAGAGAAGTATTGAGGGCAGTTTCTAAACCTTAAATTGAACTCGATTTAGGCAGATATACTCAGGATTGATGTAGCTGTTATAAGCAATACGATTTGCATCAAACCTGCTTGCTTTAAAGCTTACGCTGAGTTATAATTTAACACAAACTTGTTTACTAAAACCAGCAACAAAGAAATGGCAGAATGGTCAGATGAATAATGAATCTTTTGAAGGGGTCGCTCAGGCTGTCGCTGTTTATGAACAATCGGGTAAACTATCGGTTTTTGCGGCACTGGATGCTTTTGAAATTGGACAGCGTATTCGGCAAGCCCGCATTAACCGGGGTCTCAAGCAAAAAGAGTTAATTGAAGACCAGTTCTCTAAATCGTACATCAGCTCGATTGAGGCGGGTCGCCTGTTGCCTTCGCCGCGTGCTTTTGAGTTTTTTGCTGACCGATTAGGGGTTTCAATTTCTTATTTGCAATGGGGGAGCGAAACGCCACCGCAAGATATGACGGTAGAAGCTGGTACAGCAGGTCGGGCCAGCCTTGAACCGAACCGTTCTCCGGGACTGCGCAAGCGGCTCAATTGGGAATTATTGCTGACGATGGCCCAGCTAGAACTAGAGCGAGGTCAGGCCGAGGTTGCCCGCAACCAGCTACTAGAGCAGGGTGCGCCTTCCCAGGAAGTTAGCCCAAGTCTGGCAGCGCGTTATTATGCGGTGCTGGGTGATAGCTATTTGCAGTTATCTGACCAAAAAGCAGCCCAGGCCGAATATCTGCGCGCCCAGGAAATTGCCCAGGCTATCCCTGACCGCGAACTGGTGGCGCGTTTACTCAACTCCATTGCCCGATGCTATCATTCCCAAAAGCGTTATAGTGAAGCCGTTACCTATCATCGCCAGACCCTGGAAGCTATTCGGCACAGCGAAATTAATGACCCGGCGTTCGAGGCCGATATTTACTACAACTTTGCCAACAATTTGTACTTGCTTAATGAGCAGGAACAGGCTATTCCATTGTACCGAGAGGCTGTACGGCTGGCATCGCAACTAAATGACCGTCAGCGCATGGCGGAAACTTTTCGCAGCCTTAGCGCGGCTTATCACAAACTGTCGAATCTGGCGCTGGCAAAATTTTACGCTGACCGTAGTTTGGCGCTCTATGAAGAGCTAAACAATTTGCGATTGGCAACCAATATCAAAAGCAGTTTTGCCAAATTACTAATCGAGCGGCAGGAATACAACGAAGCCGAAGAATGTCTCAAGAGCGCGTTAGCTCTGGCTCAGGAGTTGAACGATTTTAATGCAGCGGCACTGGCAGCAGCAAACCTTTCGCAGGTTTATGCCAACCTGAAAGAGGCTGCACGCGAAGAAGAATATGGTTTATTAGGGGTAGAGTACGCCCAGCAAAGTGGCAGCCCGATAATTATCGGGCAAAGTCTGGCCCGCGTCGCCAATATGTATGCCGTCCGCGATAATTTGGAAGAAGCTGACCGCCATTTCGCCCAGGCCGTCCAAAATCTTGAACCGCTCGATGCTCATCTGATTTTAGGCGGCATCTATTTCGAGTATGGACGTACCCTCATGAACCTTAAACGCGACCGCGAAGCCGCTGCGCTCTTCGAGAAAGCCTATATGCTACAATCTGGCTATGGCCCGCGTCGGGGCTAACCGCCAGTTTAAATAATTGATGTAAGCGGTCACGCCCCGTATAGGGGCGTGACCATTGTTAGACAAGCTCTAACAGCCGAACTATTTATGGCTAAAATTCCGTTCTGGATAATATTTGGAGCAGGTCTGGCTATACGATTGGGGTTGGCCTGCTTCTCGGCGGAAGTAGCCGATACTGCTAATTATCGGCGAGTCGCCGAAACCTTGCAACAGGGCGGACGGCTCTATACCGATACTCCGGCGATTTATCCTTATCCGCCAGTCTGGTGGCTGGTTGAAGTTGTAGCGCTCTGGTTGGCGCAACATACGCCGCTCCGCTTTGTCTTTTGGGTCGAATTGCTCCCTATCCTCGCCGATATGGGCATTGTCTATCTTCTTTACTGCTTCACTAAAGATTATGTCAAGTTAAAAAATGCTGTTCCGGCTCTCTATGCCCTTAATCCACTGCCGATTCTGGTCTGCGCCGTGCAAGGGCAGTTCGATGCTCTGCCAGTTTTCTTTAGCTTGCTGGCACTTTACCTGTTGCAACACAAGAAAGCTTACTATCTGATAGCGCTGGCGCTAACAATCGCGGTGATGTTAAAGGCGTTCCCGATTTTGCTGTTGCCGCTCTTTTTGTTCCGGCTGGAACGCTGGCGACAGCGTTTTATTTTCGCGGCGATTACTGTGTTGCCGATATTATTTATCCTGATGCCGTATTTCCTGAGCGATTTTCCGGCGGTGCAGCGCGAACTGCTCAGTTATTCGGGTTATCCCGACCAGGGCTGGGTGGCACTGGCCTGGGGCGTTTACAAACTATTAATTTCCGGCACAGCGACTACTTTTCTGGAAATACTGCTCGTCTTCAGCAAATTTCTTTTTCTGACAATTTATGCAGCGCTACTTTATCAAAGCTATCGTAGGCGCAATTCGGCTACCCGCCCGCTATTGGTTTTGGAAGTAGCACTGGTCTTTGCCCTTTTTTATATTTGCTATGGCGGCCTCAGCAGCCAATATTTGCTCTGGCTATTGCCTTTCCTGCTTCTCCTGAATATGAAAGACGCTATTATTTATACTTTGATAGCGACTCTGGCGCTGCTGGCCTTTTACAATTACCAATGGCCTGTTATAATTTATCGCGCTCCCCTCCAAATCTTGCCAGGAGCAATTAATGCAGGTCTTTGGCTGGCCTGTACGGGAATGTGGTGGTTAGCCGTCGTAGTGTGGTTGGCGCGACAGCAGTTCAAGGTTCAACCTACGGGGCAACCCTACGGGCCGAGTTCAAAGTTAGAAACAAGTACCGATTAGATAAAGACAGGATTTTAAATTTTTAGCTTTTGAAAAATTCTTCGCGAAGAATTTTTCAAAAACTAAAGGAAAAAGAAATGACGCGCAAGAAGGCAAGTAGTGATTATTATCGAGTGTTGCAGCTACACGAGGAAGCCGAGCCAGAGGTGGTGCAGGCGGCTTATCGAACTCTGTCCAAAAAGTATCACCCTGATACCAATAAAGAAAAAGATGCCGACGAGCGGATGAAGCAGCTTAACGAAGCCTACGCCGTGTTAAGCGATGGTGAGCGCCGGGCTGACTATGACCGCACCCGCCGCAACGGGGCAACTTCTAGCACTACTGCTACCCGAACCCGCTCTACTACTACCAGCACAAGCACTACAACCACGCGCAAAAAACCGCCCAGGGATTGGGATAAGGACGACCAGTACAGTTCCAGCACCCGCGACGAGTCGGCGGCAAACCCGCGGGTCAAAAATTATAAGCTGAAATCGTTTAGCGCAATTGGGCAGGAAATCGAAAAAGTGCTGCTGACCTACGGCCCGCAAGATGCTTTTTGGCTGGCCCGTTATGTCAGCTATTCGCAACGCACCGGCACAGTTTCGCGGGCCGAAATTCAAGCCGCGATTCGGACTGATAACGGGCGCGTCTTCAAAGTTGCCTGGACTGACAACGGCAAGCCTGTCTACGACCTGACGGCAGTTTAACTTTCTTAGGGCTTTCGGTTTTCCTTTAGCTTTGGGAAATTTTCGACGAAAATTTCCCAAAGCTAAAGGAAAACCGAAAACCCTAACTTAAAGTAAGAAGAATAAAGAATGAAAATTAAAGAGAACGAGAACCATCAGCCGGGACAAGCTTCTTTTAATAATAATGAAGCTAAAGAAGCGCCACCGACAAAGTTGTTTTATGGTTGGGTAGTGGTAATTGCCACGTTCGTAGTACTCTTTATCTGCTTTGGGATAGCCTACACCTTTGCTGCTTTTTTCCAATCGCTTCAGCGCGAATTTAAGGCCAGCCGCGCGGATGTTTCGCTGGTTTTTTCGCTGGGCGCATTTCTTTATTTTAGCCTGGGCGCTATCACCGGGCCTTTAGCCGACCGCTTTGGGCCGCGCTGGGTGGTGGCTGTGGGCTTACTCGTGATTAGCCTGGGGCTGGTGCTTGCCAGCCAATCACAGGCGCTCTGGCAGGTCTATGCCACCTACGGTCTGAGTATGGGGGTAGGGGTCGGGCTGGCTTATGTTCCGGCTATCAGTACAGTACAGCGTTGGTTTGTGCGTCGGCGCGGGCTGGCTTCCGGCATTGCCACTGCCGGAATTGGCGCGGGAACACTTATAATGCCGCTCGTCGCGTCTGGCCTGATTAGCCTGACCGATTGGCGCGGCGCTTACCTGGGCATGGCTCTATTAGCGGCGGTATTCGGTATTACCTCGGCTCTCTTAATTCAACATTCCCCTCAAAAGCGCGGGTTGCTGCCGGATGGCGATAAACCGATGGAAATTTCGGTTGTTATTAGTGCTGAAACCAGGAGCGGAAACAAACCAGTTAAACACGTACAAGGACAGAGCGCCACTCTCAAGCAAGCGCTTTCTTCGCGCACTTTCTGGTTATTGTATGGCTCTTCGGTTTTGATTTCGTTTGGCCTTTTTATTCCGTTTGTGCATCTGGCGGCCTATAGTCGCGACCAGGGCTGGTCAGATGCGATTGGGGTGTTGCTGGTTGGCTTGATTGGGGTGGGTAGCACGGCGGGTCGCTTTATTCTGGGCGGTTGGGCTGACCGATTGGGCAGACGGCGTTCGCTGATAATTACTTTTATCGGAATGGCGCTTATGCTGCTGTGGTGGATGCTGGTGGCGCAGATCTGGGCGCTGGTGATTTTTGCACTGGGCTTTGGGCTATGTTATGGCGGCTTTGTGGCCTTGATTCCGGCGCTTACGGTGGACTATTTCGGTGGTCGCAAGGCCAGCAGCATTATTGGCTTTCTTTATACCAGTGTCAGCCTGGGTGCGTTGCTTGGGCCAACGCTGGCAGGGGTAGCTTATGACCTGAGCCAGAGCTACACCCTGCCGATTGCGATTAGTGTGGTGGGCAACTTGTTGGCGGTAGGCGCTATCGCGACTACTCCCCGGCTGACTACTTGATAACCGCGTCTGTGTCGGTAGGGATTTGAAGGGGCAAACCTTGATTTGGGCGCAATGATGAACATTAACTTTTAAATCTAGGTATGGGCAATGGCTTTGGTAGGGGCGAATCGCATACGCCCTTGAACACCAGACCAATTCAACAGGGCGTATGCGATTCGCCCCTACCTCTATACCCGGTTTATTTCGTTGAAATTCATTATCAAACTTAGTCAGGGCGCAATGAATTGCGCCTCTACCGAAATAGACCCTAATAATGAATGACGATGCGGCTACCGATGGTCAGATAATCCCAGGCGAATTTGGCGGTAGCTAAATCTTCGTTGATACAGCCGTGCGAACCGGGAACTCCGAACTGGCTGCGCCACCAGGCATAATGCAGTGCATGGCCTTGAGCGGTGAAGTATTGAGTGTAGAGTACGTTGCTCAGGTCGTAATACTCGTCCGAGCCGATAGTGCCGCCGCGCATTCGTTCGTTGTAGACCCGGCGCTGGATGTAAAACGTGCCGGTGGGCGTTTCGTAGCCGCGCTTGCCACTGGTAATCAGGTTGGTGCGGATTACTAAATCGCCTTCCATAAAACGAGCGGTCTGCGTCTTCAGGTTTATATCAACCCAATGTTCGTACAGTTTTGGGCCATAAAGCAAGGTTTTGTTATCATAGGCGATTCCATCTATGTTTACATCTTTGAGGATGGCGACGGTGTAGCCCAACGACGCTAAAGTAATATCGGTCTGACCTTCCCGGAAACGCATTTCAACTCGCTCAAAAAGCTGAACGTTATAGTCCAGTCCGCCAATGTTGCGCTGAAACTGCTCGGTCAATGGGAAGCCGAAGCGGTCTAGCCCGCCGTTGCGCTCCCACATCTCGCGCCAGCGCCCGACCAGGGTATGCCCGGTCTCTTTGAAAAAGCGGAATCCGGCAGGAACGTATTTGGCTTCGATAGGCCGGTAAGCACGCTCGGTTTTTACAGCCGAGTCAGCCTCGATAGCTTCGCGCCCTAGCTGGCCCAGGCTGGTTTCGTAGCGCGTCCCGCGAAATTCTTCGTGATACTCAAAGCGGGCTTTCTCGAAATATTGAACGGTACGCCCGTCTTCGCTCAATTCTTCGCTGATGGGCATCCCGAACTGGCTTATGCCGCCATTGACTCGCCAGTAATAAAGAAAGCCACTACTCAAATAATGCCCAGTTTTATCAAAATAGACCGATTGAATGGATTGGGTGTTGTTCGCCGCCAGTACTTTGCTCATGGCCTCGGCGCTATAATTTACGGTAGGTATTTCCGCGCTGGCCTGGGCCGCCCCTGCCGCCGCTCTGGTAAATTGCACCTGGTTGAAGAAAATTACTGAAAGTAGGCTAAACATTACCAGCGCTATACCCAACAAGGCAAAACCCCGGTAGCCAAAGCGCTTACGAATAAAACCAAATTTGGATGCTAACATATTGATGTCCCTCGCTTCCCTGTCTTGAATGTTCAAAATTGTTTAATAAAACGATGCAACAATGTTGTTGATAAATCTTTAATTCATTATTGCCAATTCATAACCAGATTTTTATATCTTCTACTGATAACAATGCAGAATAAAGGCCAAAGTTACCCCAATTTTGTGTGACATTGGTCACACAATAATTTTGAGTTTTGAGTTTGGGAAATTAACCGCCAAGGCGCAAAGGATGCAAAGAAAATTATAATAAATGGGGAGATTAATTATAAGAAAGCAAAAGCGTAAAGGAAAAATATAATTGTGTAATGAACTTTAACTTTTTAATTCGTCCATGATTTTCGGCAGCCCGGTTGAGCTGGCCTACAGCAAATTGCACCGGGGTTGAGCCGTTGGTAGGGGCGAATCGCATACGCTCCATACGCATCAAGCTAAGTTGAGCGGGAAAAAAATGAATTGTTATTATAATCTATTTGAGGCTAAACTAAGCCTAGCTAAACCGCCCAAGTAATGGTCTTGTTTTGAACGGCATTAGCACTGGCACTTGGTATGGAGCAGTGCCAGAGTTAGCGCCAAACAAACGGGCCAGCACCAGCCTCAAAAAGAAGTTAAAGAGCTAAATTTAGGCTATAATTGAACATAGTAATTATTATTTTAAAACTATATTATATTTAGCTTGATGCGTATGGGGCGTATGCGATTCGCCCCTACCAAAATCATTGACCATAGACGGATTTAATAGTTAATGTTCATTAGGGGCGTGACCACCGAAAATCCTAAAAATAATAGGTGATGCGACTGAGCCAGAAAACCAGCATTTCGATGAATTGAAACAGGAAAATTGCCGAAACTACGATAGTTCCAGCCCAGCCAGTGCGCCAGACGCGCCCGAAAAAGCTCCCTGCCGCCAATGCCACCAACGGCAACAAATAAAGCTGGAAACGACTATCCAACCCAATTACATATTTCAGTACCGCAAAAGCCAGCGCCGCGATTGTCAGGGCCACCAGCGCCGCCTCAACCGGGCTGATTTCGCGCCAACCGTGTTTCCAATTTGGTCGTACCAACCGCAGTAGCAAACCGCTGATAGCTGCAACCACTACCATCCAGCCAAACTCGTACACCAGATTAGTCCAAAACCAGATGGTAATGTCACCTACCAAACCCAGGCTAAGAGTATTGGCGGGCTTATCGCCCGGCGATTTCATCAAATCGGTTACTTGGCGGTAGTAAAGCAGGTAAGAGATTAACAACGCCCCAACCGTACAGCAAAGCAAATAAACCGCGTCGCGCCGTCCGCCTTTCCCGCCCAGCAACCCCAGCGCCAGCACAAAGCAAAACATAAATACGTTGGTAAAGAGAAATACGCCATAATGCGAGTTAAACACCAGCACCAGTAACGCCAACGGCAATAAATAGCGCAATGTCACTGCCATTACGGGCCAGATTTGCTTGCGCCAAATTTCTAACAGGCGCGTGAAGTAGCGTTGGCTCAGGCTCGGCCCGCTTTCTTCGGTTTCTTCGTAGTCGTCCGCTCTGGGTGGCTTTGAAACTAGCCCGTTACTATCGTCTGCTTCTAAAATTGGCGGGTTATATCCGGCTCTGCCGCTACCTACCGCTACCATCTGCGATTGGGGCTGACTTTGTGGTTTATTAACGGATAGAAGCGGCACGTGCAGGCTGCGTAAACCACGCATATATGTAAGCGTTCCGGCAGTTACGCAAACAAAGAGCAGCAGCGTCCATACCCCAAAAATATTGCTGTGATTACCCTGCGAAAAAATGTAGTAAGGATATTTGCAAATCGTATAAAAGGCCGCCGCCGTCAGTCCGGCCCAATTCACCCCCATCTCCCACTCGCGGTGATGAATAGGAGAAGAATTTTGAATTTTGAATTTCGGCCCGTAGGGTTGCCCTGTGGGTGAATTTTGAATTTCCGAATGTTCCTCTAGCGCTACTTTCTGCCCTACACTGGCGGATGTTCCCCAGCCTTTGATGCCGTTGTTGCGGCGGAGAAGGCTGGAAAGGTAGAAGATGAAAAAAACTTCGCTGGCTTGCAGGAGCGAACTGGCAACTTTGATGAGCGTGCCAAGACCAGCGCTGCTATTATCGGTAAAATTGGTAAAGGGCAGCAGAATGAGATAGTAGGCCGGAGGATAGGGCGCTAATTGACCATTGGGTAATTCTTGTGGAAAATATAGATTGCCAGTTTGAGCGGTTTTTAACAGACGAATGTTTAGCCCCAGGTCGCTGGAACTAAACATGGGGTGCGCCATAAACCCCCATAGCATCACAAACTGAAACGCAAAAATGGCCGCCAGCCAGCCAGCCTCGCGCCGCGAAATTGGTGTACCAAATAGCTTAAATAGTTTTGGCCCGAACTCGGTTACGACATAGCCGACCACCCAGATAAAAAAGAGGCTACGCACAAAATCACGCGAAATCAGTTCGGTCAGGTCAAGCCTGGCAAGTACCAACCAGCCAGCCACGCCGCCGATTGCGCCCCCGGCCAACAGCAAGGCATAAAGCGGCGGCAACCCAAAGGCCAGGAAAGTTAGCAACACCAGCATAGAGCTGATGACGAGCGGAATAAAAATATCGTCGGGCGGGCGCACGAGCGGCAAGAAGTCGGTTTGGGACGGCTCAACCTTGACCCAATCCAGCAGCAGGCCCAATTTGCGCCCGTCTTTGCTCCCGGCAATCACTTCGTTAGGCTGCCAGATGTCGTTTTGCAGCTTCAAATGCAAATTGCCATCGGGAAAAGCATTAGCCGGGACGGGGAACTTCACCTCAAAAAATTCTTCGCGAGCTGGCATAACTAAGTACTTTTGCGGCACTTCATACTTTTCGTTTACGGTCACTTTCAGAAACGGATTGGGGTTTTGGGCCGGAGTAATCCGCAAAGTGACGGTCAAAGGTTGCGAACCCAAACCGGGCAAATCTATTTTGCTTTCGGAATTTGTCCAACGATAATCAAAGCCGTCCCAATCCGGGCCGCGCTTTTCGTCGGAAGGTTCTTTTGTCCGAAAGCCCGACACATACGGCTCGTCCAGCCGCGACCCGACCTCGATTTTGTAAGACGGCTTGAACTGATACGCCAGCCCAAATATACTGACGGCGGCAAAAAAACCCGCAATCAAAGTCATACAACCCAGGCTGGCGTTCCGCCGCCGATTCTGGTTCACGCCCTGCTACTCCACCTTTTTATAATAGTTCACCACGGAGACAGGAAGAAGTTTTGAATTTTGAATTTTGAGTTTTGAATTAGGGAAGGAACACGGATGAACACAGATTAGCACAGAGAAACACAGTTGCTTTAAATTTAGATTCAGGACTTTCGCTTGCAGTCTGAAGAGTAGTAGCGAGTTCAATCGCTTTGGATTGAGCGCCCGGTCAAAGCGATTGAACTCGCTACTACCTATAGCAAGTTGCAAAGACATTGGCCCATGCGTAGGGGCGAATCGCATACGCCCTTGCCGATTTGGGTTAATGTTCAAGGGCGTATGCGATTCGCCCCTACCCAAAGACCTGGCTCAATTTCAATGCAATTTGCTGTAAGCGAAAGCCCTGAGATTGCTACTACGAGGCTGGTGAGCGAAAATTCTGAAAAATTTTAACTTCTCCCTCTCCATGCCCAAAAGGTGGTGTTTCTCCACGTTCCGTCTTTATATTCAAAACTCAAAACTTCTCCCTGTTCATCTATGTTCCGTCTTTAACTCAAAACTCGCCCCGAAGGGGTGGTCTTTAACTCAAAATTCAAAATTCAAAACATCTGTGTTTCTCTGTGCTAATCCGTGTTCATCTGTGTTCCTTGCTTAATTCAAAACTCAAAACTCAAAACTCAAAACTCAAAACTAGCCTTAGCGGTCATAGTAAATTACTCGGTCAAAATACATTGCCAGCGTTGTGATGGTCAGGTACGCACTCAGCGCAAAAGTTAGGGCCGCGCCCGCCCAGCCTTGCCGTTTCCACAAGCGGCCCAAAAACAGGCCCGCCCCGATTGCCACGAACGGCAACAGAAAGAGTGAATAGCGCACGTACAGATTGAGCGTCCAGCCCAGCAAGGCAAAGATTAGCGCGACTACAAACCAGGCTACCCCCGCCCAGAACAAGCGGCGACGAGCCAAACGCTTCTTGTCATCGTCGTCCGGCTCGATTGGCAGACCATCCGGCTTGCCGGTTCGCCACAGCCACCAAAAAGCCCAGGGCAGCATCAGCAAAGGAATTACCTGATAATAAACCCGCGCTTCCGACCAGAAACCTTTTAGCCCGCCCCAAAACCAATCCTGAAAATTATCTATTGCTTCTCGCTTTAACCCTAGCCGTCGGTCTCCTACCGAGCCGCCTACTTTTAATAGAGGCGCATCTTTTTGAGCTGGCACGCCGTTGACCTTATTGGTTATGGTTTCGAGGGCTTGCGGTATCATATCCTGAGTGGTTTTCCAGTGGTACAGCCCAAACGAAAGCACGATTGCCAGCATATAGCACGCCAGCAAGGTCAGCCAGCCGCGCCGCCCGGTTTTGGTCAGGCGCATGAAGGCAATAATCAACAAAAAGGCCGTACCCGCTAACAGAATAACTCCGGGATGCTGAATAAAAGTCGCCGTCAGCACCAGCGTCAGCGCTCCGAAATAAAGCGGCTGGCGCAATTGCTCGTACTTTACTATCACCAGACACAGCGCCGCCAGAATCAGCCATTCGCCAAACAAATTTGCTACCTGCCCGAACGAAAGCGAAATTATGGCGACGGGTAGCACCGCCATCATAAAAGCCGCGATGGTCGCTGCCCGTCCGTCGCCCGTTACGCGCCGCACCAGATAATAGACCAGTAGCGCCCGCGTACTCTCGACCACCACCATCCAGACCTTTAGCAACAACAATCGGTCACTGATAAGCCATTGGAACAGGCCGGAGAACAGATAACTGGTTGCTGGATAATAGGTTTCGCGGTTGCCCCATTCGGTCGAGGTAATCTTGCGAAACCATTGTCCGTCATCCCACAGCGCCGTAAAATTATTTTTGTGAAAGCCGATGTCCACCATGTAAATCTGGGGATGTAGCACCCCGGCCAGCTTAATCGCCAGCGCCAGCCCAAAAATACTCAGAACCCAGGCTCGTTCGCTGCGTCCGCCCCAGACCCGCCGCAACGGAATATCTACCAGCACCACAAAGAATAGCGCCAGACCAAAAGCAAAAACCAGTTGTTGGGTGAAAATAGTTAGCCAGATACGCGCTCCCGGCGTTGCCACCACATAGGCCAGCACCAGCGCAAAGAACATCGCCACGCCACCCGATGTCCAGCCCTTAAATCCGGCTCTGGCACACATTAGATAGACCAGCCCGATTGCGGTTAGCAAATACCCAAGTTGCACTGGCGGCGGTATTGTTAGTCCGCCGCCCTCGCTGGCCCGCAATTCCGCCGAGATAAAGACAAAACCCAGGTCACGGTTATCGCCCTTCACCTGAAAGGACTTTACATCAATACGCACTTCCAAATCGCCGTTTTTGCCCATCATAGCTTGAGCTGGAATTTTGAAATCGTAATCTTTCAGCCCTGGCTCAAATTTTCCGGCAGCTACCATCGTTTCGTTGGCGTAAATAAAATAGTCCGGCGAAGGGTTCGGCTCGTTCGCCATCCGCAGCTTCAAACTGTAATCGTGCTTCCCAATCCCTGGAAAATTAAGGCGCGCTTCGCCCCGCGACCAGCGATAGTTAAAGCCATCGGGTTGCTCTCGTGGCGTATGCTCGATCAGGTTAAAATTACGCAGGAACGGCTCGTCCAGGTTTAGTTCGCCTTCGGGGTTAATCTTGTAGCTAAACGGCACTTGCCATGCCAACCCCAGCACCAGCAAACTGACCAACAGTAAGCCGTACAGCGCCGGACTCCCTAGCGCCCGCCCCCACAGTCGCCCTTCGTCCACAAGCCAGCCGCGCCCAGCCCGTTTCATTCGCTCCGCCAAACTTAGCACCGCGCCTTGCTCCTGCGTCTTGGTTCGCTCCTGCTGTTCTACAATTTTATTTATCGCCTGACTCATCAAAAATTCTCTTCGTTGGTTTCTTCCGGCAGCACCGAAATGATTCGTTCTAAATTAACGGCTTCTAACTTCTGCCACAGATATTCAGGCACATCCTCGGCAGACATTGTTACCAGTGGGTCATCGTAACCTACCTTTTCGTTTAAAATCCTGGCAACCTGTTGAGGCCATAGACTCATACTCATCTGTACAATGTTACCGCCAATTTGCCGAGCTTGCGCTTCTAGCATGCTTTTCTTGCCGATTTTATCAATAATAACAATCGTCGCCATATAATAGTTTCTCACACCACGAGTGAGGGCGCTCTGGAAACGAGTCACTTTGTCAAGCGGTAATTCAGAATTGCCTCTTCCAATAAACCCAATATCAAACCTGACACCCTTGCCACTGCCCATTAATAAGGTTGCATCGCTTTCTCGTTTGTCGGTGCTAGAAAGCCAATAAATGCCCTCAGTATCTTCCAGCCGGGTCGGATTGGAAAGTCGAAACCCCAGAACCTGTAACAGTGAACTTAACACCAGCTTTTCAAAGAGCTTGCCATAGGTTGATTTTTCTGAACCTCTAACTGTAAGGGTCATTGCGCCAGTGGTATTGAGCATACACAGCAAGTAAAACCAGCTTAATTCCAGCTTTGCGCTATCAGCGACCAAACTACCGCCCAGCGTTCCGTATTGATTTTCTGAATTAGCCGCTACATTCTGGCATACCTCAAGATAGTCAGCTTTATAGCGCTCTAATCCATCTTTGTTATCATCCCACAAAATATTCTGAACACCTTTATCGGTAAGTCCGAGTAACCACTGGCTTAACCAGCGCTCGGCTTTGGCTTTCTTCTGTCCTTTTGCCGGAGCTTTCAGATTTGTTAGCGCAAGGTCAAGTAAATCCTCAATATTGTAACCCTGTGCGCCAGCTTTTAAAAATAGCTGCACCAGCGCTAAATTTATCAGGCCAATTCGCTTCCGAGTGAGCATCTCGGTAGATGACCGCACGTTTTTCCCGGTCAAAATATCATAAACTACTGACCGAACCACATCCAGCCCGATTTGCTTGACCAACGCCGAGCCTTGCGAAACTAGCAGTTGCTGGGCGGGTTCTGAAAGAAAATCAATAAGTTGCGGCATTTATTTCTACTTTTCAAACAAACGCAGTTGTTTGCCCGGCTGCTTAAATTCACTATTCTGAATATCGGCATAATTTAGTTCAGGTACACTAGCCATCTCGACTGGCGCAAGGTTAAAGGTCAAAACATCCTTAGCCTTCTCACCCAACCATTGTTTAACCTCATCCAGAATAATTCTGGCATATTTTGTTTCCTGTTCAATCAGAACAAACCGACGACCTAATTTTGTCGCTGCTTTCCCGGTAGTACCAATACCTGCAAAAGGGTCTAACACTACATCCCCCTTGAATGAATAGTACTTTATAACTCGTTCGGCCAGTTCGAGAGGAAAGATTGCCGGATGCCGACTATCATAAGCTGGCTTTATGTGCCAGATATTAGTTGCTTCGTAATCATCTTCAATCCGCGAGTCTTTTACGGCCTGCTGGTCAGGATGAAACCGAATATTCCAGTCTATCAAATGGTCAGTGTGCTTACGATAAACCAGAATATACTCTGTCACTGGCACAGCTTTGTATTGAAGGGGGTTGCGGTCAGCCGCAAAACGCCGCCCCCGACTGGTCGCCCAGCCCGCCCCTTCCGGCTTTACCCACATAATATCATCAATAAAATCGAAACCTTCTTCGATAAAAAGGCGATGAATATCAAAAGGGACGGCGATGCGGCGCGAGGCTTTGGTGCGGTTCTCCCGTCGAATCAGCACCGGCGAAACGTTTATTACAAAGAAGCGCCCTTCATTAAGCACTCGATGAGCAGCCCGAATAATTTTTCGTAGCTTTAGCAAATATTCTTCGTAATCCAGATAATCAGTGTATTCAGGCTTGGCATTAAAATAAGGCGGCGAGGTAAATATTAAATCAACCGAACTGGAAGGCAATTCTTCCGCCAATAAAGTTTCACTATCGCCACAGGCAACGGTATTGCGTAAAGTCGAAATCTTTGGATAATTTTTCTTTTTTAAAGTGGGGGTTTTGTGTTCGTCCGTTCGGCCCAACAGTCGTGCTTCCATAATTTTAGCCGAAGTCGTTTGCTGCTCTTGAATTAAACTGGTGTGGGCATCAATTACAATTTCTCCGAGTCGTTCAGTCGTTCCTTTACGTACCAATGGCACGCGCCAGACGTGGTAGCGGTCATCTACTTCGGGCAACCCAAAATCAACCACATTTTGCAATGCAGCGTGTTCCAGCCAAAGCGTTCCAATCTGCTTGGCTTCGTCGGTTGATTTTACAACGTAGCCCCGTTGTTGAGCTACTGTTTTCCTAAAATAAGTGGTCATAATCGGCTCGTATCCAACTTTAATTTTTCTTTTCTGGCGGCAGCACCAGCAGCACCACACCCGTATTATACCCGCTAAACGCCCCGATGTGACGGTTATCCAGCCGATTCTTGTCACCCTGAGTATAAATTGTAAAATCGAACAGGCGCACCGACCCGGCTAATTTGTCGCCCGCGTACAAATTGAAGGAAGCACGGAAATCGCCAAAGCGCCCGTATTTTGTTATGTCAAGTTGCTTAGGGTCGGGCGGATAGTTGGGCGTATCCCCGCCGTTGAGCCGGGTCGTCATCTGCTTTTGCACCAATCCAAGCCGATATTCTAACACAGTCGCGTTTCCGCCGTTTA
>JBBQXW010000030.1:0-38047 GCA_038209275.1 Chloroflexia bacterium | reverse complement strand
AAAATTAGGCGTATATGGCTCAATACTCTGAATAGAAATGTTATTGTCGCGGAAGGTGATTATGATTTCTTCCAATATCTCTCCGGCATTGTCTACAATCAGGCGCAAATTTTCGGTTGAGATGGTGCGAACGCGCTGAACACCAGGGATAGCCCGCAAAAGACGGACAGCCTGACTGGTGACTTCTTCCAGGGTCAGGTTGACAATTTCGCCGCCAATTACGTTGCGCCGGATGTTTTCAGGTGTACCTATTGCCAGCAATCGTCCCCGGTTGATAATCGCTACCCGGTCACAATAATCGGCCTCGGTGACATACTGAGTAGTGACAAATAGGGTGCGACCCTGGTCGCGCAGAGTTTTAAAGTGTTACCAGAATTTAGCCCGCAAAATCGGGTCAATTCCGGCAGTTGGCTCATCCACGAAAATTAGTTTAGGGTTATGAACCAGCGTAGTTGCCAGTTCTAGGCGGCGTTGCATACCACCCGACAGTTGCGAGGCCAACCGCGAACGCGCTTCCCACAAGTCTACAAATTCTAGCGCTTCACGTATTTTCTCGCGCCGCCCAAACCAGTTCATGCCGTAGACCGAAGCCACAAAGTTAATATTTTCCAGCGTCGAAAGTTCGGGGAAAAGTACGAATTGTTGGGGCATATAGCCCATTTTAGCACGGTCTCTGCGGTGAAAACGGTGCGGCTCGACTCCGAGTACTTTGACTTCGCCTTCGCTGGGTCGGTACACCCCGGTTAGCATACGCATGATAGTGCTTTTGCCGCTCCCACTAGGGCCGAGCAGACAGAAGATTTGGCCTTCTTCTACCTCGAAATTTAACTCACTCACGGTCGGGTCAGCCTTCCCAAAGCGCTTAGTGACGTTATGAACCTGAATAACCTGGTTGGTAATTGGCCCAGGCCCAGGTCTTGGTTCTATTATATTTGGCACATACTCGGTTGTTTGCATAACTTGCCTCTATTTCTTGACCTTGTATTTTCCACAAACCTTTAAAATACACTATTAAAAAGCGCTCTTATATAGCAGAGTCCGCTCGTTAAATATTCTTTTCTACTAAAAGCAAGAGATATGCCAGAACAATGAGGCAGTGATGAGTGACGAGCAATGAGTGATGAGTGACGAGCAATGAGAAGGTACGGTATAATCTACTCATCACTCATCACTCATCACTCATTACTATCTAGCAAAGGGATTTATGGATGTTGTGGATATTGATTATTGGGGCGGCGGTGCTGCTGGTGCTGGGGTTTGGGCTGGCGCGCTGGGCCGGACGAGGCGAAGCGGCGGCAGGTCTGGGCCGGGTGCGGGTAGTTTATAGCGATACGGGCGGCTGGCAAGAAGTGGCCGAACCGCTTTTTTCGGAACGCTACGGCCTGACCGGGCGACCCGATTATGTGGTACGCAACCGGGAAGGGCTAGTAGCAGTTGAGGTCAAGCCACTGCGTCGTTCGGCAGAGCCTTACGAAAGTGATTTGATGCAGTTGGCAGCTTACTGTTTGCTATTAGAAGAAGATTGGCAGGAGCAACCTAGCTATGGTCTGCTACGCTACGCCGACAAGACTTTCCGTATCGAGTGGACAGAAGAGCTACGCGACGAACTGCTGGCAACTCTGGACGAAATGCGCGAATTAATGCACCAACCCGCCATCCTCGGCGAACCCCTCCCCGTCCCCCAGCACGATATGACCGTGCGCTGCCGTGCCTGCGGCTTCCATTATATCTGCTGGCCCGAAGGATGATTTACGATTTACGATTTACGATTTACGATTATAGTAATGAGTGATGAGTAATGAGTGATGCGTAGGAAAAATTCACCATGGAGACACGGGGAAGCACGGAGAAATTATAAGTTCTTTCAATCGTAAATCGTAAATCGTAAATCGTAAATGGTCACTCAAACGGTTTGAAAGCGGTGACGAACTGGTGGAGGCCGAAGTAGCGTTTGACGTTGACGGCGGCGAAGCCAGCTTCGCGGCACATGCCGGGTAAGTCGCTACGCATGTATTCTCTGATATAGGGTTCGGGGAAGTAACCGCCGACGGTTTTGACCAGAAAATTGCTGCGCTGGTTGCCATCGAAGACCGCGAAAATACCACCGGGCTGGAGTAAACGCAACGCTTCCGCCACGACCTGTCGGGCGACTGCTGCCGGTATTTCGTGGAACAGAAAAGAAGCCGTCACCATATCGAAGCTGGCGGCAGGAAATTCGGTATCTTCAGCACGGGCCTGCCGCAGTTGCACATTGCGGTCTTTGAGCTTGATTGAAGCGGCTATTAACATGTGTGGCGAAAGGTCAATGCCAGTAATTTCGGCCTGCCGGAACGCCTGACACCAACCCAGCGTTGCCGTGCCTGTCCCAACTCCTAGTTCCAGAATACGGTGCGGCTTGTTCTGACCCAGCACATTCTGAACATGCTTGATAAAGGTTTTGCGGACTTTGATTTCGTTGGGAAAGACAATCCGCCGCGTCACCGGGTCGTAAGTGATGGCAGCATCGGGTTGCAAATAGCCGCCGGGTACGCCGTGAAAATCACGGCGGTAATACTCCGGGTACTCGAAATTGGGATTTTGATATTCGCGGACGGCGTTAGGCCAATCTACTTCGCGAAAAGGGCGGCGTATTTCTTCTTCACTACCCAAAACCCGTTCCAAAAGCCACATTTTCGGCTTAGATATAGTTGCCATTAATCAATAAACCTCACTTTATCTCACGAGCAATAATTCCGCCTCAGTTTGCATTATAACGTTAAAACATTAGTTTGGGTAGCCCTAATGATAAAGTTTCTCAGTCTGTCAAGCACTCATGTGCGTAAACTTTACTGTTTGAACACTTGTCACCCTCTGTAATAACCACTATGCTTGATTTAATGTTAAACCCCAAATATGGCTTTCAGGAGTTGAATATGCTAACAAGCTTGATTTTTATAGCGACTTTTCTAGGAATTTTGGTCATTACTGTTGCCGTCGTTGTAGCGGTTGTTGGCCGTAAGCGAAAATTAGCCTCAAGATTTGCTTTGTTGCTTGGGGTGTGGCTGATTTCTTATTGTGGGATTTTGCTAGTAGTTTCCCTGACAAGTTCGCAAACCACATTATCGCTAAATCAGGAACATTGTTTTGACGAAATGTGTTTTTCGGTAATTGGTTTTGATAAAGCCAAAACTATAAATACTACATCTTCTCAGGCAACTGCCCAAAACACTTTTTACTTGGTACAGCTACAATTACGCAACGCTGCTCGTCGGATTGCTCAAAAACCAGACAGCCCTGATTTTGTAGTAGTTGACCAGCAAGGGCATAGTTATAGCTATTCTCAAGTTGCAACTATAGCCTTAAATAACCTGTCTGCACCGACAGGAGCAACCACTATCTTCTGGGAAACAAAGCTAAACCCGGCTGAAAAATCGGTTAGAACATTAGCCTTTGACTTGCCCTCTACCATTGTTAATCCTTGTCTGGTTGTTAGCGAAGGTGGCTGGCCCACTCAACTAATTATTGATGATGAAAACAGCTTCTTCCACCAGAAAACCCAAATTTGCCTGAACCCATAAATTAAATTAGAACTAAAGAAGAAGGGTCGGCGCTTCTCAAAACGCCAACCCTTCTTCTTTGTATTTCCAACTTGAAACCTGGAACTTGGAACTTTGAACTAAATATAAAGCGGCACCAGCACCAGCGTAATAGTCGCCAGCAACTTGATGAGAACGTGCAAGGCCGGGCCAGCCGTATCTTTGAAGGGGTCGCCGACGGTATCGCCGACGACGGCGGCAGAGTGGGCATCGGTGCGTTTGCCCAGCACCTTGCCGTTTTCGTCCTTCAAATTACCAGCTTCAATCCACTTTTTAGCGTTGTCCCAGGCACCGCCGGAGTTATTCAGGTAGTTCGCCATCAGCACGCCCGTGATAGTGCCGACCATCAACATACCGGCAGCGGCCTGAGCGCGCAGGATGAGGCCGACCAAAATAGGAGTACCAACCGCCAGCAAGCCTGGCACAATCATCTCGCGCAACGCGCCACGTGTACTGATGTCCACACAACGGGCGTAATCCGGCTCACTCGTGCCTTTCATGATGCCAGGGTCGGCCCGGAACTGACGGCGCACTTCTTCAATCATGCGCTGTGCCGCACGCCCGACGGCCCGAATTGCGAACGAGCTAAACAAGAAGACCAGCATCGCACCGATAAAGCCGCCCACGAAGACCACCGGGTCGAAGAAATTGACCAGCAACACGTTTGTGCCAGTTCCCGACCCCTGCGGAATACCGTTAATATCCACGTTGCGGATATTCTTGACCAACCCGGCTTCCTGGATGTAAGCCGAGAAGAGCAAGAAAGCCGCCAGACCTGCCGAGCCAACCGCATAGCCTTTGGTCAAGGCTTTGGTGGTGTTGCCAACCGAGTCGAGCGAGTCGGTGATTTCGCGCACGTTTTCGGGCGAGTTGCTCATTTCGACAATACCACCAGCGTTGTCCGTAATCGGCCCAAAGGTGTCCATCGCCAGAATATAAGCCGCGCTCATCAACATACCCATGGTGGCAACCGCCGTGCCGAAGATGCCGAAGGTAAATTTGTTGGCTTCATCTACCCCTGCTAACGAGTTGCCCAGGAAGAACGAGCCAAGCAGCGCCCCCCCGATGACCAGCGTTGGCAGCGCGGTAGTCTCGAAGCCAACCGCCGTACCGGAAATAACCACTGTGCCTGGGCCGGTACGACTGGCCTGAGCAATTTCCCGGACGGGTCGCCAACTTCCAGAAGTATAATATTGAGTGATGAAGACGAAGGCAATCGAGGTGAAGATGCCGATAAGCCCGCACAACCCGAATTTCCAGCCCGCATCGCTGTATTTATCGCTTTGCAGCATCCAGTAAGCCGTGCCGAACATAATTAAAGCCGATAGCGCTGCCGTGACATAATAGCCTAAATTCATTGCGCCCATCGCATCGCGTAGCCCTGGGCCAGTGCGTACCGCCAGCACGCCAATTAGCGAGGCTATCAGACCAAAGGACAGCACAACCAACGGGAACATAATCCAGGCCGGGTTCAACGTAATACGGAACAGGCCCACGCCCAAAATCATTGCGCCCAGGTTTTCCGCCGCCGTCGATTCAAACAGGTCAGCCCCGCGTCCGGCGCAGTCACCCACGTTGTCGCCCACCAGGTCGGCGATAACCGCCGGGTTGCGTGGGTCG
This sequence comes from Chloroflexia bacterium, assembly GCA_038209275.1. Classification (GTDB taxonomy): domain Bacteria; phylum Chloroflexota; class Chloroflexia; order Chloroheliales; family Chloroheliaceae; genus L227-5C. The sequence goes on along the minus strand of JBBQXW010000030.1, from coordinate 32,852 downwards.
TCTTCGGGAATACCGGCTTCGACCTTGCCTACCAGGTCAGCGCCAACGTCTGCCGCTTTGGTGTAAATACCGCCGCCAAGCTGGGCGAACAGCGCCACGAAGCTTGCTCCAAAACCAAAGCCCACGATACTTGCCAGCACGTTATTCATGGTCTGCACGGTGTTGATGGTTGGGTTAGAGGTGCCTAAATCCAGGCCACCGTAAGCAATAAAGATAGTAGTAACACCCATCAGGCTGAGTGCAACGACCAAAAAGCCACTAACTGCGCCGCCGCGTAACGAAGTAAACAGGGCCGCGCCCAAACTGCGCTGGGCCGCCGCCGCTGTCCTCAAATTGGCCTGAATTGCTATGTACATACCAATAAAGCCGCTCAGGGCCGAGCAAATCGCCCCGACCAGAAAGGCAATTGAGGTCTTGATGCCTAGTTCAAACCCTTCGACTGTTACAAAACTGTTGGCATTTCTGGGTAGCAGACTGAGCAACAGGCCCAGCACTACCGCCGCCACCAGCGCCAGCCATGCGATAGTGGTGTATTGTCGTTTCAAAAAGGCCATTGCCCCGGCGTAAATCTTGGCGGCAATGTACTGCATTTGGTCGGTGCCTTTGTCTTTCGAAAGCACCTGCCGGGCCAGGAAAGCGGAGAAGAGTACTCCGATAATTCCCGCCCCATAAATTATTGCGAGCCAAACTCCAAACATAAACTTCCTCCAGATAAGCTATGTTTAATTTCGTAGCTAGTTCCAACTGAGCAAGAACCGCGCAAAAATATTAAATCCCCTTCGATACAATAAATGAAGGGGCAATCTTGATACCAAAACAGTTGTTGCGGCTGATGCAGAATCGAGGAAGTTTGCGGCCTGAATAGCACTGCCAATTCAGCTTCATTCTCCTTAAAACTACCTTAGTAGGGGTTTGAAAGGTCAAACCCGATTGGGCGCAATGAATTGCGCCCCTACCATAATAGGTTTTAAAGTAGCACACACGACTCTGTGCAGCCATGCACAATATTGTCAGGATTTTAACATAACCCCCCGCTAAAGTAAAGCCGGGCAATTAGCTCACAAGTTCAAACTACTTGACAGGGTAGGCTGGCTGATTTACACTATGCGAAGCTGAAAAAAGCCTAAAATCAGGCACTCAATAGCGTGAAATTGCCTGGCTAAGTTGTAAGTTAGTTATTATAAAGGAAGAATGGATAGAAGCAATGCCGCCCATTTCCCACAAATATATCAACAAGTTGCGTCGTGAAGTAGCCGCTTTCGATGAGTGGCTGGCGAATACGCAGCCCCAGCCGGACGGCTCCGCCAACGTAGCAGATTTACAGGTAATTTTTACCAGAGCCAATTCGATTTACTTAAAGGCGTTAGCACTCTACCGCACTACTGGCGATGGCGACGAAACTACCGGCGAAGAAGAACCGGGTGAAGCCACTTTGAGCGGAAGCTAGAATTTATTTCTAAGAGCCTGTTTCATATCTGGTAGAGCTTGATTTATCAAGTCCTACCAGATATTTCTGCCCAAACCTCCCGATTATCTTTCCAGCCTGAACCAATAAAACGAATGTGGGCCGAGCGTGATAAAGTAAGGCAGTTCGCCAATCGCTGGAAAGCGCGTTTCGCCTATCATTTCGACTGGTACCGCCCCGTTAAATTGTCCTAAATCCAGTTCCGCCGGCTGCACAAAGCGCGATAAATTATTGACAATCAGCACCTGCTGGTCTTGATAAGAGCGCGTGTACGCCAACACCTTCGGGTTTGTCGGATTTAGAAAATTAATATCTCCTCGCCCGAAAACCGGGTAACGCTTGCGAACACTCAACATGCGCTGCATCCAGCGCAGCAAACTCGATTGCGTCCGCAATTGAGCTTCTACGTTAATAGACTGGTAGCCGTAGACCGGGTCGGATATGACCGGGCTGTAGAGGCGGGCAGAATCGGCCTTTGAAAATCCGGCGTTTCGGTCAGTCGTCCACTGCATCGGCGTTCGCACGCCGTCACGGTCTCCCAAAAAGATATTGTCCCCCATCCCTAGTTCATCGCCATAATAAATAGTCGGCGTTCCCGGCAAGGTCAATAGCAAACTATTGACCAGTTCTATTCGCCGCCGTCCGTTATCCAGCAAAGGAGCAAGCCGCCGCCGAATACCCACATTCAGTTTCATACGGGCATCCGAAGCATATTCATAATACATATAGTCGCGCTCTTCGTCCGTCACCATTTCGAGGGTTAGTTCATCGTGGTTGCGGAGAAAGATACCCCACTGGCAGCTTTCGGGAATTTCGGGTAGCTGGCTGATAATATCTATAATCGGGCGGCGTTCCTCGCGCCGTAACGCCATAAAGATGCGCGGCATCAGCGGAAAGTTGAACGACATATGAAATTCGTCGCCGTCGCCGAAATAAGGCAATAATTCGGTAGGCCACTGGTTAGCTTCCGCCAGTAGCACCCGGTCAGTATAGTGTTGGTCAATGTAGCGGCGCAATTCTTTTAGATAGACGTGCGTTTCGGGCAAATTCTCGCAGTTCGTCCCCTCGCGCTCGATTAGATAAGGAACGGCATCGGCCCGGAAGCCGTCAATGCCCATATCCAGCCAGTACCGCATCACCTTGAGCATTTCGCGCCGCACCGCCGGATTATCGTAGTTCAAATCGGGCTGGTGGCTAAAAAAGCGATGCCAGTAATATTGCTGAGTGGTCGAATCCCAGGCCCAGTTCGAGCGCTCGGTATCGGTAAAAATAATTCGGGCATCCTGGTAACGCTGGTCGGTATCACTCCAGACATAATAATTACGTTTGGGCGAAGTACGCGAACTCCGCGCCTCCTGAAACCACGAATGTTGGTCGGAGGTGTGATTGAGTACCAAATCGGTCAACACCCGAATATTGCGCTTGTGCGCCGCCTTCAAAAACTGCTTGAAATCAGCTATCGTACCGTAGTCAGGGTGAATGGTGTAGTAATCGGCAATATCGTAGCCATCATCCTTTCGCGGCGATTGGTAAAAAGGCAGCAGCCAGATACAGTTAATTCCCAGGTCTTGCAAATAGTCCAGTTTTTCGGTCAGGCCACGAAAATCCCCAATGCCGTCGTTGTTGCTATCGTGAAAAGCCTTGACGTGTAACTCATAAATAATCGCGTCTTTATACCAATAATTATCTGTCATTCTTCTCCTGCCAGGTTGTTTCAAATTTGTGAAAATCAGTTTTTGAAAAATACTTTAAACCCAAACTGCAAAAAACGAGCCGTCAGACCGTGTGAATTGTTTAATTCTAGCACAAATTTCGCTGTTTGGTAATTGTCCGTTTCAGGTAGGAGTGTTTATTTGTGAAGAGGCAATTAGCTCCATAAGTATCAAGTTAAGCATCCAAGCTTGAAATTGGTACCTCGGTGATGTCCGCCCTAGAATAAATACCGGGCTACAAAACTAAAGTGGTTTGAAAACCACTGGTACAAGGACGGTATTAATTTGTAATCAGTGGATTTTAATCCACTTGAACTTCGTAGCCCGGAATTTATTCCAGGGCGGGCTGACATAATCCACTAATTTTGGGTTAATTCCTTAACTTGATGCGTTTTGTAACTCTGGCACAGTTTGTGCGTAAATATTATTAGACTTTCTACGAGGTTGGTTTGTATTGCATAATGAGGTGCAAAGGGACAGGTTGGCAACGCTTTAGCCAGACCTGCTTTTGGCATCTTTATTTTGATTGGTAAAAAATTGAGCCAACGAAATGATTTCAATAAGAAAGAAAATTAGAAATCAGATCTAGAGAGACAAGTTAGAGGAATTATTTTTATGTCTATTTTAGTTTCGGATGTTTCCGAGATAGAAAACGCGACTAACGCAGAGTTAGTCGAAACAGTATTTAATGAAGTAAAAAATTTGATGAGTGAGCGGCAACATTTCCCGACTGCCACTTACCGAACTCAATTTAATCGTCACTTTACTTTTAAACAGGCGACTGAACAATTAAATTATTTAAGTAAGCTGGGCATCAGCGATTTGTACGCTTCGCCCTATTTTCGGGCGCGGGCCGATAGTATGCACGGTTACGATATTTGCGATCACAATAGCCTCAATCCTTCGATTGGTACGCCAGAAGAATATGAGCAGATGGTGAATGAGTTGCACCGTCAGGGTATGTCCCAAATGCTGGATATTGTGCCAAACCACATGGGTATCGGCGAAACCTGCAATACCTGGTGGACAGATGTAATAGAAAACGGGCCGTCCTCCCTGTATGCGCCTTATTTTGATATTGATTGGAAGCCGCTCAAAGCCGAATTGACCAATAAAGTTTTGCTGCCGATTTTGGGCGATATGTACGGGCGAGTGCTGGAAAACAAAGAGCTACAAATTCGTTTCCTGCCCGAAAACGGCGCGTTTGAATTATCTTATTATGAGCATATTTTGCCAGTTAATCCACGCTCGTATCTGTTTGTTCTAGAATACCGCCACGATGAATTAATTAAAGAATTAGGCGAAACCAGCGAAGCCGGGCTGGAATATGAAAGCATTTTGACGGCACTGCGCCATTTGCCCAAGTGGAACGATAGCGAACGCGAGAAAGTTTTGGAGCGCCATCGCGAAAAAGAAGTTATCAAGCGACGTTTGGCAGCACTTTGTTCGCAAGAACCGCGCTTGCGGGCTTTCATTGAACAGAACGTCGCGGAATTTAACGGCGTAGCGGGCGAACCGCACAGCTTTGACCGCTTGGCTGAATTGCTGGATTATCAGGCGTACCGCTTGAGCTATTGGCGAGTGGCGGCGGAAGAAATTAACTATCGGCGCTTTTTCGATGTAAACGAACTGGCGGCGGTGCGGGTTGACCAGCCATTTGTCTTTGAAGCCACCCACAAAACGATTTTCCGGCTCTTGCGCGAGGGCAAGCTGAACGGACTGCGGGTTGACCACGTAGACGGGCTACGCAACCCGGCGGCTTATTTTCTGAATTTGCAATCGCGCTATTTCCTGGAAATGTGCCGGATGCGCCTGGACGAAATGAGGCTGGAAGGCGAAGAACGCGACAGGCTAGAAGCCGACTTGCTGGCTCGCTTCGATCAAGAACGCGCCGCTAACCCGCAAGCGCCTTTGTCCCGCCCGCTAAACGTGGTGGTAGAAAAGATTCTGGGCCGGGGCGAAAGTTTGCCAAGTGATTGGGCAGTTTACGGCACGACTGGCTACGAATTTACCAACGCCGTCAACGGGTTGTTCGTGGATAGCGCCAACCAGAAAGCGTTTGACCAGATTTACGCCAGCTTTATCGGCGAAAAAACCAACTTCGCCGATATGATTTATCAAACGAAGAAGCAAATCATGTGGGTCTCGCTGGCAAGCGAAGTCAACGTGTTGACCAACTTGCTGAACCAGCTTTCTGAGGGCAACCGCATTTACCGTGACTTTACCCTGAACAGTCTGCGGAACGCTATCCGCGAGGTGATTGCCTGTTTCCCGGTCTACCGCACCTACGTCACCCGCAATCATGAAAAATTGGACAAACGCGACCAATTCCACGTCGAGACGGCTATTTCGCGGGCCAAGAAGCGCAACCCGACGATAGAGTCTTCGGTCTTTGATTTTATGCGCGATGTGCTATTATTAAATTATCCTGAAGATTTGAATGAAGATGAGCAGACGCTCTGGTATAACTTCGTGATGAAGTTCCAGCAGTGTACCGGGCCAGTGATTGCCAAAGGGCTGGAAGATACCGCCTTTTACATCTACAGTCGGCTGATTTCCCTCAACGAGGTTGGCGGCGAACCCGACCATTTCGGAATTACGCTCACCAATTTCCACAAGCAGCAAACCGAGCGTCAGCGCAATTGGCCCTATTCGCTCTTGACCACCAGCACCCACGACACCAAGCGCAGCGAAGACGTGCGCGCCCGCATCAACGTACTGTCCGAAATGCCCGCCGAATGGAAAAAAGCGGTTTCGCGCTGGGCCAGATTCAACCGCCGCAAGAAGGCGCTTATAGAGGGACAAACTGCGCCGGGCGCGAACGAGGAATATTTCCTTTATCAAACTTTGCTGGGCATTTGGCCTTTCGGTCACGATGTGATGAACGAAGCGGCCCACCGCGAACTAATCGAGCGGGTGAAGGCTTATATGAACAAGGCCATGAAAGAAGCGAAGGTTAATACTAGCTGGATTAACCAGAACGTGCCATATGAAGAAGCGGTAATGAAGTTTATCGAGACTATTCTTGACCCGCCCGACCCGAAAAATCGCTTCCTGCCCGATTTTGTGGCTTTTCAGCAGAAAATCGCCTACTATGGCGTGTTTAACTCGCTATCGCAGGTGCTATTAAAGCTGACTTCGCCAGGTGTGCCGGATATTTATCAGGGCAACGAAGTTTGGGATTTTAGTCTGGTTGACCCGGATAACCGTCGCCCGGTAGATTATAACTTGCGTAAGTGGTGGCTGGGCGAACTAGACCAGATTAATGACGCAAGCGGCGCGGCAGAATTGGTTGAGCGCAAAGAGGACGGGCGAATTAAGCTGTATGTCACCAGCCGGGCGCTCCGTTTCCGCCAGCAAAACCGGGAGCTTTTCGAGAAGGGCAATTACACTCCGCTCGAAGTCCAGGGAACGGCCCAGGAGAGCATCTGTGCCTTCGCCCGTAGCTATAATGATAAAGAAGCGCTGATAATCGCCCCACGCCTGTTAATGCGTTTGGCCTCGAAGCCCGGCGAGACTGGCCCAGTGACGGGCAATGTCTGGGCTGGCACGTCGCTGGTATTGCCCAACGCCGTTGCCGGGGCAAAATACCAAAATGTTTACACCGAAGAAATAATCGAGGTAAAGGAGCAAGACGGCAAATCGGTAATTGTATTGGACGAAGCGCTGGCGAATTTCCCGTTGGCCTTATTGGTGCGGGTTGAGGACTCAGCGGAAATCCATTGGCGGAGCAATGTCCCACAATTTCGGGCTAATTTGTAGGATGCTGCTCGGTTAGCTGATTTTCCATTGGCGGAGCAATGTCCTACAGGAACGTGGTGGATTGTGAGATGCTGCTCCGTCAGCTGATTTGACGACTGAGAACTGAAAACTGAAAACTAAGGAGCTTTTACTTTATGAACGTTTGGCCCGGAAAACCATATCCGTTGGGTGCGACCTGGGATGGACAGGGCGTGAATTTTGCGCTGTTTAGCGAACACGCGACGGGGGTGGAGTTATGCCTGTTCGATGCGCCGGACTCGGAAGTGGAGCGGGTGCATATTCGGATGAGCGAGCAGACCGACCACGTCTGGCATACCTATTTGCCGGGGGTAACACCGGGACAGCTTTACGGCTACCGGGTTTATGGCCCGTTCGAGCCAGAGGAAGGCCACCGCTTCAATCCATCGAAGCTTTTGATTGACCCGTATGCCAAAGCGATTAAGGGCACTATCGAATGGAGCGACGCGATGTTCGGCTACCCGATGGGGGTAGAAGAAGATGCCGATTTGGAGCAGGATACTCAGGATAGTGGGCCGGGCATGAATAAGGCGGTGGTAATTGATTCGTCCTTCGATTGGGGCAACGACACAAGCCCCAACACTCCCCTGCACGCCTCGGTGATTTACGAACTGCACGTCAAAGGCTTTACAGCCCGCCATCCCAAAATCGAGCCGAGTATACGTGGAACTTATGCAGGTCTGGCTTCGCCCGAAGCCATTGATTATTTCAAGCGGCTGGGTATCACGGCGGTTGAATTAATGCCAGTGCATCACTTTGTCTACGATAATATATTGTTGGACAAGGGCTTAACTAACTATTGGGGCTACAATTCGTTGAGCTTTTTTGCGCCCCACTCTGAATATTCCAGTTCGGGCAAGCTGGGCGAACAGGTGCGCGAATTCAAGTCAATGGTCAAGACGCTGCACGCCGCCGATATCGAGGTCATCATGGATGTGGTATACAACCACACCGCCGAAGGCAACCATTTAGGCCCGACCCTTTCGTACAAAGGGATTGACAACCAAGCGTATTATCGCCTGGTAACGGACAACGAACGCTACTATATGGACTATACCGGGACGGGCAACAGCCTGAATATGCTGCACCCGCGCACCTTGCAACTGGTGATGGACAGTTTGCGCTACTGGATTACCGAAATGCACGTAGATGGCTTTCGCTTTGATTTGGCCTCGACGCTGGCGCGGGGACTGCACGAAGTCGGCAAGCTGTCCAGCTTTTTAGATATTATTCATCAAGACCCGATAATCTCGCAGGTAAAGTTGATTGCTGAACCCTGGGATATTGGCGAAGGTGGCTATCAGGTCGGCAACTTCCCGGTGCTGTGGGCCGAGTGGAACGGCAAGTACCGCGATACGGTGCGTCGCTTCTGGCGCGGTGACGAAAGCCAGGTGACAGAATTGGCTTACCGTTTGAGCGGCAGCAGCGACCTCTACCAGCACAATGGTCGCCGCCCTTCCGCCAGCATTAATTTTATCACGGCCCACGATGGCTTTACCCTGAACGATTTGGTCAGTTACAACGAGAAACATAACGAGGCCAACGGCGAGGGTAATAACGACGGCGAGGAGAATAATAATAGCTGGAATTGCGGCGCGGAAGGCCCAACCGATGACCCCGAAATTTTAGAGCTACGCGAACAGCAAAAGCGCAATTTTCTCTCCACTTTGTTTTTCAGCCAGGGTGTGCCGATGCTGTGTGCCGGAGACGAGTGCGGGCGGACACAGCAAGGCAATAACAATGCCTATTGCCAGGACAACGAAATTAGCTGGTTCAATTGGGATTGGAGCGAAGCCGACCGCGATTTGTTCGAGTTCACTCGTCGGGCGATTGAAATACGGCGCTCTTTTCGGGTGCTGCACCGCCGCAAGTTCTTTCAGGGTCGCCGGATTCGCGGAACTGATATTCGCGACATCCGCTGGCTCAACCCGGACGGCGCTGATATGACCGAGCAGGAGTGGGATACTTCGTTCGTGCGTTCGCTGGGTATGCTCTTGAACGGGCAGGTGATGGACGAATACGACGAGCGGGGCGAACGTATCCGCGACGATGTAATGTTGCTCTTGATAAATGGGCATTGGGAAGAGATACCATTCAAGCTGCCGGGCCGTACCGATGAGCCAGAATGGTATGTGCTGGTGGATACTAATTCGCCCAAAGCAGAAGTTCAGCGCACCGTGCCGTGCAGCGAAATTTTTGAACTCAAGCCCCGCTCGTTGGTGCTTTTGCAACAACCAAAGCGGACAAGATAACGATTTACGCACCCAGAGGGTACCCGCGATTTACGATTTATTTTTTTGATGCCTTAATTTTCTAATTTCTGGTTTTGAAAATTTTTGCAAAAATTTTCAAAACCAGAAATTATTTAACTAGAAAGACGAGATTATGACGGTGGAAGGGAAGCTCTCAGCATTAGAGGAAAAAGCCAATGAGGGCCGATGGCAACTGCCACTAGGGGCGCAAGTAACTGAGAATGGGGTTCGCTTTCGGGTTTGGGCTGCCGGAGTTGAACAGGCCGAGGTGGTGCTGTTTGAAGCAGGACAGGAAGCGGGCAGTTATCCCTTAAAGCGAGACGAGACAGGCTACTTTTTGGGACAGGTCGAAAATGCCAGGGCCGGAACGCGCTATATGTATCGGTTGGATGGGGACAAACTGCGGCCCGACCCCGCCAGCCGTTACCAGCCCGAAGGTATACACGGCCCATCCGAAGTAGTTAATGCGTCGGCGTTCGAGTGGCACGACGAAGGCTGGCAGGGCAAGCCGCTAGGGGAAATGATTATTTATGAGGTGCATATCGGCACTGCTACGCCTGAAGGTACTTTTGAGGCTTTTATTGAAAAGCTCGAGTATTTAAAGTGGTTGGGCGTGACGGCAATCGAACTGATGCCGATTGGCGATTTTCCGGGAGACCGCAACTGGGGTTATGATGGGGTGGATTTGTTTGCTCCGGCGCGGGCCTACGGCAAACCCGAAGACTTGCGACGCTTGGTAGATGCGGCTCACCAACAGGGGCTGGCGGTCATTCAGGATGTGGTTTACAACCATCTGGGGCCGGACGGTAATTATCTGCGCGATTTTAGCCGGGAATATTTTACTAACAAAGAAAAAACGCCCTGGGGCGATGCGCTGAATTACGCTTGCCGCGAGGTACGCGAATTTTTTATTGCTAATGCCCTTTATTGGGCGCACGAATTTCATTTCGATGGGCTGCGCCTGGATGCCACTCACACGATTTTAGACTCTAGCGAAGAACAATTTTTGCAGGAATTAGCCGGGCGAGTGCGCGCTTCGCTGCCGCCGTTGGCAAATCGGCACTTTGTAGTAATTGCCGAGGATGAGCGCAATGAGGCAAAATTGGTGCAATCGCCAGAAGAAGGCGGCTATGGCCTGGACGCGGTTTGGGCCGACGATTTTCACCATCAGGTGCGTTCGGCGACGGCAGGCGATAACGAGGGCTACTTTGCCGATTTTACGGGCAAGGCCGAAGATGTCGCCGAAACTTTGCGGCAGGGCTGGTTTTATGTTGGACAGACTTCAGGCTTTAGCGGGCAAGCACGTGGGACAGATGCCAGTCAGCTTAGTCCAGCCCAATTTGTTTATTGCATCCAAAATCATGATCAGATTGGCAACCGCGCTATCGGAGACCGCCTTACCGAAAGTGTAGACGCTGAAACTTATCGGGCCGCTTCGGGATTGCTGTTACTTAGTCCCTATACTCCGATGTTGTTCCAGGGTCAGGAATGGGCCGCCAGCACGCCGTTTCTTTATTTCACCGACCATGAGGCTGAATTGGGCCGGATGGTGACGGAAGGACGGCGGGCCGAGTTTTCGCACTTTTCTGGTTTTGGTGGCGAGGAAGTACCCGACCCGCAGGCCCGTAGCACTTTTGAAGCTTCTAAACTGAATTGGGCCGAGATGAGCCAGGGCGCGCACGAACAAACGCTGGCGCTTTACCATCATTTGCTGGATTTGCGCCGCCATTTAACCCTTTTGCAGGAACGTAGCCGGGCTAATTTCGATGCGCGTGCGGTAGCGGTAGCTGCGATTGCGTTGCGCTACCAGCCCGGTCAAAGCGAGGAAGCGGTGCTGGTGATGGTGAATCTGAAGGGAAATTTGGATTTGCGGCTGTCGGCGCAAGCCATTACTTGTCCGCCGCCGCACAGCCACTGGGAAGTTATCTTTTCCACTAACGACCTGCGTTACGGTGGGGCGGATGATTTGGCGGCTATCCAACAAGAGGTACAGTTAGACCAGTTGCTGGCAGATTGCCCGGTGACGCTGGTGTTGCGGGCCACACGCCAATAATATTTTCGCTTGAGTTCAATACCATTCAAATAACGTCTGTGGGAGCGAGCTTCCGCTCGCGATTTGAGTCTACCACTACCCGAAATCGCGAGCGGAAGCTCGCTCCCACAGTAATTTTTGCTTTAGTTGAATAAATTTCTTCTACGCCGCTCGGCTGCCGACTGGCTCTTTCGTCTTCCTGGTATGGCGACTGAACCATTCCAGCGCCAGGGCGTTAAACTGGTCTGCTTGCTCGTCGTAGACGGCCAGCCTCGCCTGCTCGATTACCCGTAGCTCGGTGCCGGGCCGTTCTTTCAAGAAAAGTGCCGCAGTACTCAAGGGTGTTATCATTGCCTCGCGCCCCCAGATAATCAGCGTCGGCTGCTGGATGGTGGGCCACTCCTCTTTGACCGAATGGTTTAGGCCAAAGGTAATAAATGAAATCGGGGCGTACTTGGCGTTCGGTTGCCGGGCGCTCTGGTGATACTGCTCGATTATTTCATCAGTGATGTAATTCGGGTCGTAATAAGCATCGCGGCCCAGGAAGCGGCGGGTCGAGCGGCGACTGGTCAGCAACCGAAAGAGGACGCTTCCAATCGGCCCAAATAATATTTTGTATACTCGCAAGGCTTTCTTGCCCGGCCCAAAGTTCAGCTTCTCCAACCCGGTTGGCGAAACCAATAGCAACGGGCCGAAAGCTTCGGGCGTGCGTGTTACTGCGCCAATAGTGTGCGCCGCCATCAGGCTACAGGCCCATACCGCCGGGGCTTGCTGCTCCTTTTGGGCGATATAGCGGGCAAAGTCGGCAATAAATTCAATATACATTTCGGCGGTATAGCGCAGTCGTTTGCGCTCCGAGCGCCCAAAGCCGGGCATATCGGGCGCATAAACCCGGTACTGGCTTGCCAATGGCTCTAAATTGTGGCGTAATTCAAACGCTCCGGCGGAGGCATTAACACCGTGCAGGGCCAGTAGCGGCGTTCCCTTGCCCAGCACCGAATACACAATCTTATGTCCACGCCATTCCCAGCTTGCTTCATTCCCGGCTAATTCCGGCAGTTCTGCAATTTTATCTTTCTTTCCAAATCCGAACATGTTAGTCCTTCTTCCCGTGGATACCATATATTTGTTGGCAGCATTAGCGGCCTAATATTCCAATGATTTACACTACCCTTTAATGCAAATACTACACCATCAGTACCCGAATGGAGTGCGGCTTTGGTAAAGATAAGGTGAAGAGGATTTTTTATTTAGTGGAACCTATCAAAATTTGACAAATATTTATTCAAAACAAAAATGCACCAGTAGATGAACTGGTCAAAATGCCTTTTTGTCATATACAGAAGTTAAAAAGATAGGTTTGAAAAGAAAAATCGCTCTAACGAGCGAAAAAGAGTAAACAAGGGGTAAATCGGGGTGACTGGATTCGAACCAGCGACATCTTGCTCCCAAAGCAAGCACTCTATCCGGACTGAGCTACACCCCGCCGAAAACCTATATTTTGCTGTACCAGAGGCGAAGAACCAGTCTGTTGCACAAATCAATGCCTCGCCTCTATTATATCCCAATTGCCACCAGAGTCAAGTTACTATTGGCGAAGATTTTCCGAGGAAAAATCTTCGTATCGGCCTTACCAGATTAACCCTTATTAACTATCTTGCAGCAAGCCATCCGGCAGGGTCACTATAAAGATAGTACCACCTTCGGCGGGAAATTCCGCTTCGATTTTACCACCATGTAGCTCAATTATTTGACGACTAATATATAAGCCAATTCCAATTCCCCCAAAACCCTGGTCATGGGCCTGGTAAAATCGCTCAAAAATACGGTCACGGTCTTCTGGGGCAATTCCCAACCCCTGGTCTTTCACCCGCATCTCGATATAGTGGGGAGTCGGTATACTCAATTTCAGCTCTATTACTCCGCCATCTGGACTATATTTAACGGCATTGTCCAACAGATTTATCACAACCTGCTCTATCCGTAGAGCGTCTACGTTAGCTATAATTGAGGATGCTGTCTCCACTACCAGAGTATGTTTTTCGGCGGTGGTGCGAACACCTTCGACCACACGCTGTATCACAGGCGTAAGGTCGGTTACTTCAGGTTCAATTACCAGCCGTCCGCCTTGCAGTCTGGAAAGGTCGAGCAAGCGTACTATCAGCTTCAGTAATCTTTCCGACTGCTGATTAATCATATCCAGGCTACGGCGCAGGCGAATCGGGTCGGGCTGCTTTTCCTGGTTAAGCTGGCGCATTAGCAATTGGGCAAAGCCCCGTACCGCCGTTACCGGGGTTTTTAATTCGTGGGCTGCTACGCTTAGAAATTCTTCGCGAATTGCTATCGCCTGTTGCGCTTCAGCGTATAGCCTCGCATTGTCTACCGCCATAGCTGCGCGGCGTGCTACTTCCTGCACCAGTTCTAAATCTTGGTCATTATAGTGGTAGCCAGATTCGGTAGCAACAAGTTGGAGCGCCCCCACTACTCGGTCTCTGGTTTTTAATGGCACTGACATAGATGAACTAAACCCTAGCTCGCGTAACAGCCGGAGGTGGTCTTCATCCTGTGCAACAGCAACTAAAACCTCGTCTGAAATGACCGGGTAAAGTTCAGCCTGACCGTTTCGTAAGACATTTGGCAATCCTCTGGTAGCGTTGGGGTCGTAGGGATAACGGCTTTCTAGTTCTTGCTGTAGGTTTATGGCCCATTCCACTTTGGCCGGGTCTACATGGGCGAGCGCCACCCGGCGGGGCTTTCCTTGCTGGTCGCTTATATAAACCGAACACCAATCCGCCAGCTTTGGTACGGTAAGTTCGGCTACCTTTTGCAAAGTAACTTCGTAATCCAGTGAGGATGCTAATTCATTACTGGTATCCGCCAGGAAAGCTAAACGCTGCTGGGCAGTTTCGGCCTTGCCACGCAAAAGGCTTTGTTCTTCGTAGATTTCAGCATTACCTATAGCCACGGCAGCCAGGTTTGCCAGGGCCGTCGCTACACGTATCTCAAGCTGACTAAAATGGTGGGGCTGGCGATAGTAAAAGGCAATTGTGCCGCTCTCAATTCCCTGAATTCTTAAAGGCACAACCAGGAGCGAACGTATTCCTTCCTTTCTGTAACCTTCTATTCTAGGTGCCAGGGCTGGAATTTCTTCCACATCTTCGGCAATAATCGGGGCGGTAATAGCTGGGCCAGCGCCAAAATTTCTAGCGGTAAGCTGCTGGTATTCCTCAGATAGACCACTACTGACCAGGGTGCGCCACTCGCCACTAGAAGCTACATCCCGCCAGACCCCATATGCGTCGGCGGCAATCAGGCGGTGGGAAAGCTCTACAATCGCACCAATCACACTATCGAGCTTGAGAGAACTGAGTAAAGTATCACTGGCTTCAATTAACACGGTTAATTTCTCCTCAAGCTGCCGATAGAAATTAACCGCCTGGGAACGCTGGGTCAGCGCCTGTTGAGTTTCCTGGTAGAGTCGGGCGTTATCAATCGCAAGCGAGGCCCGTGCTGCCAGTTCCTGAACCAGCGCTAAATCTGCCTCAGTGTAGCGTCGCTGTGACTCGGTAATGCTCAGGGTAAAAGCGCCAATCACTACTCCGCGAACTATCAAAGGTACGGTCATGCCAGATTTAAGACCAATTTCTTTTAAGACTTGAAGATGCTCTGGGCTACGGGCAACTACTTCCAGTTCAGCTTGCTCGATTTGGGGCAAAACTTGAGACCGTCCAGCCAGCAGTAAATCCCTTAGCGGATGAGGCTGGTTGGGGTGGTACGGATAACGCTGATGAAGTTCTTGAACAATTGCTTGTTTAGCCGGGTTGATGTGGGCCGAGGCCATTCGCTGCACCTTTCCGTCTTCGCCGATAAGGTCAATACTACACCAGTCCGCCAGAAAAGGCACTGCCAGTTGTACGATATTTTGTAAAGTGCGCTCATAATCCAGCGTGGTAGCAAGTAATTCACTGGCTTCCACCAGAAAGGTCTGTTGCTCTTCCTGGCGTTTTCGCTCGGTTACATCGCGGAAAACTAATACTACCCCAATTGTTTCACCGATACCAGTGCTACTTTTGATAGGAGCGCCGCTGTCATCAATTGGAATAAATCCCCCCTCTTTTGTTACTAACAGGGTATGATTTGCCAGACCTATTACAGTGCCAAGTTCTAAGACTTTCTTTACCGGATTTTCAACAGTTTGACGGCTTTGCTCATTGATAATCTTGAAAACCTGGCTCAATTCCAGACCAACCGCTTCATCCTGACTCCAGCCAGTCAGGGTTTGGGCAACTGAATTGAGAAAGGTTATGCACCCCGCTACATCCGTTGCAATCACTGCATCCCCGATACTGGCAAGGGTCACGGCATAACGTTCACGCTCATGGGTCAGTTCCACCTGCGTCTGGTAACGCTCCTCAATCTCACGCGCTCGACTACGCAAAGCCCGCCGGAGAATTTCGCACAAACCGCTTATTAAAATTCCTTCCAATATAAAAATGCCCAGATTTATCCAATCTTGAGTATTATTTAACTCTAATGAGTTGGATGGCACTATAAATAAAAAGTCCGCTGCTAATGCACCCCCGAACGTAACCAGTAGACCTGGCCCAAATCCACCAAACCAGGCCGCTACCATAATCGCGGCGAAAATGGTCAGAAAAGGGGTGGGAGTTCCCTGCGAAGAAGCTACTACCCGATTTAACCCCAGTTTGAACAGGATTGCTACCACTAGCGCCAGACAAGCCAGCCCATACCGCGACAAAGGAGATGGCTCCTGCGCTATAGTCCAGCCGATAAAGCGATTAGTCAATCTATTTATAGAGGAAGTCTTTTCCAGGCTCCTCGGCTTATTTTCTAAATTACTCAAGTTTGGTTTCCTACTAAAATTAGCACACTAAAAACAAACCGATAAAACATGTTGGTATTTCAGATGATTTAGATTGCTTGACTATAAAAACTACCCCAATTTTTCTGAAGCAAGGTTAGTAGCCGATAATTTTCAAGTACTGATGTTTGAAAGAATTGGAGTTTTAGAGCCATATAGCAAGTACTCCAAAGAGGTAAAGGATGCTTATGATTTAAATAATCATGGTCTCGCCAACTTATTATACTGCCTATTTTGCTTCCGTCAAACTAATGCGTCGCTTTATCGCTAAGAACTAAGGCTATTACAAAGTCCGAAAAAAGGCTGTAGGAGAGCGCTCTGCGCTCGAAAAATGAGCCTGAGCAAACGCTTTATCGAGAGCAGAGCGCTCTCCTACAATCAAAAACCCTGACTTTGCAACAGCCTTACGGTAAGAACCGCTTTCAAATTGCCCCGCTCCCGGATTTTTGTTAAAATCGAGTAGCCAAAAAGTTTGGCGCAACTAAAAAGGAAAAACATTTATGCCCATCGAACGCTATATTCGCCAGACTATTTTCCCCAGCATCGGCATCGCCGGACAGGAAAAATTGCTGACGGCGAAAGTATTAATCGTCGGTTGCGGTGCGCTTGGCACGGCTTTGGCGAACAATCTGGCCCGCGCCGGAGTAGGCCACCTCACCATTATAGACCGCGATTTTATCGAACTGAACAATTTGCAGCGCCAGATTCTGTTTGACGAGGAAGATTTGCGGCGCAATTTGCCCAAAGCGGTTGCCGCCGCCAACAAGCTCCGCCTGATTAATTCCGAAATCGAAATCGTCCCATTGGTCGAAGATTTGAGTTATGAAAACGTCGAAAAGCTGGTCGCTGCCGCCGATCTGGTGCTGGATGGCACGGACAATTTTGAGACGCGCTATTTATTGAACGATGTTTGCGTTAAGCAAAACAAGCCCTGGATTTATAGCGGTGTTATCGCCTCTTATGGTGTCACCAGCACTATTGTTCCTGGGATAACGCCCTGCTATCGTTGCCTCTTTCCCGACCCGCCACCGCCCGGCTCGACCCCGACCTGCGATACAGGCGGAATTGTCGGCTCAATCGTCGGTACAATTGCTTCGATTGCGGCGGGTGAAGCGATTAAATTAATCGTTGGTACGGGCAAAATCAATGCCGGATTGCTCTCGATTGATTTGTGGCAAAACACTTTTGATAAATTGCCCATCGAGATGCCTCTGCCCGGTTGTCCTTGCTGCGACCAGCGCAACTTTGAATTTCTCGACTCCGCCGGAGAGCGTGGCACCCACACCGCCACCCTGTGTGGACGCAATGCTGTTCAGATAACCGTTCGTCCTGCCCCCGAAATTCTGCTGTCCGCTCTGGCAACCCGCCTTGAAAGCGCCGGGGCTACCCAACTCGATAGCAACGAATATTTGCTACGTTTTCAACTCGATAGTTACCAGTGGACGGTCTTCCCCGATGCCCGCGCCATCATCAAAGGCACAGACGAAGAAACCGTTGCCAAAACGCTTTACGCCCGTTATATCGGGGTTTAAGTTATTCAAATAAGGCCCAAATCACTGTAGGAGGGCGCAGCCCCCTCCTACAGACGTTATTTGAACTGTATTGGGTTTAGTCCCACAAATTTTGAATGTAGAGGATGCAGAGCAATTTAAGATTTTGGGAGGTCTGCGTAGGAACTAATTTTGGCGGGCAGTAGGCATACAGCATCCAGGCTGGTTGTCTACTGCCCGCCAAATGGTTTCCCTATAACTTGAAAAGAGCTTTTAACCCCTGCTCAAGCGAGGCAGGCTTTCGCCCCAGCATATTTTCCAGGTCGGGACTCACTTCATCTTCCTGCCCATTTTTAATGTCGGTTAGAAAACCTGCGACCCTTTGCACCATAATTTCGGGTACGCCACGCTCTTTCATTTGGGCCTCAAAAGCGGATTTCTCAGCAGGGGTATAATTTACCTCCTTGCCTGATAAGCGCGTCAGGGCTGCCGCAACATCGTCAAAGGAATATGCTTCACTGCCTGTGAATTTGTAGGTTCTGTTAGCGCAATCGCTCTCTAAAAGGGCATTTGCAATGCCTTCTCCCATTTCGCTTCTGAGGGCAAAGGGCAATCTTCCCTGACCAGCCGGTACGCGAATACCCGTTTCAAAAACTTTCTCCCCTACAAACCCTGGAATGGAGTCCATATACAAGACATTGCGGAATATAATATAGTTCAACCCACTCTCTTTGAGGTAATCTTCGGTCTGAAAATGACCCAGCATTAGCTGGTTCACCAAAGTGTTTCGGTCTTTCAAATTCCGACTGGTGTAGGCGATACAATGAACCCCCGCCTTTTTTGCGGCATCCGCTACATTTTGGTGTTGCTGAACACGTTTAGCCTCATCTGTTCCGGCTATGAGTAAAATCTTTTCAACTCCCTGCATGGCCTTGTCAAGCGAGGCAGTATCATCGTAGTTAGCTATACGTAGCTCTACTCCTTTTTCTTTTAAGGCAAAGGCTTTGCTCTCATCACGCACCAATGCAGCAATTTGGCTGGCTGAAGTTTTTTTCAATAAATTTTGGACTACTATTGTCCCTAACTGTCCCGTAGCTCCTGTTACTAGAATCATGATGTTCCCCTTCGTTTGAATCTTGCTTGTGGCTTCTTTAACTATAGCCAAGCACAATAAGTGTTGCTTAGTCAACATTTTCGTGTATACTACACTGTAGCAATAATAGAAGGTCTCTGCGCTGAACACAACCAGCAAACAGGCGAGATTGTTGTGTAGACAACACCAGTGGGAAAGTGTTGCTTTCAGGATGGAATATCAGAACACTTTGAGGTAAAGAGAAAAAATGGCAACATCAGTCAATTTGGGCGATCCACGAGTCAAACGAACCCGTCAGTTGTTGCTGCAAGCGCTCACAGCATTGTTAGAAGAAAAGCAGAACTTTCACTCAATCTCGGTGCAAGATATAGCGGAACGTGCAACAGTCAACCGGGCCACCTTTTATGCCCACTTTGAAGACAAGTATGGCCTGTTAGAAAGCTGGATGCGGTACAAGTTTCACCAAAAACTGGAGCGCCAGCTCCCTGTCTCAGCCACGTTGCAGCTGAACACCTTGCATCTGCTTATTCTGGCCGTTTTCGATTTTTTTGCTCGCTTTCGTCAAAACTTCAAGCCAGCCGACAGGCAGTTTGAGCCGCTCTTTGAAGTCGCTGTCCAACAAGAAATCTATGACGTTCTCTTGACCTGGTTCAACGACAAGGAAGTTGTATCGGAAGTTTCGGTTGGTCAGGAGACAGTAGAAATCACGGCCCAGGTCATCAGTTGGGCAATCTTCGGGTCAGCCGCTCAGTGGAGCCGGGGAAGTCAAACTATTTCGGCAGAAGAGATGGCCCATCACGTTTTGAGCGTGGTAGTGGCTGGCTTGTCACCTGTCATCACTGTCACTTGACCAATATTCCAGCTTACAGAAGCTATCTCGATAAAAACTTCCGACTAATTGGTCTCTTTTTTGCTTGCTCTGGCGAGAATTTTCTGCTAATATCAGATGAAAATTATACCAGCGAATAATTGCTTTAGTAAAATTGGGATTTGCTAAATAAAAACTAAAAGCAGGAGGTACTCCCGATGACTTTGATGTCGGAGGAGCAGCAGCTTACCAGCGATGAGGCATTTCGGGCCGAATTGCGGGCGTGGCTGGCTGCAAATGTGACCGATGAGTTCCGTGAAAACCGCGAAATGACCTTCCTGGAGAAGGTGACGGTGCGCCGGAAGTGGCAGAAGAAGCTTTTTGATGCGGGCTGGATTGGTATCAACTGGCCCAAAGAATTTGGCGGGCAGGGCGGCACTTTGCTGCGGGCGGCGATTTATAATGAAGAACTGGCCCGCGCCCACGCCCCGGCTACTGCCAACGTAATTGGCCTGGGCATGGCTGGCCCGACGATTATGACGGTTGGCACGCCGGAGCAGAAAGCGCGCTATTTGCCCAAAATTTTGAGCGGCGAAGAAATCTGGTGTCAGGGCTTTAGCGAACCGAACGCTGGCTCGGACGTAGCGGCGCTACAGTCAAGGGCGGTGCGCGAAGGCGACCATTTTGTAGTGAACGGGCAAAAAGTCTGGACGAGCTACGGCTATGTCGCCGATTACTGCATCTTGATGGTACGCACCGATTTTGATGCCCCCAAGCACAAAGGCTTGAGCTACCTGATTGTAGATATGAAGTCGCCGGGAGTCAGCACCCGCCCATTGGTGCAGATGACGGGCGAAGCCGAATTCGCCGAAATGTTCTTCGAGAACGTCAAAGTGCCAGTCGAAAATCTGGTCGGCGAAATTAACAAGGGCTGGATTGTCGGTATCACGACGCTGATGCACGAGCGCGGCAGCTTTGCCTTTAACGTGGTAGTCGGTTTCGAGCAACGGCTGAAGGCGCTATTTGAACTGGCAAAGAGCAGCACCCGCGACGGTCAGCCTGTGCTGGACGACCCGACGGTACGCCAGCGCCTTGCCAAAGTTTACACCGATGTAAAAACCTTCAAGCTGAACACCGTGCGGCAAATGTCCACTGTCGTCGCTGGCAAAATGCCCGGCCCGGAAGGTTCACTTCTGAAATTGCATTGGAGTGAGCTAAATCAACGACTGGTGGAACTGGCTTTTGAAATGGAAGGGCCGTACTCCGGCCTCGCGCCCGATACCACCGATGCTCCCTTCGATGGTCGCTGGCAATACGAATATATGCGCGCCCGTGGCAACACTATCGAAGCTGGAACCAGCGAAGTCCAACGCAACATCGTCGCCGAGCGCGTCCTCGGCCTACCGCATTATTAGTTTCAGGTTTCAAGTTCCAGGTTTCAAGTTGAGTTCGGAGACCTGGGTTTTGAATTTGAAACAAATTAAAGAAACTTCCAGCTTTTAGTATTCAACTTGAAACTTGAAACTTGAAACCTGGAACTTGAAACTATAATAAGAAGAGGATAAAGCGAAATGTATCTCGATCTCAATGACGAGCAGAAAATGTTGGCGCAGACGGTGCGCCGCTTTGCCGAGCGGGAAGCGCCTTCGGCGAAAATTCGCCAGATAATGATGACCGAAACGGCCTACGATGAGGGGCTGTGGAAGCAGATGGCCGAGCAGGGCTGGATGGGTCTGACCGTGCCGGACGAGTATGGCGGTTTGGGTGAGTCGTGGCTGACCGTTGCGGCGCTGTTCGAGGAACTGGGCCGGGGCATTGTGCCAGGGCCGTTTTTGGCGACGGTTGGGCTGGCTGTTCCGGCATTGGCCCAGGCCGGAAGCGCCGACCAAAAAGCGCGCTGGTTGCCCTCGATTGCCGAGGGTGCGACGCGGGCGACGGTGGCCTATCTTGAACCGAAAATCACCTACGAACTCGACAGTATCAGCACTACCGCCACCGAGATGGGCGGCAAGTACACCCTGAGCGGCACGAAAATGTTTGTGCTGGATGGCGGGGTCGCCGATGTGATGGTCGTGTCGGCGAAAGAGGACGGCAAGCTGGGCCTTTATCTGGTCGAGAAGGGCGCGGACGGCCTGAAAGTGGACACGCTGGAAGGTATGGACTTGACCCGCCGCCTGACCCGCGTCACGCTGGAAAATACTCCGGCGGAGAAGATGACGGGCGCGGTGGATGCCCGCGAAGCGCTGGAACAGGCGTTGCACCGAGCCAGCTTTGCCCTCTGTGCCGAAAGCGTTGGTGGCATGAGCTGGATTTTGGATGCCAGCGTCGCTTACGCCAAAGTGCGCGAACAGTACGGACGGCTAATCGGCGCGTATCAGGCGGTGGCGCACCCGTTGGTAGACCGTTTGCTCGACCTGACCAGCGCTAAATCGGCAGTCTACAATGCCGCCTACGCTCTCGACCATCGCCCCGACGAAATCGGCGAGGCCATCAGCATGGCGAAAGCCCATATCAGCGATAGTTTCCGGCAGGCAGGCTATACCGGCGTGCAGACGCATGGCGGTGTCGGCTTCACCTGGGAACATGATATGCAGCTTTATTTCCGGCGCGGTAGCGCCAGCTGGAGTCTGTTCGGCGACCCGAACTGGCACCGCGAACGGCTGCTGAAAGCTATCGAAATTTAGTTTTTAGAGTCTATCCTGGTAGGGGCGTAATTCATTGCGCCCAATCTGGGTTTGATAATGCTCTTTAAAAATTTAATCCGCAAATGTAGGGGCTGGCGTAAGTCCCTGCCCAAAGTTGAGAGCCAAGCCGGATTGGGCGAGGAAACCTAGCCCCTACAACCAACCGACCATTTACGGTTATTTAACGGTCTTTCGCAATAAGAGGCAGAGATAGCATAAAAAGGAATGGGAGATGACCAAAATTTTCAAGGCCGTCTGTGTGTATGAGGATGGCTCGAAAGACGAGGCTAGTGTAAGTATTATAAGCGAAGGCGGCACGCTTTTTCAGGTGGCCTGGAAAATCACTAACGGCGAAACGGGCCGCGAAGTGGTGGAAGCCGAGTCTGTCGAGCAAGTTTTTGCAGATTGGTGCGAGGAAAACGGCTTCGAGCCAGCCGAGTAGGAGAAATTTTAGCATGGACGATTTTACTCGCCAAAACCCGCCCACCACCGGGCCGGAACGGGCGATACTTGACGGCTTTCTGGATTATCACCGGGCGACGCTGCTGCAAAAAGTGGCCGGATTAAGCGAAGCCGATATGCGGCGGGTGATGAGTCCTTCCAGTATGTCGCTAATGGGCCTGGTTAAACATCTGGCTTACGTCGAACGCTGGTGGTTTCAGGCCGTCTTTGCTGGACTGGAAATAACTTTTCCCTGGTCGGATGCCGACCCCGATGCGGATTTTCGGCCTGAACCAGAAGATACAGTTGAGTCGGTATTGGCGCTCTACCGGGCTGAAGTATCTCGCTCTCGCGAAATTACGGCGGCGGCAGAACTGGATGATTTGGCGCGTGGCTCACAACGCGGCGAACGCAGCTTGCGCTGGATTATAATTCACATGATTGAAGAAACCGCCCGCCACAATGGTCATGCCGATATTTTCCGCGAAATGATAGACGGCACAAACGGGGAATAGACAAATCCCGTTAAAAATCTGTACAATCTGATTTATCTTTACAATAAAAATCAAAAGTTTTGAAGCCTTGCCAGGCAACCTTATTCTCAAATATGGGTTGATACGCTTTAGGCACAACATTGCCAGTGGGAGCAAAAAAGGTAGGTCTTACTAAAGGTAAATTTTTATTAAAATCGGAGCGGTTAGGAAAATATGATTCAAACATCATACCCTGTGATAAATACAAAAAGAGCATTTGGTAGTTAGTACCAGCCTTAAGGTTTCCAGTGGCTTTTTCACGAAGTATCGGCCGTGCCGCAACATAATCGGGTTCTCCATATGCCTGTATTAAATCAGCCAGTTTTAGTTCTTCAGTAAATTTTGGATGAATTTCGTAAATTATTTGGGGGGTTGTGCTGGGGTCGAAATAAGCGTTCCCTATATTAAGACCAGCTCGCTGAGTGGAGTCCCAAAACAAGGTGCCACCCTGTGGAGAAGTCGCTATCCAGGGGTTTACGCTAAAAGGGTTCTTCTTTAAGATTTCCATTGCTTGTGTAACATCAGATATGCCAGGCGTAATACCTTCAAAGCAAGGTGGGCGACAGGGTATGCCTTTTAACCATCGCAAAATAGAACCTTGAGTAGCTGATACACTAGGATTGGCAATCGGTAGGCTTGTAGTTGCCGCCTCTAAGGGAGCAGCTTGCTTTTCACTGCAACCAGTCAAACCTGGTAAAAGACAAGATACCACAAGTAATAGAATACACCAGATGTATATTCTACTTTTTGGTATTAAAGTTTGTAAAAAAATCAGAGACATACCTATCTGCCATTTCTCTACTCACAAGGAGTAGTAAGAACCGAGCATTGAATTATAATGTGTCCTCGGTCATCGTACTTTCAGGCAATAGTTGTAGCTCCAACTAGCTCTGCGGGCGCACTCCCAAAGCGCGATGCCAGTTTTTCACCTGTTCCTTAAACTCAGCCAGTTCATAAGCTTCCGGGCGAATATAGACTATTTGCTGACCCTGCTCGGTTGCGCCATCAAGCGCAATGGTATCCTCGACCAGCACATTCTCGTCGCTGAAATAGCTGCTCATGTTCAAAGGATTGGCGGGTTCGGCAAAGGTAAATTGGCGGTTTTCGGGCGCTTGCCAGCCTTCCGTCAGGGTAGGCAATACCGCTAAACTTTGGGCCTGTTCAATCAGGCTACGCGGCGTGTAATCTTCGCTTTTCGCCAGTGCTTCGTACCAGAGGGCGAGGGCAGCGCAAATCTCCCCGGTCAAAAGCAGACCGTTCTCCCAGCCCTGCAATGCTTGCCCATAAATTTGCGAAAGCTGGCGCGGCGACAGTTTGCGAACCCCTAACCTGCTCAAAAAGCGCTGAATCCGTTTGTAATCAAACTCCATTGGCGCTTCGGCGGGCCTGGCGGCTCGGCTGGTGCTGTAACTATCTTCGTTTGTTTCATAATCGTAGCTGTTTGAATCAGTGTAATATTCATAGCTTCTGGAAGTGCGGTCATAATCGTAGCTACTTGAGTAACTATCATCGGACGAAGTATAGCTATCAGTGGCGGCGGATGCAGACTCGGCAGAAGGCTTATCCAGCGCATACACTTCTTCTAATTGTAGCACCGGGTAGTGCAAATCGTGGCCGGGATAGCGAAAGACCCGCCGGAAAATCAGTACGCCATCCTGCCCCAGTGGTGTCCAGACCACCCGGTTCGGCGGCATGTATAGCCCGTTGCCGACTGGCACAAAAGCCGTTGTAATCAAACGGTTGTCCAATACTTCGCGGAAAGCCCGCCCGAAATAATCGCTGTAGTAGGGATAATCTACCAGAATTTCGATTAAAGCCGCTTCGTCGGGGTACAGATAGTGAATTGCATCAAGGGCCGGGCCGCAGATAAAACCTACCAGTTTATGCGTCAGCCACTGGTTGTACGGCACGCCCCACTCAATTTGCTTGCGCGAGGCCGACAAATAAAAATCAGAATGAACCGCGAACCCTAGCCCGCTCCCCTCCTGGGTCGGGAAATGGGCGAAGAAAGGCAAAGGTTCAGGCCGGTACTTTAGAAAAACCTCGCCGCCGCCCCAGGGCATCCGGGCCAACGGAAAAGCCGTCGCCAGATTGACCTGGTTTACCAGCTTCCAGGTCGAGTCTTCCAGACTCTCGACCAGTTCGGACGATTCGAGCGGCAAAGGCTGGCGGCTTTCCACCAGCACCCAATCCTCTTGCACGGCGCTTTTTTCGGTTGATTGGGCTGTTTTCTTGTTTTTGGCCGGGAACGGCGCTTCGGTACGCTGGAAGTTCAGCCGCGAAACTTTCACCAGTTCAGTTAGGCTGTTCGGCCTGATAGCCAATTCGCGGGCGCTCTTTTCAATTGTCACCAGCGACCCGTCTCCGGCTTTTTCCGCTATTGCTACGCTCAATTCGCTGATGTAAGGCAGAAATAGCAAGGTATGGCTGCTCAAAAGCTCCTGACAGGCTTCGCGTACTTCTTCGTGAACTCGGCCCGTCTTTAGCGGCAAGCGTACTATTGTGACGTATTCAGCTTTCTTCAAACGAGCCAGCACCTCTTGTTCGCCCGGCGGCAAATTCGAGGTAGTTGCGGCGCGCAAGTGCGGAACGCTCAGTACCGGCACTTCCATATCAGGCAGATTGGCGGGTGCGCCCGGTGTAGCCAGCAAATCGAGCGTTTCGGCCCGGCTAAAGCCGAACTGGTACTGTCCCGAATAAATTTCGGGCGCGTCGGTAATTTCCAGCACCGCCCGAAAGCCCAGCCCTTTGTAGCCGATATATTCTCCGGCGGGCTTGGTACTCTGCCCCATCGCGCAAATTCCGCGCACGTCTTCCGCCTCAAAGCCTAGCCCGTCGTTGGCGACATACAACGCCTCAGAAGTTAATTCGATATGGCAGCGATATTGAGTCGCCTCATTTGTAGTTGCAGGCTTTGTTTTTGCGGATTTTTTACTGGCGGTGGTGCTATTGGCTTGCTTGTGCATGGCATCTACCGCGTTTTGAATCAGTTCGAATAAATAGCGACCCCGATACTGGTTGGCAATCGTGCGCTCCAAATAGGCCCGCTCTTTCAGACTACTTAAATATTCCTGGACATAGCCAGTTTCGGCCTCATTTTCTCCGGCTGAACTAGCTTCAACAGGGGCGGTCAGGCGTTGCCAGAATCCGGCAAAGCGCTGTTGAAGCTGCCGAATTACTGCCGCGCTCTGTTCTTCTTTCTCCTTCGTTTCCTTTTCAGTAGTTTTAGCCATTATTTCTTTTCAATCTCAATCTTAATTTTCACCCTGCATAAACAACTTGCCTATTGTAACATCAACCTTGCAAACCGCAACTCTGACCAAACGCCTTATGAAAATCTTGAGGACGAAACCGTGTAGTCCTGGCACTCCAAATGCCATAGTTTAGAGAGGCATTCTTAATAGTGCAAGAAATTGCAAAGCTAGTTTTGGAAAAGGATAAATTAGAAAGGATATAAATATGCGAAAGAAATTAACGGCTACTTCTACCGGGCCGGGCGGCTCTTCCAGTACTTATGAGGTTACGGTGGATGATACTCCGCCGATTCCAGGGTCGGCTACTAATCTAGGGAGCGACGATGATGACGACAGTAATCTGCCGGAAGGGGTCAAACTGGCAGTAGTTGCGGGCGACATCGAAAAAGCAAAAGCTTTGCTTGAGCAAGCCGGATATGAAGTCGAAATCACCGACCTTGCTTGAAAGCAAAAGCGGGCTTGATTTTATAATTAACCATAAAATCAGGCCCGCTTTTAAGAAAAATCTATTTCTCAACTTTTACGCCGTGCCAGAAAGCGATGTAGCCTTCGATATTTTTGGCGGCGGATTTCGTGTCAGGGTAATACCAGGCTGCGTCATTGTTGACCTGTCCGTTTACTACCAGGTCATAATAACTGGCTGTCCCTTTCCACGAACAGACCGTATGCTTCTCGCTCTCGCGAAAATATTCATGTTTAATAGTTTCTACTGGAAAATAGACATTCCCATCAACTATCTCACATTTTTCTAGCGGCGCTTCTGCCACCACTGCACCATTCCAGGTTGCAATAGCCATTTTTAAATGTTCCTCTCTATAATATAAAAGTTTTATTTTTGGCTTGTTAAAGCTATAATACCAAGTCTTGAAGGTTCGTATACATAAGGACTATTATTTGAGGCCGAGTTTTAGGTTTTATTGTATATAACCTTTCAAGATTTGGTATAACAAGTTTACCAGCAATTAGTCCAGGTTAAATTTAATTTTGGTTAGAAAATGGGTACTAAAAAAGGCTTTATCATTCTTCTTAGAAAAATGATAAAGCCTTTTTAGTTATCTTCAGGCTGGGGTGCAGGGATTCGAACCCCAACCGACTGATCCAGAATCAGCTGTCCTACCATTAGACTACACCCCAATATTATTCCTGTGTTTGTTGCAAGATGTATTATACCGTAATTTGGCTAAATGTCAACCTGAAAATAGCTTAAAATTTAAGATTTTCCTACGAGCGCCCAGGCCGTACCATCGGGGGCAGTGAAACTGAATGACGGTTCGCCGAACTCGTTGGCGTTAATCGGAGTAACGGCAGTGGCAGTGCTGGCGCTAATGCGAACGCGATATTCTTCCAGGTTGCTCACAAGATAGGTCGAGAGGCACAGGCCAGTTACGCCAGGGCGAGAATGGTCGCGCATATCGGGCTGTTTGTCTTGTGGTGCAACGACATACATACGACCTACGTTAGCGCGGGGCGTGACAAAAGTGACAAACGAATAAGTTTCACCTTCGCGCCGCATTAGCGGATGAATGGCGGCGGTATTGCCGGACATCGTTACATCGGGGCGCGTGTCGGGTTGGGCCGGAAGTACTTCGTGGCGGTTTTCCAGCTTCAAACCCAAAACCTCGCTATAAAAATCCAACTGCGACAAATCAGGAACAACGATACCCATGTGGGTGCTTTCGCTCACGCCGAGCGGTGAAGTGTCAGCAATCGTGCCGTAGCCTGGCACATCATAACCGTAGCGCTGGAAATAAACCTGGCGCGTTTCCTGCCCCAGCACCATCATTTCGCGCACGCCCACAAAACGTTCGTAAAAGCCTGCGCCTTCTTTCCCCTCCCGAATAATATTGCGTATCAGTTCGCTGACCACCCATTCTTCGCCCTGCGTCACCGCGTCCATGTAAGCATCGCGCAGCCGCATAATATCGCTGGTGCGCGCGGTCAGCCAGCGCCCACCCACCGTAAGCGGGCGTACCAATCCCAATCCTGGCACAGGTGGCTTCTCCCACAGCATCAGCCGCACCAGTCCGTGCGTATTGACCGCCCCATTCTGCAACCGCACCGAACCCAGCGCCGAGTCTACACTATATAACGCCCGTGCCTGTTCTGCGCTCAGTCGTCCCTCCTGCACTGGCTGATACCCCAACTCGGCCCAATAGCGCAGCGTTACCTCACGATTACTCGCGCCAATTACATTTTCGTATATGCCCTGGATGCTATCGGAATTTGGGTTGGTCATCGGTTTTCCTGTTATTTTGGCTAGGGATGGTCTTCCGGGTTTTCAGTCACAAAGCCTTGAGCCTGCCTAAATAAAGCCTGCACGTTTTTGCCGGTTTGCTCGGCGACTTCTACGTAGGAGATGCCCTTGAGTTCGGCGATTTTTTGGGCAACGAGTTTAACACGGGCGGGTTCGTTGCGCTTGCCCCGGTAGGGGTGCGGGGTGAGGAAAGGGCAATCGGTTTCGGTCAGCAACCGGTCAAGGGGAACCTGACGGGCGACTTCGTGTCGGTCAGTTGCTTTGGCAAAGGTGACAGGGCCAGCCAGCGAAATATAAACCTTTGGGCCGAGCGCGATACATTCCTCGGCTTCGGCGGGCGTGCCGCTAAAGCAGTGCATCATAATCGGCAAATCGCGGGCGTGGGCTTGCAGCACCGCGATAAGGTCGGGCATCGCGTCGCGGCAGTGAATTACCAGGGGCAGACCAACTCGCCGGGCCAGTTCGATGTGCTGAATGAAATAATCGCGCTGTGTTTCGGGCGGTACATCTTTCCAGTAATAATCCAGCCCGGTTTCGCCGACCCCCACGATAAGGCCGGGGTTAGCCTGAATCAGTTTCTCAAGCTGGGCCATCGCTGCGTCGGGGTCGCCGGAGCGCAAAATATCGTTGGGATGCAGACCGAGCGAAACATACATAAAACCTGGATAACGAGCCGCCAAATCCAGCGAACTTTGCCAGCGCGGTGGGTCAATCCCCACATTAATAATGCAGCCTACGCCCTCATCCTTGGCGCGCTGCACTGTTTCGGCTCTATCCTCGTCATATTGCTCAAGGTCAAGGTGAGCATGGGCATCTGTTAGCATAATTCCTCGAAAAAGTTGTCAGTCGTCAGTTATCAGTTTACTGCTAATTGGTTGAAAATTCAAAATTTGGGAAAAAGAGTGCTGATAGTTGATTATTTCTTTAGCCGGGTTAGTCATTAATGATGCTTTATTGGCTAGGGATGGTCTTCCGGGTTTTCGGTCACAAAACCTTGAGCCTGAGCTACTCGCAACAACTGAGCATCCGAGCTTACGAAGACGAAAGGTTCGGGCGGAATAAGCCTGTTTGCTGCTTCTTCTGCTACTTCCGCCGCCGCCAGTTGCATGCTATCAAGGGCGCGAATACGTAATGTGGGTGCTAAACTAAACGAGATAGCTACGACCCGTTCCAACTGTCTTTCTGAGCGTAGCTCTACAATATCATATGCCTGACTATTTAGTTCAATTTGAGTATATAGTAGTTGAGCTTGAGGCAAACTTAAACTCCCCTCAAGATAACGTCTTCTAAGTACTGTGGCACTTTCATACAAGACCAGTTCGGATATGCTTACCTGATTACCAACTATAGCATTTCTTACCCAATTCGAGCCAATTTCTGGTAAATAGAGCTTGAGTAAGGCATTAGTATCAAGGAACAAAAGACTCATTAGAACCTGTCCTCGCGGTCTTCGCTAATCATTTCCGTCACTGTTTTAGAGCCAGGAGGCAAATTGCTGAGATCGGCGTGACGCATTTGCTCTAACTGCTCTGGCGAGAAAATAGCCGCTAATCTGGCTTCGATTTGTTCTTTGGTTGGTCGGTAAGAGCCTGGTATGTTAACTCGGCGGCTTATTGTCGTTGATTGATAAGTGGTTGCAGTAGTAGTGCCATCGCTGTTAGTTTTTTGTCGCAATTCTTGAGTAATACTTTCCTGAACAGTTAGTAATTCGCTGACCGATAGATTTTTTACTTTTTCCAGGATTAATTCTGTATCTATGCTCATAAAATTGCCCTTTCTTCTGTCATTGTTTGACTTTCCAGCGTATTCAACGCTCTATAATTATACGGCTTCTCCCAGTTTAAATAAAGCCCGAACGTTTTGCCAACTAAGAACTTATCTCAGTAGGGGCGCAATTCATTGCGCCCATTAGGGGTTTGATTCATCAAACCCCTAATGGGATAGGCTCTTAGTAGACGATTTCCTGGTAAGAAATACCGCTGTTTAAGGTCAGGGTGAGCATGGCATCTGTTAGTATAATACCTTGATGGGGTCTTTTTGTGACCTATACTCAGGCTGTATGAGAAAGCCGGGTATACTGCTTTCCCACAGGTCTGGTATTATCAAGATTTAAATGATACTGAGTCCGACCTTGCCTCCAGCTAACAACAGCTTTATTTAAAAAGTTCTTTTCTGGTTAGGGCCTGGGACTTGCCGGAGGCGGGTGCGTTCGGCGGGTGGAATCTGACGGAAATCGCCGCCCTGAATATGGATAACCGAGCAAAGTTGCTGGTCGCTGATGCGCGAGGCAATACGCCCGTCAATCTGGAACAGGTCTTGATTGGTGGTGATAACTGTTGGCAACTTGGCGTTGTAGCGGTGATTGATGATTTGATAGAGTTTTTCTTTGGCCCAGGGTTTCGAGTTTTCCGTCCCCAAATCGTCCAGCACCAGAAGCGGCACGTTGCGAATCATATCGAAGCGTTCGTCGTAGCTGGCATCGCTGTTGGGGTCAAAGGTGGCCCGCAAATAATCAAGCAAATCGGGGACAACCGCAAAATAAAGCCGAATGCCTTTTTGTAAAGCTTCGTTGGCAATTGCGGCGGCAAGGTGGGTTTTGCCGCAACCGTAGCCTCCTACCAGCAACAGCCAGGCGCTGGGGTCTTGGGCGAACTGACGGGCAGCCTGGAATGCGTCTTTCACCCCCGGCACACGCGGACTAAAGCTATCGAAGGTCAAATCGCGAAAATAATCGAGGTTGCTGGCCTTTTTTAAGTCTTCCTGGGCGTGGCGTTCTTTTTCGGCGACGCGGCACTCGCAATCAATCAACCGCCCGAAATTGGAGTCGCCGACGGGCGCATCCATCCTCAAGAAACCCGCTCCCTTGCAAATCGGGCAGGCATCCGGGTCAACAAAAGCTTCGGCGCTTGCACCGTTGCGATACGGCATCGGCACAATTTTATTTGGGCGCGTCCCGTTATTAGAAATCGGGTTCGGACCCGGACTCCTCGGATTGGGCTGGTTGCTGGCGGCGGTACTGTTGCCGTTTCCGTTCGGCTTCGGCCCCGCGCCATTGAATAAGTTGTCCGGTGCCAGATTGCGGAGCGTCCGCACGTCCTCGTTCCCCACCCGCCGGGGCAGGTCGTTGCGACGGCTGCGCTCCGGGTACGGGTTGGTCGTGCGGAGGCGGGCCTGACGCTCTCGCTCCATCTCTAGCCACAGGCGTTCGTCGTCGGTTCCGTTCCCGACCTCCGAGGCGTTGGTCATCCCATTCTCTTTCTCGTCGTTCTTGCCCATCTTTTCCATCGGTTGCCCAGTTCTCCAGTATACGCGAAATGTAGGCCCAACTCCGCCGGTTATAATTTACCGCTTCGGTGAAAGCCGCTTCCACCCATTCGGCAGGATAAAGTTGCTCGGCCTCGCGTAGCCTTTCGCTCAAAATTGGCGTAAGCGGGCCGATGTTTTGTTCATAAAGAGTATAAATATCAGGTCGCTGCGATTTGAGCCGCCAACGGGCCTGTTGCTGCCACTCCCGAATCTGGTCGCCCACCGGGTCGGGTTCGCCTTCTTCTTCCGGCGGACGTGGCTTGTTGGGCAAAGGCCAGTCCCACAAATCCAGCCCTTGCCATAAAGTCGTATCTTCAATCTGAGCTTCGCCCCGTTCCAGCTTCGCTATAAAATCGCGGTTAGCGGCGGTATTGAGCAAAAACCAGGTGACAGTCACGGGTTCAAGTTCCACCGCGCCCTCGAAATTCTTGAAAAATTCGGGCGGGGCGGGCGCTGCCACCAGCCGAAGTAACGTGCCGCGTGTGATAGCCAGTTCCAGCCCGTTCCGCAAATGCTCTTCGGGCGGGCGGGGGTCGCCGCTACGCCGCAAACCTTCCAGTAAATCTTCCGCCTCGCTCAATTCCCAGTAACCGACCCACTTCGGTTCACCCTTCTTCTGCCCGGCCAGATAAAACGTGTAAAGGGTAACTTTTAGCTCGGACAAATTGCTAATCTGGGGCAAAAGTTGGCTGAAGAAAGCGGCAGGCACGCCGGTAAAGCGTCGCTCTGCACTATCCCCTCCTATATCGAAGCCGACGAATTTCCGCATCTTTTCTCTTTCGTTAGCCGGGACGCTGTAATCGGGCGGCCCAACGCGGCTTGAAATCTCCCGGCGCTCCCCAGCTATAGCTGTAAGTTGCCGTGCC
>JBBQXW010000029.1:0-38526 GCA_038209275.1 Chloroflexia bacterium | reverse complement strand
ATTTAGAAATTGTCTCAATAGCCAGGGGTGGAGAGAAAGATGAACCAAAAAGATTTAGTAAATGAGCTTTTGGAAATTTTTGGGCCGGACGCGGTGCTATATACCCCCGAAGATTTGATGGTTTATGAATATGATTTTTCGATAGATTCAAACTTGCCCGAAGCGGTGGTTACACCAAGCAATACCGCGCAAATTTCAAAGCTAATGGCGTTGGCGGCGCGTGAGAATGTGCCAGTAGTGCCACGCGGCGCGGGAACGGGCTTGAGCGGTGGCGCGATTGCGGTACGCGGCGGGGTAGTAGTTTCGATGGCGCGTATGAAAAAGTTGCTGCACTTCGACCAGACCAACCGTTACGCCACGGTGCAGCCGGGCCATGTCAATTTAGACCTCAGCACCGAAATTGCGCCAAGTGGCTACTTTTTTGCGCCCGACCCTGCCAGCCAGAAAGCCAGTCAAATTGGCGGTAACATTGCCCTGAATTCGGGTGGCCCGCACTGTCTGGCGCACGGCACAACCACCAACCATGTTTACGGGCTGGAAGTAGTGCTGCCCGGCGGCGAAGTTGTCCAGATGGGTAGCCCCGCCCCCGACCATCCCGGCTACGACCTGACCGGCTTTAATGTCGGCAGCGAAGGCACGCTCGGCATTATCACCGAGGCAACGGTGAAGGTAATGAAATCGCCCGAAGCGGTGCGGACTTTCCTGGCCCTTTTCAATGATATAGAATCCGCCAGCGCCGCCGTGTCTGCGGTTATCGGCAACGGCATTATTCCGGCAGCCCTCGAAATGCTCGACCAGATTTGCGTCCGCATCGTCGAGGCAGGCTTGCAGGCTGGGTATCCGCCCGAAGCCGGGGCGTTGCTTTTAATCGAAATTGATGGCCTGAAAGAAAGTCTGGACGAACTCAACGAAAATATTGTCCAGATTTGCCGTGACAATGGCGCGTTCGACATCCGAACTGCCGCCACCGAAGAAGCCCGGATGAAGCTTTGGGCCGGGCGCAAAGGGGCGGCGGGCGCGTTCGGACGGATTGCACCCAATTTCTATTTGCACGATGGAGTCGTGCCGCGCTCGAAATTGCCCGAAGTGCTAAGGCGCATCGGCGAGTTCGGCAAGGAATATGATTTAGTGGTTGCCAATATCTTCCACGCTGGCGACGGCAATTTGCACCCCAACATCGTCTTTGATGCTCGCGTTCCCGGCGTGATGGAACGAGTTATCGAGTGCGGCGAGAAAATTCTGCATCTGTGCGTCGAAGTGGGCGGCACCATCAGTGGCGAACACGGCATTGGCACCGAAAAGCAGGAATATATGAGCTGGCTTTTCAACGAGGATGATTTAGAGGTAATGCGCCGGGTCAAGCACGTCTTCAACCCGGACGAACTGGTCAATCCCTGGAAAGTCTTTCCAACCAAAAAATCCTGCGGCGAAATTTCGCTTAAAATGCGCCTGATGAAAAGCAAACCCGGCATGGAAGATGCCTGGATTTAACCCAATAATCTTGAAATAAAATTCGGTGAGCGCGAACTGAAGTTCGCGCTCACCGAATTTTATTTCAAGATAAAAATCTAGTTACTTGGTGGGCTAAGTACCGCCACAATCAGCGTTTCTTCTGGGCCGGGTTTGCCAGCAGCAACAAAAGCTTTGTAATCAGCATCGGTTTGGGACTTCGGCCCAACAAAAGTTACACTTAGTTTGTATTTAGCAGCAGTTATTTGCAAATTACCCGAAGAACTACCACCTGAAAAAACACTCGAATTAACATCTTTGTTGTCGCCAAACGGGTCATAGGCTTTCTTGAACCCGTCGGTAATCGTTTCAAGCTTATCGCTACTGAGGTAATAAACCGTAATCTGGTTGCCGACTTTACCCGGCGAGCTATCCAGCCGCTTTGCACCCGCATAAACTTTCAACACGCTCTCGTCTACGGTTAACGCGCTGCTGGAAGCGGGCGTAGTGGCTGCCGCCGTCGTGGTGGTAGCACCGGGCGTATCTGTGCCTATCGAAGCAAACCCAGCGATAAGCTGCGAAAGCAAACCAGTGGGGTCGGCGATAATAAACAGGGTGCTTTTCTTGCCCTTAAGCTGGTCAAGCAGCTTTTGAGTATCTGCCGGGTTTACCCCCGTAATGCCTAGCCCACTGGTCAATTCAGCCGGGGTTTTTGGTACAAGGCCAGTAATCATAACCAGGTCGGCTGCCCCGGCTTTGGAATAGACCCCAAAATAAGCCTCGTTATCGCCCTTAACTGGCTTGGTCTGATTGGGGATACCAAACTTATAGCCTGCGCCGATTATGGTGGCATCGGCGTTTGTACCCAGCTTCGCCGGGTCGTCATCCGAGGAATAGAGCTTAATAGCGCCGCCGGGTAGCTGTTTGGTAAGTTCCGCCGTTATCGCCGGGTCGAGCGCAACTTCGGTCGTTCCGCTAATAGCCGGGAGAGTAACATTGCCACTCGGATTGCCCGCCGCCGTAGTTGCCGCAACAGTGGTTGCTGCCGCAGTCGTAGGCGCTTTAGTTGGAGTTGCGGCGGCGGTAGTCGGAACGGATGTCGCAGTCGCGGGGACTGCCGTGGCGGTGGCGGGAACTGCGGTCGGCGGGACAGGAGTTGGAGCTGGCGCTGGCGTGGCGGTGGGGTCGCCACAAGCCGCCAGTATCAGCGTCCCCGCCAGAGTTAGTAAAACCAATAATTTGCTCGAAGATAACTTCATTTTCATGGGTAGCAAGAGTCCTTTCAAGGATTGTACTAAACAACAACAGTAGATTGAGTGTTTCAGCTTGTTAAATCCGCTTCCCAAATATATAACTTGATTATACCCATAATTTTGCCTATTTGCTATATTTTTATTTAAATTTCTGCATAAATAGGTCTAAAGTCTAATATCTTGTTCGCTCTTTGAAGGCTGTATAAAACTTAATCAGATTTTCGCTAATCAACTTAAAAGTAGTAGCGATTTGCCCAAAAGGGCCACTAGCTGCAATCCTTTTTCCGGGTGTTCAGACCGAAGCGATTGAATCGCTACTACTTTTAAATGGCGTGGGATTTTGCAAATATTCTGCAAGCTTTATGAAATTGTTCTTGACAAAACAAAAAAGCTGCGCTATATTTATTTCAACCACTTAACAAACGTTAAGTAAGTAATTATCGGAAAGAGGTTGAGAGATGGCACGAAACCGAAGAACCCAAAATGATTTTTTGGGAGATTTACGAGGAATTGGGCGACAGTTCGGTATATTAGTGAACCGGGGAATGGCGACTGCCTACGAAGCGGGGGCATACCGCTTTTTGGGAAATCAGTTTATGGTCATCACTACCACCGGGCGCAAAAGCGGGCAACCCCGCACTACCCCTATTGGCTATGTTGAGACGGGCAATTATATCTATACCCTTTCGCGGGGCGAAGCGCCAATCTCAAACTGGGTACGCAATGTCAAAGTGAACCCAAAGGTGAAGCTTCAAATTGGTGAAAGAGTGTTGGGAGCTACTGGCGAAGTACTGGAAGACCCGACCCAGGTGCGACAGGTAATCCGGCTTTATTTGAAGCATCGCCCCAGCTATAGCCGTTTTCTAAAGGTAGACCAAAATTCGACTGACGAGGAACTTGACCGGGTTTCAAAAAAATGGCTGGCGGTTCGGTTCGCGGTAAAAGGGACAAAATGATGGCGGCACCGCGAAGAACCGTTCACTTGATGAAAACTATCGTGGCTGCCGGGGCGGAAGCGGAAATAGACCTCGAAACCCGGCGGCGCATCCTGGATGCCGCCCGCCAGCTTTTTATCGCCAAAGGTTTTAAGGGTGTTTCCATGCGCGATGTAGCCGAAGTGGTCAAAGTCACGCCCGCCGCGCTTTATTATCATTTTCCGCAGGGCAAAGAAGATTTGTTTATCGAAGTAGTCAAGCACATGTTCGATGAATATGCGCTGGGAGTTCGAGCGGCGGCAAAGCTCGGCCAGAATATCCGTGAGAAATTGCGGCTGTTAGCCCTGCATATTATTTTGCAGTTCGGGCGGGAAAGCGGCCCAATGTTAATGCGCGATGTGCAGCAACACCTTCCCGCCGAAAAGCAGCCGGAAATCTGGAAACATTTTAAGTTAACTTACATCAATACCATTCAGGAAGTTTTTCAGGAAGGGATAGACCGCGAAGAAATCAGCCCAAATGTTGGCCCGGAAATTTTGTCGAATATGTTTCATGGCATGACCATGTCGCTCAACTGGAATCCGCGGATGCGCGAATGTATGATTGAGCCAGTAGAAGCCGGACGGATGGCAGATAATATTGTTTCGGTGTTACTAGATGGAATTGCGTTAAAACGGCGCTAATTCATAGTTAGTGCGATAAACTTAACGAACATTTAGTTAATAAACCCTAGCTTCTAAAGGAGGCAGTTATGTTAGATACCCAGGCAGAGCAGAAAAGCAGCTTTGCTCCTCCCGAAAATACCGTAATTGAGGTTCGTAACCTGGTCAAAACTTATCCAGGCAATGTAGAAGCAGTCAAAGGCATCAATTTTTACGTCAAAGAGGGTGAGTTCTTTGGCTTTCTTGGCCCAAATGGAGCGGGTAAATCTACCACTATCAAGGTTTTGATTACCCTACTCGCTCGTACTTCCGGCGAAGTTAAAATTGTGGGCTACGATGTCGAAAAAGATGCCGACGCGGTGCGCCGCTCAATTGGTTACGGCGCACAGGATGCCAGCCCGGACGACGAACTGACCGCCCGCGAAAACCTGGACATTCAGGGCAGCCTGTACGGTCTGGATAAGGCCACCCTCAAGCGGCGCACCGAAGAATTGATTGACCTGATGGACTTAAGGGAAGCCGCCAACCGCAAGGTCGGGACTTATTCCGGCGGTATGCGAAAGCGCCTGGATTTGGCAACCGCGCTGGTGCATCGCCCGCGAGTTCTCTTTTTGGACGAGCCAACCACCGGGCTAGACCCGCAAAACCGGGCCGGGCTGTGGCGCTATCTGGAAAAGCTGAACAAAGAAGAAGGCTTGACTATCTTCCTGACCACGCACTATATGGAAGAAGCCGACAAACTTTGCCAGCGCCTCGCCATTATTGACGGCGGCAAGATTATTGCCGAAGGTAGCCCAACCGAGCTAAAAGCCGCAATGGGCGGCGATGTGATTAACCTTACTTTCAAAAACAATGGAGTCAGTGCCGAACAGCAAGCCGAGCAAGCCAAAACTTTACTGGCGAACCAGCCCTTTGTACGCAGTAGCACCATTAGCGAAGGCAACCTGGCTCTGGTGGTCGAAAATGGCGGCGAAAGCGTGCCGCCAGTAATGCGTCTGCTGGATGCCCGGGGCGTGACCGTTTCCGGCCTCACTCTGACCAGCCCGACGCTGGACGATGTTTTCTTGAAATATACCGGGATGCGGATTCGCCAGGATGACCCGGTGGCGTTTGTAGGAGGTCGCGGCCCATGGGGGCCACCGCGTCGGCGGAGCTAGGGAGTTTTGAATTTTGAATTTTGAGTTTTGAGTTTTGAGTTTTGAGTTTCAATCAGGGCAAAAATTCACCACGGAGGTACGGAGAAACACGGAGAAAATTATAAAATCTTGGCGTTCTTTGCGTCTTGGCAGTTAGTAACTTAAACGGAAGAACTCTATAAAATCTTGGCGTTCTTTGCGTCTTGGCGGTTAATAATTCAATTTGAAAATCTTTAAGGAAATAAAAGGAGTTTTAGCTATATGAGTTCATCGGCACAAACTTTGCCAGGGACCTTAGCGCCCGTCCGCAGTGGTGGACTAAGTCGTTTGGTACGGGATACCTGGACGCTTTATCGGCGAGCCATCATCAAGATGACGCGCGCCCCGGCCCAGCTTTATTTTTCGCTGGTGCAGCCGCTAATCTGGTTTCTGCTCTTTGGGCAGGTGTTTAGCCGCCTGACTACCGGCTTTGGGGCAGTTCCGGCGGGACAGGCTAACCCGGTGACGGCCCAGTTCGGTACTGACAACTATTCAGCTTTCTTTCTGCCCGCGATTATGATTCAGATGATACTCTTTGGCTCGACCAACTCGGCCCTCGGTATCATCACCGACGATTTGAACGGCTACCTGAACAAATTGCGGGTCGCCCCGATTAATCGCTTCGCCATCCTGACTGGCGGGTTGCTGGCCGACCTGACCCGTATGATGATGCAGACGCTGGCCCTGACCATCATTGGCGTTATCTTCGGGGTGCGGATAGCCCACTGGGAGTTACTCCCGATAGCCTTCCTGATTGCGGCGCTGTTCGGCCTGATGATGGGTGGAATAGGTCTTTTCATCGGGTTACGCACCCGCAACATTCAGGCGACCTTTCTGGTAATCAATTTCTTTACCTTGCCTTTGCTCTTTACCAGTTCGGCTCAGTTGCCCGTCGCGCTTCTGCCCGACTGGTTGCAGACGGTGGCAAAACTCAACCCGTTAACCTACGGCATTGACGGTCTGCGGGCGATTATTACCGGCCTGAACGCCACTCAAATTAACAATGGCGATACGGTTTTCAGTGTGGTAACTACCGCCTTTGTAGTGCTGGCGGTGCTGGCAATCATTACGCTGGGCATTGCTACCCGCCAGTTCACCAAACAGGTTGCTAAATAACGTTTGTCACTTTAGCTATGAATGAATTATCAAAAAACAAGGTCAATTCGTAGTAGGAATTGGCCTTGTTTCTTGATATTTGGTGGCTTAAGTTGGTTCGCCCTGGAATGAATTCCGGGCTCCGTAGCTAAAGTGGTTTGAAAACCACTGGATACACAATAACGCCGCTAACTCTTTGGTAATCAGTGGATTTTAATCCACTTGAGCTATGTAGCCCGGAATTCGGCCCGTAGGGTTGTCCAGGGCGGGCTTGCATCACGTACAATCTTCAAGCTCAAAGGCTCAAACTGAGGCCCAGATTTAGCCTGAAAAGCAATTTCGGACTGGAATAAATTTTGAAAATCGGCTAAACTGCGTTAGTAGTTCAAGGTTCAAGGTTCAAAGTTCAATAACATGGTCTAATTGGTTGGTTCGGTATAACGAATTTTGGTTGGGAGAAATTATTATGGAGCAGGCTCGGTTTGAAGAGTTACTGAGCAATTTTCAGACGCAGTGCAGCACTGAGCATACTATTTTTGATTTGTCGGCGGTGGCAGGGCAGATTGATGCCCCAATTGTGCTGCTGGTACACGGCATTGGTGGCAATTTCCGGCATTGGGCCGACCCAGTAAGCATGAACGTAAATGATACCTGGCTATTTGATATTCATGCTAAACCAGCGAAGGGAGCGAAGGGCATAGTCTCGTCGCCACCCTATCAGGCGGGAGCGGTAACGAGTTGGACGCAGTTTTTAGCTAATAATCATATTAGTTATGTCAACTTCAGTCAGGCTAAACCGGGTGATTTGCTCGATTCGGCAGTACAAGAAGTAGCAGGAATTTTGAGCAGCCTCGAAAAATTGGTGTTCGAGCCTTATGAACAGGACGTAGCGGCGAATGGCGGGGCAGTGCCGCCCCTGATTATTGTTTGTCACAGCCGGGGCGGATTGGTGACACGAGCCGCCCTCAAGCAACTGGGCAGCGCGGGCGTACCGCATTTACGCAAGGTAATTACCCTCAGTACGCCGCATCACGGCAGCTTTATGCCCAAGT
Source organism: Chloroflexia bacterium (assembly GCA_038209275.1). GTDB lineage: Bacteria > Chloroflexota > Chloroflexia > Chloroheliales > Chloroheliaceae > L227-5C. Next base: position 30,905 of record JBBQXW010000029.1, on the reverse strand, counting down.
TAGCCAACGACTACAACAATTTGCTGCACACCCAACTGGATTTTACTTCGCTGGCCCATTCGTTGCCTAATCCGATTAAGGGCTTCGTGGAACATACCATAGGCCAGTATTTAAACGGGCTGGCAAATCTGGTGCGCGAAGCGCTGATGCACTCGTTTGGTACGCCCGCCCAGAGTCCCGGTTTTGTCGAACTTATGCCGGATAGTCCAACTTTGCAGGCGCTGGCGCAGGATGAGCAGCCGTTGCCAGGAGTGCAATATTATAGCTTTGGTGGAAACGAGCCAACTTTTGTCAATTTTTTCTTGTCGGTAATGGGGCAAAGCGTGCATGTGCTGGCAACTGCCAGCCAGTGGCTAATCGAGGCATTGGGAAGAATACCGGGAGTGCATGACGAATTTGGAGGGCTGGCAGAAATGAACCAGGGCGACTCGGCGGTCTCGGTGACAAGCAGCCACTGGCCCGAAGCTTTTGCCGCCCCGCACGCCGATTTTAAAATTAATCATATGCAGGTGTTAATTGACCGACCACTACAAGAAGCGGTGCTAAATATTATTCGTACCTGACAGGCGAAGGCAGGTAGCGCTCGACAAAATGTAACAATTCGTCGGGCGAGACCAGGCGGTCAAATTGTTCCAGCATACCGAAGGCCAGATAGGTCTTATCGGGGGCAGGTAAATCGGTAGCCATACCCAAAAACAAAAGGATGTGGTTAATAGCGCACTCGGTTTTGAGAGTTTCGGCAAGAGCAAGACCTTCGCGGCTGAGAATATTTATATCGAGCAGCACCAGGTCGGGAACATGGCGACGGGCCAGCATCAGGGCGTGGGCAGCATCGGCGGCTAACAGAGTAGTGTAGCCGCCGTCTTGCAAGTTTTGGTCGAGCAAAAGGCGTAGCCGAGCATCGGTATTAGCCAGCAGAACGAGGCCACGCCCCAAATCTTCCTCATCTTCAAACTCTTGAAAAAGCGGGTCGCTACCCAATAATTCGTTTAGCTGGTTCACCAGTTCTATTTCCGAAACCGGGTTATCGAAATAGGCCAGCCTTTTCAGGCGATAGCGGTCATCGTTTTCGGGTCGGGTCGAAAGTAGCACCACCGGCATCTGGCAGGTCTCTTCGTCGCATTTTAGTTGCGAAAGCGGGGCAAAGTTTAATTCCTCGCCATCTTCGCCCGGCAGCAACACGATTAAGCGCGGCTGTTCCGCAATAGCACGCGGGAGCAAATCTTCGTTATCCAGCGCTACGCTGACGCTATACCCGGCGTTTTCGAGCGGAGTACGCAAGAAATCGGCGGTAGCCCGTTCCGCCGCCACCAGCATTACTCTGGCAGCCTGACTGATTGGTTCATAGGCCAGATTTAGCGAAAGCATTTCTTCTTCGCTCATCCGCACAATTGGCAAACTAAAGCCGAAAAGACTGCCCTGGCCCAGCTTACTCTGTACCCACATCTGCCCACCGTGCATCTCGACCAACGATTTAGTAATTGCCAGCCCCAGGCCCGTCCCGCTAATCGAGCGTACCGCCGGGTTACTGGAGCGAAAGAACTTGCTGAAAAGCTGCTTCTGCTCCTCTTCGGTCATACCAATCCCGGTATCACGTACCTCAATTTCGATAAATTGGTCATCGGCGCTACGGCGGGTGCTAACCTCGACTTCGCCCCCAGGACGGCTATATTTAAAAGCGTTGGAAAGGAGGTTGGTCAAAATTTGGGTCACACGGTCACGGTCAGCCCAGGCGGGCGGCAAATGAGGGGCGGAATTTAGGTGTACGGTCAATTCGCGCTGCTTGGCGGTCAACTTCATTGGCTCAATTACATTGGCAATAGTGCGGTGCAAATTCAATACGCCTTGCTCCAGCTGAATCTTGCCCGATTCGATGCGGCTGACATCCAGCAAGTCGTTAATTAAGCTGACCAATCGGTCAGAACTATTGCGGGCGGTTTCGAGGAAACGCTGCTGCATTTCATTAATCGGGCCGGTATCGCCTTCCAAAACCAGTTCGACGTAGCCCTTGATCGAAGTTAGCGGCGTGCGGAGTTCGTGCGAGACCAGTGAAATAAACTCAGTTTTCATGCGGTCAACCCTGGCGGCATCGGTAATATCGCGTTGCACCTGGGCCACACCAATAAACTGTCCGGTATTATCATAAATTGGGTTGATACTGACCCCCCAGGTACGCCCGTCGCGCTCTACTTGCACCGGGTCAAGTTTTTCGCCCTTCGCCATCCGCGCCACCAGTTCACGGCTTTTGGTGCTGGGTACAGGCAAAAATAAATCGGCATCATAATCTGCCAGCAGCACATCTTCGGGCAGGTGCATATTGCGGAGGGCGGCGGGATTGGCAAACAGAATACGGTTCTGCTCGTCCACCAGCATAACCCCTTCGCTAACCCCGTTCAGTACTGCATCAAAGCGATTGCGGTCAGTCGCGAGTTCATCTATCAACCGAGCATAACTGGTAGAAAGGGCCAGATGATTAGCAACCGTCGTCATTAACTCGATTTCATCGGGCTGCCACCGCCGAACTTTGTAATCGCCCAGCACCATTACGCCCAGCGGCTTTTTATCTTCGGGCGAATAAAGCGGCAAAAAAACGGCGCTTTGCAAACCGCTAAGTTGATGGAGCGATTTCTCGGTATCTTCAAGCAAGAGCGGGCCGTTATTTTGCAGGGCAGCCTGGGCCAATTGCGAAAGCGCCTGACGAGAAACTTCGTTTAACAACCCACCCGGCAACCTCATATCGCTCTCAGTCTCGGCTTCACTATCAGGCACGTTCGAGCTATACCATTTTTCGCCCCGCCCATTGAGCAAACCGATTAGTCCGATAGGAGCTTCGAGTAATCTGGTGGCACGGTCAAGGGCGCGCTGGTTAAGATAATCCAGGCTGCGGGCGGCGAGGGCATCGCTGCTCATTTCATTGAGAACGGCCAGTTCGCGGCTACGCTGGAGCATTTCAGCCAACAAGCGCTGGTTTTCAAGATTGCTCTGCACCATTGCGGCATTGAGGCTTTCAAGCTCGATGTTCTGCTTGAAGTGCAAATCGCGACTGAAGGCAAGTTCGGCGGTGCGCCCGGCGACGCGCTCTTCCAAAACCAGCTTGGCTTCAGTCTGCCGCCGACCTAAATCACTTAGTGCCTCGGCCAATTCTTGAGCTTCCGCCGGAGCAACTCGGCTCAGAGCAGGTTTGAGGTCTATTTCTTCATTTTGACCAAGCTGATGAGCCATAATTACTAAATTATGGAAAGGTCGGGCAACTATCCAGGCAAAAATATAACTCAAGACCAGCACCACCACCAGGGTCAGTAATAACGCAGGCAGGTGAAAATTCCCGACGCTAAAAAACAGGCCCGGCACAAAGCCAACCAATACAAAAAAGGTAAAAAGATAAAGGCGTAGGCTAATTCGGTTTGACATTCAACTACTCTCGCTCTAAGCCGCCGAAGCAAATTTAACGTTCAGATTTATAATGAATACTTATGCTCAGGCATCCTAATACTATTTTACACAAATTACATTACATAGACATTACGTTAGGTTGGATATACTATAAACTTAATAAACGTATCATTTGTTTATTAACTTACTCTTCTTCATCGGGGCGGGCTGAACTGGAATAAGCCGAATGTTGCTGAGAACGTGGAGTATAGCGTGGCGTGACGTTGAGGCCGATGGCAGAACCGCGAACGCGATTGAGTATTTCACACCCGGCGTGTTCGCCCAACCAAAAATAGAGTCGGTTAAACGGGTCGGGGTGGGTGGCCTGACCGGGGCGCACCCGTGCCGGGGCAGAATTAAAGAAACGCCGTCGGTTGTAAACCAAAATTATGCCGCCCTGACTCAGATGTTGCTCGAAAAGCTCGACGGTAGCAGCAGGTAGGCCCACAAAATGCCGCCCGACCACCCAACCGATTATCCCGCCGATTAGCGCGCCAATTGTTCCCAGGAAAAGGCTAATCAATGGCCCGATAGTGCTTAATTCAACATCACTGCTACCCCAGCCGATAGCTTTGAGCGAAATTCCTTTGCCAAAGAAAAAAATACCGAAGCCGATAACCTGTACCAGCAACGCTCCCGTCAGCAAGCCAAACAGCGCGCCGCGCACCCCGCCTTCATCGCGGTCTATTAGCCGCGTAACCCGGCGGGAAGCCAGCCAGGGGCAACTGAGCTTTAGCTGTTCCAGTTCGGTACGTACCGAAGAAAGAACCAGCAAATCTCGATTACTCTTTCGGTTGGGCGAAAAAAGCAGTGGCCCCAGCGCCGAATGTTCCAGCTCCGCCAGGGTAGCGCTAAGGGCCGACGAATTATTAAAGGCAGCCACTATCGCCGCCATCAGCGTGGAGGGATTTCCTGGGGTTGCGGTTCCGGGGTCGGTTCGGCTACCGGCCCGCCTGTTTCCCCGTTATTTCTGGGACGACGCACGTAAAAATAAACCAGCGTCAATAAAGCCGTTGGGAACAAAGCCAATAATAACAGGCTAAAGAAACGGTCATCGGGTTGGGGCTGGGCGACAAACTCAAACGAAGTCTCGCTCTTGCCAACATTCGAGCTTATCGTAATCAAGGTCTGGTAACGCCCATCCGAAAGCAGCGAGTCCTCCATTTCGTAAGTTCCCGGCCCGGCTTCGTTTGCTGCCAGGGTTTTGTGATAATTTTCTATCTTAGAGCCGGGTTCGGTGCCTGGCCCGGTCAGCTGTTTAAACAATACCGAAACCTGAGCTTCGCGCACCGGGTATTCCTGCGAGACGTTCACCTGTCGCCCCAGCCGAATAAGCAAGCTAACTTTCCCAACCGAAATCGGGTTAGGTCTGGCCCAAACCGTAACGTGATAAGCATCTACTTTGGCATCATAAACTACATATTCGGCCCGCGCTACCGGCGGTAGCAAAAACAAAACCAGGCCCAACCAGGCGAGGCTACCAAGCAACAGGGCGTGGTTAAATTTTAGCGCTTTTCGAGTAACCATAATTTTCCTTCTAGTAGTTGTCGTGTTGCTGCTATTTTAACCCCATAATCAAAGCTGGTCAATCGTATAGGTCTAAAGACCTAGTGCATTATAGCCCTTTGGCTCTTAAATCGGGCTTTGCTAAATAGTATATTTTTGATGTAGCCCTACTGCTTTACGTTGGAGTACAGGCGTAGTTAAATCGTTGCAGCCATGCCAGAGCGAAAGGACTTTTAGGTTTAATGACTTTTCGGGAAAATTTAGCCGGGAAAAGGTTTTCTGGCCTGTTTGTTTTGATTTTACTGATATTAGCGCTGGGGTTAAGCGCCTGTGGCGCTACTATTCCCACTGCTACAGTTGCCCTGGCTTCTAACGCCGAACCGCCCCGACTTCCCCTCAATTCCACTGGCGCTGCTCCTGTTTCACCTGCTGCTTCGTTAAATGCTCCCACTGTTACCAATAATCTGTATAGTTTGAACGGAATAATTACTACACCCGGCAATCCAATGGCGGCGATTACGATTGTGAATACTACTGATGGTAAAACGGCGCTGTTGACATGGAATGCCGCTACACGAGTAGTCACGGCGGCGGGAACGGATGCAACCCTTGCTACGCTAGAAAAAGGCATGACGATAGAAGTGCGGGGTAATTTGGTAAGCGAAGCTGGAACACAAATAAGTGTGGTGCCAGTCCAGATAAAAATTACCGATTTTGGCCCGGATTACGGCAACGCCGTTCAGGACGACAGCCACTGCCAGACCAATATCAAAGCTTATTTTGCTGCACTCGATGAGAAACAATACGCAAAAGCCTATACTTTGCTGGCCTACAGTTCGCAAAAGCAGGAGCATAATGCCACCGAATTTGGGCAAAAGCAATGGCAGATGCTGCAAAGCGCCAAAGAGCTAAAGATATTGGAAGGGCCAAGCTTCGATAGCGACAACAAGCCATCCTACAAAATTACGGTAAAAATCGAGCCGGGCGACCAACCGGGCAACTGGCAAGCAGGCGAAAACGTGCGCTGGGTCAGCCTGATTAAAGAGAACGGCACATGGCATCTGGCCCGCATCGCTACCAGCCCGCCAAAATAAGCTCTAAACCAAAACTCCATTTAGTCTCCCTTGTTAGCTAATATTGGTGTAACTACGCCGCCCTTCGCGATTGTCACCCTGACGCAGGAAGGGTCTCGGTTCTAGCCTTAGCACCTTCTTCGGCAAACAAAGATGCTTCGTTCTCAGCATGACCGCGGTGAACCAGAGATGCCTCGTTCCTCAGCATGACCGCGGTGAGTAGTTCCATATTTGTAGAAGAATAAACCAGTTTCGGCTTAATTGTACCAAATTTGAGAAGGTGGTACATAATTTGCAGACTAAGAATATTTGAGTTTAATATTGAGCAGGAAAGGAATTTATGGAACAGAACGATTCTACAGTACTGAATATTTTTGTCACCAGTGCCGGAAGCGAGCTTGGCCGCGAAACAGTGCGGCAACTGGTAGCACGCGGACATCGGGTTAGTGGGCAAGTAAAAAGCACTAAAGATGCTGCTTCAGTGCGGGCCGATGGAGCGCGGGTGCTGGTAGCCGACCCACTTAACGCCGGACAATTAACGAAAGCCGTCCAAAGCGCAGCGCCGGATATACTTTTGAACTTGATTCCGCAGGAAACTAATACGCTGCTGCACGACGGGCAGAAATGGGGCAATTATGATTTATTTTTGCCTTCCACCACCAGAAATGTAGTAGCGGCGGCTAAAGCGGCTGGGGTAAAATTTATGGTGCAGACCAGCTATGCTTTTCTTTATGGCAACGCCCAGGCTGCCACCGAGGAAGCGCCGCTCAACCCGCCTAATAGTCGCGCTTTCAGGGCGGCGATACAGGCCGAGAAAATGATAGCTGATAATGCTGAGGAACTCCCTTCCTGCTTGCTCAGGTTGGGCTTTTTGTATGGCCCGCAATCGCACGATTTGAAGCTGTACGAAGATTCTTTCAATTTATTCCGGCCCTATTATGCCGGGCCAAACAGCAATCGCTCCAATTTTTTGCATTACGAAGATGCAGCATTGGCGCTAGTGCTGGTAGCCGAAAAGCAGCCCGCCGGAGAAACTTTTAACGTGGTAGATGGTCATCCCGCCAGCTTTGGCGACTTCATTGATACCTTTGCCCATTATTTGGGCCGATTACGCCCTTTGCACATTCCAACCTGGAGCGGGCCGTTAGCAAGCTTTTTAATCAAGCCAGAACAGCAAGACTTGCTGGAACTTACCGCCCTGGTCAGCAACGCTAAAATTCAGGAAAAGCTGGGCTGGCAACCCCGTTACAAAAATTATCAGCAAGGATTAGCCCAAATCGTGCGAAGCTGGCGCAGCAGAACCTATCGAGTTAGCGCATAATTTCTTTTTGAAGATTTAAATGCACCACGGAGACACGGAGAAGCATGGAGTTAAAACTAAACTTTAAATTTTCTCGGTGTGTCTCCGTGTCTCCGTGGTGCATTTCTAGTTTTGGCTAAGTACTTATTTGGAAATTTTTGGTAAATCTTTCAAGAGTTAAGACGAAATTCGTAGAGCCGCATCTGTTCGCCCGGCTCGAATACGAAGCCCAGCGAGTGGAATAATTCGTCGCGCTCATCTTCCTGAATGGTCATTATATCCAGCACATTTTGCTGCTTCTCGGCGGCTTTTGCGGTAGCTTCGGCCCAAAGATAGCGAATTAGTACACCAATGGCGGCGAGTGTGCCATCCAGCCAGGTGACAAATAACCACGAATTATCCGGCTCATTTTCATGACGAGTCAGGGCCAGCGCCGCTAACTTGTCACTCTTGAAACAGCCGTAGACCCAGCCTTTTTCGAGCCACTGGCGTAGTAATTCAGCTTCAAGTTTTGTCCAGACCCACGCATCGCAATGAATACCCTCGCCCTTCTCCCAATCGCTGGAAGTCTGGATAAATGCCCACGCAGCTTCAAAATCGGAGGCTTGCAGGGCTTTTGACTGAAAGGCAGTTTCTTCAACATAATTACCTTCAAGGCGGGGCGCAAGCGCAAAGCTATAGGGACTAATGCAGCGAAAATTGTGTTTTTGAGCCAGCCGGTGCATTGGCGCGTTAGGTACGGCGGTAGCATAGCGCAGGCTAGTCAGACCATGCGCCCGGCTTTCGGCTATAACGTGTTCAAGCAAGCGTCCCGCCAGACCATGCCTCTTGTGGCGAGTAGCTACCCGCACCCCCTGCCACCAGCCCGCTTTATCCGTTTCGCTCATTTGCAACTTGAGGCAATAAAGTGCCGCCAACTGTCCGTCTAATTCCAGCACAAAAACCAGATTGAGCGGATTATTTAGCCAATCCTGCCAGACCGACGGTATATAATCATGTCCGTCCCAGACATCTTTGCACAATTCCTCTACGGCGGGTAAATCGCTAACCTCGCCGCGCCGAAAAAACATGGTTTCCACTTGCATTATTTTATATTTCCTCTGCCCTACTTGGCACTTTAAATATTCCTGACAATAATATTTTGCTCTTGAAAGCCGTGTTATTATACTCCATCCATCTGCTAAAGAATTAAAAAGGGCCAAAGTACTCTATTTGTAAAACTGCTCAAAATTCAGGCATTTTGCTGTAACAAACGCTTCAGTGCGGTGTTGTAACAATCAGCAAGGCTAGAAGCCCATCACTCTGTAGGCGCTTTGCTATTACCCCTACATCAAAAAAATAACACAAGCCCGGTTAATGACGAACCGGGTTTTTTTTGTCAGGCTAAAATTCAGTTATTTGCTCAAAATATATTATTTCTAATTGCGAAAGCGCCACCACAGCCCAAAGGGATAACCACACATCTTGGCTACATCCCCGGTCAAACGAATAAGCGGCACGTAAAGCAGCGTCAGCAGTTTTTTTTGGAGAGGCAAAGCCTTAAATTCGGGGAAATGTGTAAACAGGCGCTGGTAAGGGGTTTTAATATAGCCTAGCCCGGCAGCAATAAAAGGTAGCCAGAACCAACCATAGCGCCGCGCCAACCCCAACATTAACGGGGCAAAAAGTAGGTAAGTAAAATAGCGTAGGATATGTCGCTTTAGAAACAAATTGGCCTTGCCATCGCCCCGTGCATAGCGATAATATTGCTTGAAAAAAGCGTCCAGCCGTTTGCGGGGAGCGAACAAAGCGCAAGCCTGGGGTTGCCAGCCAAAAACATAGCCCTGTCGTTTCAAATCCAGATCGAAAATTAAATCTTCACAATAATCCAGCCATTCGGGGTAGCCATTTACGGCTTGCCAGGCACTTTTAGTAAAGGCTACCGAACGACTGGACGGCAGAAACGTTTCTGGCTTAATTTCGCCTTCGGTGGGCAACACCGTCGCGCCCATTGCAATTTGAAAAGGCGAAGTGGAGTCAGGGTCGGCCCGAAAAAAGCCCGAAACTACCTGAACTTCGCGACTATTCTCAAAAAAAGGGCGAGTGAGTTCAAACAACCAGTTATGCGGCAGGCGCGTTCCAGCATCGGTAGCGGCAATAATCTCAAAAGAAGCGGCTTTAATCGCTGTATTACGGCCCTGCGAAATATTACAGCCGGGACGCAACAACAGTTGCAACGGCAATTCAGCTTGATGGGTCGCCGCAAACCGCTCGATAATACCAGATGTGCCATCATTGCTGCCGCCATCTACAATTACCACTTCATCCGGGCGGCGGGTCTGGTTGTACAAACTTAGCAATACTCGTTCAATATTATCCGCCTCGTTAAAGACGGTCATTACCAGTGATATTTTCAACATTTTGTTATAAATATAACTTAACTTTCCTTTAATGACAAGCGAAAGCTCACCCGCCGACAAAATTTTAGCTCTTGAAAAAATTTTTGCAAAAATTTTTTCAAGAGCTAAAATTAAAACCGTTATCAAAAGCCATAATTTACTGCAAAATCAGGCAGGGCTAGGCCGCTGTCACATTGTTGGTTTGCAAGCGGAAAACTGTCGCTGCCGTCAGTAACAGGGCGCGGCGGTCTTCGCCCTGGTTAAGCACATAAAAATCAGCTCCGGCAGTATAGGCCGCCAACATAGCGCGAGAATTCATCGCTTGCCCCAAAATAATGACTGGAAGTGTACCAAGTTGTGGCACTTGTTTAAGGCTACGACAGATTTTCAGACTTTCTTTCCCTGGCAACGCTCCATCAATAATCGCCAGTTGAGGCAACCAGGCTATCGCCTGTTCCAGCACCAGCTTAAAATTATCGCAGGTTTGCACTATCCCACCTTCATGCTCAAAGGTGGTACTGAGTGCAGTGCCAAGTGCCTTATCCTGAGTTACGACCATAATCTTCTTATTCATAAGTGTCCCCTTTAGTAGATGTTGCTGTGACGAAGTAGTAAGTCTATTGTGCGTAGATAATTGCTTGCTAATACCCCCCTGGTGTCTAGCAGTAGCGCTATAATAGCACAACGCTATTGACACGTATATAGTACCTAAAGAGTACTTGTAGCGGACTATTAGATAGGAATAGACTAACTAAATTTATCCGTGCTTCACTCCAACAATTGCTACTCTTGGTAGAGTAAAGTAAATATCTCTATCATGTTCGCCTTGAATTTCGATTTCCAAAGCCTTTTGCAAACCGGGTGAAGCTTTTCGCATTAGTCCGGCTAGTTCCACCACTACTTCGTGCGGCGCACGCATCCGGCTGACCCAATCGGCGAAATTAATCCGATTTTGCCCAGCGATTTGGTCTTGCCGTAACTCGCCGACCTGTAATCCGGCCCTTTCAAACATGGTTTGCCACTCGCCAGGGCGGTAATTTCGGACGTGCGAAGGGTCGCGCTGCTTCTCGATATAATTTATTTCCTGGTCAAGCGTATCGTCTTCTGGCACAGTTGTATCTATTACTACTACGCGCCCGCCTGGTCTGGTTACGCGCGCCATCTCGCCAACCGCCTTTTCAATATCAGCAAAATGATGTGGCGCTATCCGGCAAGTAACAACGTCAAACGTACCGTCGGCAAAAGGCATGGCTTCGGCAGCCCCTTGCTGGGTGCTAATATTACTCAGCACTTTTTCTGCTGCGTTTCGGGCAGTTTCTTCCAGCATTTGGGGGGTCAAATCAAAGGCAATTACTTCGGCTACGTAGGGGGCGAGGGTCAGCGCGGTATGTCCTGCCCCGGTTGCTACATCCAGCACCCGGTCAGTGGAGCGCGGTTGTACCAGTTCGAGCAAGCCTTGCAATGCTTCGGCGCTGGCATGGCTGGGGCTAACCGTGTAGGCGTTGGCTACCGGCCCAAATTGCTCCTGTACCAGTTTGTGCATTGCGGCATCGTTGCTCATATGCTTCCTCGACCCATTGCTGAATTATATAACTAGAGTACCACAGAGTTGAATATAATTATCATAGCACATTAATCAAAAACGCACAATTGGTATTAAACAGATTTTAACGCAGTCATAACAATCTATTAAAGAATCGTTAAACCACCCTTAATACCAAAGCGTTATTCTATGAGTGTAAAAGATTTTACTGAACTAATCCATAAGAACTAATCCATAGATTATAACAGGTCGTGAGGCTCTCTCCTCCGAGTCCTCCCGGCCTTACTCTTCCCCTAACCCCCCTCAGGTTGCGCTGGCGGCATCCCCCCGGATGACCGTCAGCTTCCTTTTATAACAATATCAACTTATAACAATATCAACTCTTTTTTTTATTTTTAGATTTTTTTTTGCAAAAAAAAATCTAAAAATAAAAAAAAGAGTTGATATTGTTATAAGTTGATATTGTTATAAAAGGAAGCTGACGGTCATCCGGGGGGATGCCGCCAGCGCAACCTGAGGGGGGTTAGGGGAAGAGTAAGGCCGGGAGGACTCGGAGGAGAGAGCCTCACGACCTGTTATAATCTATGGATTAGTTCTTATGGATTAGTTCAGTAAAATCTTTTACACTCATAGAATAACGCTTTGGTATTAAGGGTGGTTTAACGATTCTTTAATAGATTGTTATGACTGCGTTAAAATCTGTTTAATACCAATTGTGCGTTTTTGATTAATGTGCTATGATAATTATATTCAACTCTGTGGTACTCTAGTTATATAATTCAGCAATGGGTCGAGGAAGCATATGAGCAACGATGCCGCAATGCACAAACTGGTACAGGAGCAATTTGGGCCGGTAGCCAACGCCTACACGGTTAGCCCCAGCCATGCCAGCGCCGAAGCATTGCAAGGCTTGCTCGAACTGGTACAACCGCGCTCCACTGACCGGGTGCTGGATGTAGCAACCGGGGCAGGACATACCGCGCTGACCCTCGCCCCCTACGTAGCCGAAGTAATTGCCTTTGATTTGACCCCCCAAATGCTGGAAGAAACTGCCCGAAACGCAGCAGAAAAAGTGCTGAGTAATATTAGCACCCAGCAAGGGGCTGCCGAAGCCATGCCTTTTGCCGACGGTACGTTTGACGTTGTTACTTGCCGGATAGCGCCACATCATTTTGCTGATATTGAAAAGGCGGTTGGCGAGATGGCGCGCGTAACCAGACCAGGCGGGCGCGTAGTAGTAATAGATACAACTGTGCCAGAAGACGATACGCTTGACCAGGAAATAAATTATATCGAGAAGCAGCGCGACCCTTCGCACGTCCGAAATTACCGCCCTGGCGAGTGGCAAACCATGTTTGAAAGGGCCGGATTACAGGTCGGCGAGTTACGGCAAGACCAAATCGCTGGGCAAAATCGGATTAATTTCGCCGATTGGGTCAGCCGGATGCGTGCGCCGCACGAAGTAGTGGTGGAACTAGCCGGACTAATGCGAAAAGCTTCACCCGGTTTGCAAAAGGCTTTGGAAATCGAAATTCAAGGCGAACATGATAGAGATATTTACTTTACTCTACCAAGAGTAGCAATTGTTGGAGTGAAGCACGGATAAATTTAGTTAGTCTATTCCTATCTAATAGTCCGCTACAAGTACTCTTTAGGTACTATATACGTGTCAATAGCGTTGTGCTATTATAGCGCTACTGCTAGACACCAGGGGGGTATTAGCAAGCAATTATCTACGCACAATAGACTTACTACTTCGTCACAGCAACATCTACTAAAGGGGACACTTATGAATAAGAAGATTATGGTCGTAACTCAGGATAAGGCACTTGGCACTGCACTCAGTACCACCTTTGAGCATGAAGGTGGGATAGTGCAAACCTGCGATAATTTTAAGCTGGTGCTGGAACAGGCGATAGCCTGGTTGCCTCAACTGGCGATTATTGATGGAGCGTTGCCAGGGAAAGAAAGTCTGAAAATCTGTCGTAGCCTTAAACAAGTGCCACAACTTGGTACACTTCCAGTCATTATTTTGGGGCAAGCGATGAATTCTCGCGCTATGTTGGCGGCCTATACTGCCGGAGCTGATTTTTATGTGCTTAACCAGGGCGAAGACCGCCGCGCCCTGTTACTGACGGCAGCGACAGTTTTCCGCTTGCAAACCAACAATGTGACAGCGGCCTAGCCCTGCCTGATTTTGCAGTAAATTATGGCTTTTGATAACGGTTTTAATTTTAGCTCTTGAAAAAATTTTTGCAAAAATTTTTTCAAGAGCTAAAATTTTGTCGGCGGGTGAGCTTTCGCTTGTCATTAAAGGAAAGTTAAGTTATATTTATAACAAAATGTTGAAAATATCACTGGTAATGACCGTCTTTAACGAGGCGGATAATATTGAACGAGTATTGCTAAGTTTGTACAACCAGACCCGCCGCCCGGATGAAGTGGTAATTGTAGATGGCGGCAGCAATGATGGCACATCTGGTATTATCGAGCGGTTTGCGGCGACCCATCAAGCTGAATTGCCGTTGCAACTGTTGTTGCGTCCCGGCTGTAATATTTCGCAGGGCCGTAATACAGCGATTAAAGCCGCTTCTTTTGAGATTATTGCCGCTACCGATGCTGGAACGCGCCTGCCGCATAACTGGTTGTTTGAACTCACTCGCCCTTTTTTTGAGAATAGTCGCGAAGTTCAGGTAGTTTCGGGCTTTTTTCGGGCCGACCCTGACTCCACTTCGCCTTTTCAAATTGCAATGGGCGCGACGGTGTTGCCCACCGAAGGCGAAATTAAGCCAGAAACGTTTCTGCCGTCCAGTCGTTCGGTAGCCTTTACTAAAAGTGCCTGGCAAGCCGTAAATGGCTACCCCGAATGGCTGGATTATTGTGAAGATTTAATTTTCGATCTGGATTTGAAACGACAGGGCTATGTTTTTGGCTGGCAACCCCAGGCTTGCGCTTTGTTCGCTCCCCGCAAACGGCTGGACGCTTTTTTCAAGCAATATTATCGCTATGCACGGGGCGATGGCAAGGCCAATTTGTTTCTAAAGCGACATATCCTACGCTATTTTACTTACCTACTTTTTGCCCCGTTAATGTTGGGGTTGGCGCGGCGCTATGGTTGGTTCTGGCTACCTTTTATTGCTGCCGGGCTAGGCTATATTAAAACCCCTTACCAGCGCCTGTTTACACATTTCCCCGAATTTAAGGCTTTGCCTCTCCAAAAAAAACTGCTGACGCTGCTTTACGTGCCGCTTATTCGTTTGACCGGGGATGTAGCCAAGATGTGTGGTTATCCCTTTGGGCTGTGGTGGCGCTTTCGCAATTAGAAATAATATATTTTGAGCAAATAACTGAATTTTAGCCTGACAAAAAAAACCCGGTTCGTCATTAACCGGGCTTGTGTTATTTTTTTGATGTAGGGGTAATAGCAAAGCGCCTACAGAGTGATGGGCTTCTAGCCTTGCTGATTGTTACAACACCGCACTGAAGCGTTTGTTACAGCAAAATGCCTGAATTTTGAGCAGTTTTACAAATAGAGTACTTTGGCCCTTTTTAATTCTTTAGCAGATGGATGGAGTATAATAACACGGCTTTCAAGAGCAAAATATTATTGTCAGGAATATTTAAAGTGCCAAGTAGGGCAGAGGAAATATAAAATAATGCAAGTGGAAACCATGTTTTTTCGGCGCGGCGAGGTTAGCGATTTACCCGCCGTAGAGGAATTGTGCAAAGATGTCTGGGACGGACATGATTATATACCGTCGGTCTGGCAGGATTGGCTAAATAATCCGCTCAATCTGGTTTTTGTGCTGGAATTAGACGGACAGTTGGCGGCACTTTATTGCCTCAAGTTGCAAATGAGCGAAACGGATAAAGCGGGCTGGTGGCAGGGGGTGCGGGTAGCTACTCGCCACAAGAGGCATGGTCTGGCGGGACGCTTGCTTGAACACGTTATAGCCGAAAGCCGGGCGCATGGTCTGACTAGCCTGCGCTATGCTACCGCCGTACCTAACGCGCCAATGCACCGGCTGGCTCAAAAACACAATTTTCGCTGCATTAGTCCCTATAGCTTTGCGCTTGCGCCCCGCCTTGAAGGTAATTATGTTGAAGAAACTGCCTTTCAGTCAAAAGCCCTGCAAGCCTCCGATTTTGAAGCTGCGTGGGCATTTATCCAGACTTCCAGCGATTGGGAGAAGGGCGAGGGTATTCATTGCGATGCGTGGGTCTGGACAAAACTTGAAGCTGAATTACTACGCCAGTGGCTCGAAAAAGGCTGGGTCTACGGCTGTTTCAAGAGTGACAAGTTAGCGGCGCTGGCCCTGACTCGTCATGAAAATGAGCCGGATAATTCGTGGTTATTTGTCACCTGGCTGGATGGCACACTCGCCGCCATTGGTGTACTAATTCGCTATCTTTGGGCCGAAGCTACCGCAAAAGCCGCCGAGAAGCAGCAAAATGTGCTGGATATAATGACCATTCAGGAAGATGAGCGCGACGAATTATTCCACTCGCTGGGCTTCGTATTCGAGCCGGGCGAACAGATGCGGCTCTACGAATTTCGTCTTAACTCTTGAAAGATTTACCAAAAATTTCCAAATAAGTACTTAGCCAAAACTAGAAATGCACCACGGAGACACGGAGACACACCGAGAAAATTTAAAGTTTAGTTTTAACTCCATGCTTCTCCGTGTCTCCGTGGTGCATTTAAATCTTCAAAAAGAAATTATGCGCTAACTCGATAGGTTCTGCTGCGCCAGCTTCGCACGATTTGGGCTAATCCTTGCTGATAATTTTTGTAACGGGGTTGCCAGCCCAGCTTTTCCTGAATTTTAGCGTTGCTGACCAGGGCGGTAAGTTCCAGCAAGTCTTGCTGTTCTGGCTTGATTAAAAAGCTTGCTAACGGCCCGCTCCAGGTTGGAATGTGCAAAGGGCGTAATCGGCCCAAATAATGGGCAAAGGTATCAATGAAGTCGCCAAAGCTGGCGGGATGACCATCTACCACGTTAAAAGTTTCTCCGGCGGGCTGCTTTTCGGCTACCAGCACTAGCGCCAATGCTGCATCTTCGTAATGCAAAAAATTGGAGCGATTGCTGTTTGGCCCGGCATAATAGGGCCGGAATAAATTGAAAGAATCTTCGTACAGCTTCAAATCGTGCGATTGCGGGCCATACAAAAAGCCCAACCTGAGCAAGCAGGAAGGGAGTTCCTCAGCATTATCAGCTATCATTTTCTCGGCCTGTATCGCCGCCCTGAAAGCGCGACTATTAGGCGGGTTGAGCGGCGCTTCCTCGGTGGCAGCCTGGGCGTTGCCATAAAGAAAAGCATAGCTGGTCTGCACCATAAATTTTACCCCAGCCGCTTTAGCCGCCGCTACTACATTTCTGGTGGTGGAAGGCAAAAATAAATCATAATTGCCCCATTTCTGCCCGTCGTGCAGCAGCGTATTAGTTTCCTGCGGAATCAAGTTCAAAAGTATATCCGGCGCTGCGCTTTGGACGGCTTTCGTTAATTGTCCGGCGTTAAGTGGGTCGGCTACCAGCACCCGCGCTCCATCGGCCCGCACTGAAGCAGCATCTTTAGTGCTTTTTACTTGCCCACTAACCCGATGTCCGCGTGCTACCAGTTGCCGCACTGTTTCGCGGCCAAGCTCGCTTCCGGCACTGGTGACAAAAATATTCAGTACTGTAGAATCGTTCTGTTCCATAAATTCCTTTCCTGCTCAATATTAAACTCAAATATTCTTAGTCTGCAAATTATGTACCACCTTCTCAAATTTGGTACAATTAAGCCGAAACTGGTTTATTCTTCTACAAATATGGAACTACTCACCGCGGTCATGCTGAGGAACGAGGCATCTCTGGTTCACCGCGGTCATGCTGAGAACGAAGCATCTTTGTTTGCCGAAGAAGGTGCTAAGGCTAGAACCGAGACCCTTCCTGCGTCAGGGTGACAATCGCGAAGGGCGGCGTAGTTACACCAATATTAGCTAACAAGGGAGACTAAATGGAGTTTTGGTTTAGAGCTTATTTTGGCGGGCTGGTAGCGATGCGGGCCAGATGCCATGTGCCGTTCTCTTTAATCAGGCTGACCCAGCGCACGTTTTCGCCTGCTTGCCAGTTGCCCGGTTGGTCGCCCGGCTCGATTTTTACCGTAATTTTGTAGGATGGCTTGTTGTCGCTATCGAAGCTTGGCCCTTCCAATATCTTTAGCTCTTTGGCGCTTTGCAGCATCTGCCATTGCTTTTGCCCAAATTCGGTGGCATTATGCTCCTGCTTTTGCGAACTGTAGGCCAGCAAAGTATAGGCTTTTGCGTATTGTTTCTCATCGAGTGCAGCAAAATAAGCTTTGATATTGGTCTGGCAGTGGCTGTCGTCCTGAACGGCGTTGCCGTAATCCGGGCCAAAATCGGTAATTTTTATCTGGACTGGCACCACACTTATTTGTGTTCCAGCTTCGCTTACCAAATTACCCCGCACTTCTATCGTCATGCCTTTTTCTAGCGTAGCAAGGGTTGCATCCGTTCCCGCCGCCGTGACTACTCGTGTAGCGGCATTCCATGTCAACAGCGCCGTTTTACCATCAGTAGTATTCACAATCGTAATCGCCGCCATTGGATTGCCGGGTGTAGTAATTATTCCGTTCAAACTATACAGATTATTGGTAACAGTGGGAGCATTTAACGAAGCAGCAGGTGAAACAGGAGCAGCGCCAGTGGAATTGAGGGGAAGTCGGGGCGGTTCGGCGTTAGAAGCCAGGGCAACTGTAGCAGTGGGAATAGTAGCGCCACAGGCGCTTAACCCCAGCGCTAATATCAGTAAAATCAAAACAAACAGGCCAGAAAACCTTTTCCCGGCTAAATTTTCCCGAAAAGTCATTAAACCTAAAAGTCCTTTCGCTCTGGCATGGCTGCAACGATTTAACTACGCCTGTACTCCAACGTAAAGCAGTAGGGCTACATCAAAAATATACTATTTAGCAAAGCCCGATTTAAGAGCCAAAGGGCTATAATGCACTAGGTCTTTAGACCTATACGATTGACCAGCTTTGATTATGGGGTTAAAATAGCAGCAACACGACAACTACTAGAAGGAAAATTATGGTTACTCGAAAAGCGCTAAAATTTAACCACGCCCTGTTGCTTGGTAGCCTCGCCTGGTTGGGCCTGGTTTTGTTTTTGCTACCGCCGGTAGCGCGGGCCGAATATGTAGTTTATGATGCCAAAGTAGATGCTTATCACGTTACGGTTTGGGCCAGACCTAACCCGATTTCGGTTGGGAAAGTTAGCTTGCTTATTCGGCTGGGGCGACAGGTGAACGTCTCGCAGGAATACCCGGTGCGCGAAGCTCAGGTTTCGGTATTGTTTAAACAGCTGACCGGGCCAGGCACCGAACCCGGCTCTAAGATAGAAAATTATCACAAAACCCTGGCAGCAAACGAAGCCGGGCCGGGAACTTACGAAATGGAGGACTCGCTGCTTTCGGATGGGCGTTACCAGACCTTGATTACGATAAGCTCGAATGTTGGCAAGAGCGAGACTTCGTTTGAGTTTGTCGCCCAGCCCCAACCCGATGACCGTTTCTTTAGCCTGTTATTATTGGCTTTGTTCCCAACGGCTTTATTGACGCTGGTTTATTTTTACGTGCGTCGTCCCAGAAATAACGGGGAAACAGGCGGGCCGGTAGCCGAACCGACCCCGGAACCGCAACCCCAGGAAATCCCTCCACGCTGATGGCGGCGATAGTGGCTGCCTTTAATAATTCGTCGGCCCTTAGCGCTACCCTGGCGGAGCTGGAACATTCGGCGCTGGGGCCACTGCTTTTTTCGCCCAACCGAAAGAGTAATCGAGATTTGCTGGTTCTTTCTTCGGTACGTACCGAACTGGAACAGCTAAAGCTCAGTTGCCCCTGGCTGGCTTCCCGCCGGGTTACGCGGCTAATAGACCGCGATGAAGGCGGGGTGCGCGGCGCGCTGTTTGGCTTGCTGACGGGAGCGTTGCTGGTACAGGTTATCGGCTTCGGTATTTTTTTCTTTGGCAAAGGAATTTCGCTCAAAGCTATCGGCTGGGGTAGCAGTGATGTTGAATTAAGCACTATCGGGCCATTGATTAGCCTTTTCCTGGGAACAATTGGCGCGCTAATCGGCGGGATAATCGGTTGGGTGGTCGGGCGGCATTTTGTGGGCCTACCTGCTGCTACCGTCGAGCTTTTCGAGCAACATCTGAGTCAGGGCGGCATAATTTTGGTTTACAACCGACGGCGTTTCTTTAATTCTGCCCCGGCACGGGTGCGCCCCGGTCAGGCCACCCACCCCGACCCGTTTAACCGACTCTATTTTTGGTTGGGCGAACACGCCGGGTGTGAAATACTCAATCGCGTTCGCGGTTCTGCCATCGGCCTCAACGTCACGCCACGCTATACTCCACGTTCTCAGCAACATTCGGCTTATTCCAGTTCAGCCCGCCCCGATGAAGAAGAGTAAGTTAATAAACAAATGATACGTTTATTAAGTTTATAGTATATCCAACCTAACGTAATGTCTATGTAATGTAATTTGTGTAAAATAGTATTAGGATGCCTGAGCATAAGTATTCATTATAAATCTGAACGTTAAATTTGCTTCGGCGGCTTAGAGCGAGAGTAGTTGAATGTCAAACCGAATTAGCCTACGCCTTTATCTTTTTACCTTTTTTGTATTGGTTGGCTTTGTGCCGGGCCTGTTTTTTAGCGTCGGGAATTTTCACCTGCCTGCGTTATTACTGACCCTGGTGGTGGTGCTGGTCTTGAGTTATATTTTTGCCTGGATAGTTGCCCGACCTTTCCATAATTTAGTAATTATGGCTCATCAGCTTGGTCAAAATGAAGAAATAGACCTCAAACCTGCTCTGAGCCGAGTTGCTCCGGCGGAAGCTCAAGAATTGGCCGAGGCACTAAGTGATTTAGGTCGGCGGCAGACTGAAGCCAAGCTGGTTTTGGAAGAGCGCGTCGCCGGGCGCACCGCCGAACTTGCCTTCAGTCGCGATTTGCACTTCAAGCAGAACATCGAGCTTGAAAGCCTCAATGCCGCAATGGTGCAGAGCAATCTTGAAAACCAGCGCTTGTTGGCTGAAATGCTCCAGCGTAGCCGCGAACTGGCCGTTCTCAATGAAATGAGCAGCGATGCCCTCGCCGCCCGCAGCCTGGATTATCTTAACCAGCGCGCCCTTGACCGTGCCACCAGATTACTCGAAGCTCCTATCGGACTAATCGGTTTGCTCAATGGGCGGGGCGAAAAATGGTATAGCTCGAACGTGCCTGATAGTGAAGCCGAGACTGAGAGCGATATGAGGTTGCCGGGTGGGTTGTTAAACGAAGTTTCTCGTCAGGCGCTTTCGCAATTGGCCCAGGCTGCCCTGCAAAATAACGGCCCGCTCTTGCTTGAAGATACCGAGAAATCGCTCCATCAACTTAGCGGTTTGCAAAGCGCCGTTTTTTTGCCGCTTTATTCGCCCGAAGATAAAAAGCCGCTGGGCGTAATGGTGCTGGGCGATTACAAAGTTCGGCGGTGGCAGCCCGATGAAATCGAGTTAATGACGACGGTTGCTAATCATCTGGCCCTTTCTACCAGTTATGCTCGGTTGATAGATGAACTCGCGACTGACCGCAATCGCTTTGATGCAGTACTGAACGGGGTTAGCGAAGGGGTTATGCTGGTGGACGAGCAGAACCGTATTCTGTTTGCCAATCCCGCCGCCCTCCGCAATATGCACCTGCCCGAAGATGTGCTGCTGGCAGATTATGATGCCGATTTATTTTTGCCTGTACCCAGCACCAAAAGCCGTGAACTGGTGGCGCGGATGGCGAAGGGCGAAAAACTTGACCCGGTGCAAGTAGAGCGCGACGGGCGTACCTGGGGGGTCAGTATCAACCCAATTTATGATAATACCGGACAGTTTATTGGTGTGGCCCAGGTGCAACGCGATATTACCGATGCCGCCAGGGTTGACCGCATGAAAACTGAGTTTATTTCACTGGTCTCGCACGAACTCCGCACGCCGCTAACTTCGATCAAGGGCTACGTCGAACTGGTTTTGGAAGGCGATACCGGCCCGATTAATGAAATGCAGCAGCGTTTCCTCGAAACCGCCCGCAATAGTTCTGACCGATTGGTCAGCTTAATTAACGACTTGCTGGATGTCAGCCGCATCGAATCGGGCAAGATTCAGCTGGAGCAAGGCGTATTGAATTTGCACCGCACTATTGCCAATGTAATTGAGCCAATGAAGTTGACCGCCAAGCAGCGCGAATTGACCGTACACCTAAATTCCGCCCCTCATTTGCCGCCCGCCTGGGCTGACCGTGACCGTGTGACCCAAATTTTGACCAACCTCCTTTCCAACGCTTTTAAATATAGCCGTCCTGGGGGCGAAGTCGAGGTTAGCACCCGCCGTAGCGCCGATGACCAATTTATCGAAATTGAGGTACGTGATACCGGGATTGGTATGACCGAAGAGGAGCAGAAGCAGCTTTTCAGCAAGTTCTTTCGCTCCAGTAACCCGGCGGTACGCTCGATTAGCGGGACGGGCCTGGGGCTGGCAATTACTAAATCGTTGGTCGAGATGCACGGTGGGCAGATGTGGGTACAGAGTAAGCTGGGCCAGGGCAGTCTTTTCGGCTTTAGTTTGCCAATTGTGCGGATGAGCGAAGAAGAAATGCTTTCGCTAAATCTGGCCTATGAACCAATCAGTCAGGCTGCCAGAGTAATGCTGGTGGCGGCGGAACGGGCTACCGCCGATTTCTTGCGTACTCCGCTCGAAAACGCCGGGTATAGCGTCAGCGTAGCGCTGGATAACGAAGATTTGCTCCCGCGTGCTATTGCGGAACAGCCGCGCTTAATCGTGTTGCTGCCGGGCGAAGATGGCGAGGAATTAAACTTTGCCCCGCTTTCGCAACTAAAATGCGACGAAGAGACCTGCCAGATGCCGGTGGTGCTACTTTCGACCCGACCCGAAAACGATGACCGCTATCGCCTGAAAAGGCTGGCCTATTTCGATAACCCGGTTTCGGAAATAGAACTGGTGAACCAGCTAAACGAATTATTGGGTAGCGACCCGCTTTTTCAAGAGTTTGAAGATGAGGAAGATTTGGGGCGTGGCCTCGTTCTGCTGGCTAATACCGATGCTCGGCTACGCCTTTTGCTCGACCAAAACTTGCAAGACGGCGGCTACACTACTCTGTTAGCCGCCGATGCTGCCCACGCCCTGATGCTGGCCCGTCGCCATGTTCCCGACCTGGTGCTGCTCGATATAAATATTCTCAGCCGCGAAGGTCTTGCTCTTGCCGAAACTCTCAAAACCGAGTGCGCTATTAACCACATCCTTTTGTTTTTGGGTATGGCTACCGATTTACCTGCCCCCGATAAGACCTATCTGGCCTTCGGTATGCTGGAACAATTTGACCGCCTGGTCTCGCCCGACGAATTGTTACATTTTGTCGAGCGCTACCTGCCTTCGCCTGTCAGGTACGAATAATATTTAGCACCGCTTCTTGTAGTGGTCGGTCAATTAACACCTGCATATGATTAATTTTAAAATCGGCGTGCGGGGCGGCAAAAGCTTCGGGCCAGTGGCTGCTTGTCACCGAGACCGCCGAGTCGCCCTGGTTCATTTCTGCCAGCCCTCCAAATTCGTCATGCACTCCCGGTATTCTTCCCAATGCCTCGATTAGCCACTGGCTGGCAGTTGCCAGCACATGCACGCTTTGCCCCATTACCGACAAGAAAAAATTGACAAAAGTTGGCTCGTTTCCACCAAAGCTATAATATTGCACTCCTGGCAACGGCTGCTCATCCTGCGCCAGCGCCTGCAAAGTTGGACTATCCGGCATAAGTTCGACAAAACCGGGACTCTGGGCGGGCGTACCAAACGAGTGCATCAGCGCTTCGCGCACCAGATTTGCCAGCCCGTTTAAATACTGGCCTATGGTATGTTCCACGAAGCCCTTAATCGGATTAGGCAACGAATGGGCCAGCGAAGTAAAATCCAGTTGGGTGTGCAGCAAATTGTTGTAGTCGTTGGCTAACTTGGGCATAAAGCTGCCGTGATGCGGCGTACTGAGGGTAATTACCTTGCGTAAATGCGGTACGCCCGCGCTGCCCAGTTGCTTGAGGGCGGCTCGTGTCACCAATCCGCCCCGGCTGTGACAAACAATAATCAGGGGCGGCACTGCCCCGCCATTCGCCGCTACGTCCTGTTCATAAGGCTCGAACACCAATTTTTCGAGGCTGCTCAAAATTCCTGCTACTTCTTGTACTGCCGAATCGAGCAAATCACCCGGTTTAGCCTGACTGAAGTTGACATAACTAATATGATTATTAGCTAAAAACTGCGTCCAACTCGTTACCGCTCCCGCCTGATAGGGTGGCGACGAGACTATGCCCTTCGCTCCCTTCGCTGGTTTAGCATGAATATCAAATAGCCAGGTATCATTTACGTTCATGCTTACTGGGTCGGCCCAATGCCGGAAATTGCCACCAATGCCGTGTACCAGCAGCACAATTGGGGCATCAATCTGCCCTGCCACCGCCGACAAATCAAAAATAGTATGCTCAGTGCTGCACTGCGTCTGAAAATTGCTCAGTAACTCTTCAAACCGAGCCTGCTCCATAATAATTTCTCCCAACCAAAATTCGTTATACCGAACCAACCAATTAGACCATGTTATTGAACTTTGAACCTTGAACCTTGAACTACTAACGCAGTTTAGCCGATTTTCAAAATTTATTCCAGTCCGAAATTGCTTTTCAGGCTAAATCTGGGCCTCAGTTTGAGCCTTTGAGCTTGAAGATTGTACGTGATGCAAGCCCGCCCTGGACAACCCTACGGGCCGAATTCCGGGCTACATAGCTCAAGTGGATTAAAATCCACTGATTACCAAAGAGTTAGCGGCGTTATTGTGTATCCAGTGGTTTTCAAACCACTTTAGCTACGGAGCCCGGAATTCATTCCAGGGCGAACCAACTTAAGCCACCAAATATCAAGAAACAAGGCCAATTCCTACTACGAATTGACCTTGTTTTTTGATAATTCATTCATAGCTAAAGTGACAAACGTTATTTAGCAACCTGTTTGGTGAACTGGCGGGTAGCAATGCCCAGCGTAATGATTGCCAGCACCGCCAGCACTACAAAGGCGGTAGTTACCACACTGAAAACCGTATCGCCATTGTTAATTTGAGTGGCGTTCAGGCCGGTAATAATCGCCCGCAGACCGTCAATGCCGTAGGTTAACGGGTTGAGTTTTGCCACCGTCTGCAACCAGTCGGGCAGAAGCGCGACGGGCAACTGAGCCGAACTGGTAAAGAGCAAAGGCAAGGTAAAGAAATTGATTACCAGAAAGGTCGCCTGAATGTTGCGGGTGCGTAACCCGATGAAAAGACCTATTCCACCCATCATCAGGCCGAACAGCGCCGCAATCAGGAAGGCTATCGGGAGTAACTCCCAGTGGGCTATCCGCACCCCGAAGATAACGCCAATGATGGTCAGGGCCAGCGTCTGCATCATCATACGGGTCAGGTCGGCCAGCAACCCGCCAGTCAGGATGGCGAAGCGATTAATCGGGGCGACCCGCAATTTGTTCAGGTAGCCGTTCAAATCGTCGGTGATGATACCGAGGGCCGAGTTGGTCGAGCCAAAGAGTATCATCTGAATCATAATCGCGGGCAGAAAGAAAGCTGAATAGTTGTCAGTACCGAACTGGGCCGTCACCGGGTTAGCCTGTCCCGCCGGAACTGCCCCAAAGCCGGTAGTCAGGCGGCTAAACACCTGCCCAAAGAGCAGAAACCAGATTAGCGGCTGCACCAGCGAAAAATAAAGCTGGGCCGGGGCGCGCGTCATCTTGATGATGGCTCGCCGATAAAGCGTCCAGGTATCCCGTACCAAACGACTTAGTCCACCACTGCGGACGGGCGCTAAGGTCCCTGGCAAAGTTTGTGCCGATGAACTCATATAGCTAAAACTCCTTTTATTTCCTTAAAGATTTTCAAATTGAATTATTAACCGCCAAGACGCAAAGAACGCCAAGATTTTATAGAGTTCTTCCGTTTAAGTTACTAACTGCCAAGACGCAAAGAACGCCAAGATTTTATAATTTTCTCCGTGTTTCTCCGTACCTCCGTGGTGAATTTTTGCCCTGATTGAAACTCAAAACTCAAAACTCAAAACTCAAAATTCAAAATTCAAAACTCCCTAGCTCCGCCGACGCGGTGGCCCCCATGGGCCGCGACCTCCTACAAACGCCACCGGGTCATCCTGGCGAATCCGCATCCCGGTATATTTCAAGAAAACATCGTCCAGCGTCGGGCTGGTCAGAGTGAGGCCGGAAACGGTCACGCCCCGGGCATCCAGCAGACGCATTACTGGCGGCACGCTTTCGCCGCCATTTTCGACCACCAGAGCCAGGTTGCCTTCGCTAATGGTGCTACTGCGTACAAAGGGCTGGTTCGCCAGTAAAGTTTTGGCTTGCTCGGCTTGCTGTTCGGCACTGACTCCATTGTTTTTGAAAGTAAGGTTAATCACATCGCCGCCCATTGCGGCTTTTAGCTCGGTTGGGCTACCTTCGGCAATAATCTTGCCGCCGTCAATAATGGCGAGGCGCTGGCAAAGTTTGTCGGCTTCTTCCATATAGTGCGTGGTCAGGAAGATAGTCAAGCCTTCTTCTTTGTTCAGCTTTTCCAGATAGCGCCACAGCCCGGCCCGGTTTTGCGGGTCTAGCCCGGTGGTTGGCTCGTCCAAAAAGAGAACTCGCGGGCGATGCACCAGCGCGGTTGCCAAATCCAGGCGCTTTCGCATACCGCCGGAATAAGTCCCGACCTTGCGGTTGGCGGCTTCCCTTAAGTCCATCAGGTCAATCAATTCTTCGGTGCGCCGCTTGAGGGTGGCCTTATCCAGACCGTACAGGCTGCCCTGAATGTCCAGGTTTTCGCGGGCGGTCAGTTCGTCGTCCGGGCTGGCATCCTGTGCGCCGTAACCAATTGAGCGGCGCACCGCGTCGGCATCTTTTTCGACATCGTAGCCCACAATTTTAACTTCGCCGGAAGTACGAGCGAGTAGGGTAATCAAAACCTTGATAGTGGTAGATTTACCCGCTCCATTTGGGCCAAGAAAGCCAAAGAACTCACCCTCTTTGACGTAAAAATTGATGCCTTTGACTGCTTCTACATTGCCTGGATAAGTTTTGACCAGGTTACGAACCTCAATTACGGTATTTTCGGGAGGAGCAAAGCTGCTTTTCTGCTCTGCCTGGGTATCTAACATAACTGCCTCCTTTAGAAGCTAGGGTTTATTAACTAAATGTTCGTTAAGTTTATCGCACTAACTATGAATTAGCGCCGTTTTAACGCAATTCCATCTAGTAACACCGAAACAATATTATCTGCCATCCGTCCGGCTTCTACTGGCTCAATCATACATTCGCGCATCCGCGGATTCCAGTTGAGCGACATGGTCATGCCATGAAACATATTCGACAAAATTTCCGGGCCAACATTTGGGCTGATTTCTTCGCGGTCTATCCCTTCCTGAAAAACTTCCTGAATGGTATTGATGTAAGTTAACTTAAAATGTTTCCAGATTTCCGGCTGCTTTTCGGCGGGAAGGTGTTGCTGCACATCGCGCATTAACATTGGGCCGCTTTCCCGCCCGAACTGCAAAATAATATGCAGGGCTAACAGCCGCAATTTCTCACGGATATTCTGGCCGAGCTTTGCCGCCGCTCGAACTCCCAGCGCATATTCATCGAACATGTGCTTGACTACTTCGATAAACAAATCTTCTTTGCCCTGCGGAAAATGATAATAAAGCGCGGCGGGCGTGACTTTGACCACTTCGGCTACATCGCGCATGGAAACACCCTTAAAACCTTTGGCGATAAAAAGCTGGCGGGCGGCATCCAGGATGCGCCGCCGGGTTTCGAGGTCTATTTCCGCTTCCGCCCCGGCAGCCACGATAGTTTTCATCAAGTGAACGGTTCTTCGCGGTGCCGCCATCATTTTGTCCCTTTTACCGCGAACCGAACCGCCAGCCATTTTTTTGAAACCCGGTCAAGTTCCTCGTCAGTCGAATTTTGGTCTACCTTTAGAAAACGGCTATAGCTGGGGCGATGCTTCAAATAAAGCCGGATTACCTGTCGCACCTGGGTCGGGTCTTCCAGTACTTCGCCAGTAGCTCCCAACACTCTTTCACCAATTTGAAGCTTCACCTTTGGGTTCACTTTGACATTGCGTACCCAGTTTGAGATTGGCGCTTCGCCCCGCGAAAGGGTATAGATATAATTGCCCGTCTCAACATAGCCAATAGGGGTAGTGCGGGGTTGCCCGCTTTTGCGCCCGGTGGTAGTGATGACCATAAACTGATTTCCCAAAAAGCGGTATGCCCCCGCTTCGTAGGCAGTCGCCATTCCCCGGTTCACTAATATACCGAACTGTCGCCCAATTCCTCGTAAATCTCCCAAAAAATCATTTTGGGTTCTTCGGTTTCGTGCCATCTCTCAACCTCTTTCCGATAATTACTTACTTAACGTTTGTTAAGTGGTTGAAATAAATATAGCGCAGCTTTTTTGTTTTGTCAAGAACAATTTCATAAAGCTTGCAGAATATTTGCAAAATCCCACGCCATTTAAAAGTAGTAGCGATTCAATCGCTTCGGTCTGAACACCCGGAAAAAGGATTGCAGCTAGTGGCCCTTTTGGGCAAATCGCTACTACTTTTAAGTTGATTAGCGAAAATCTGATTAAGTTTTATACAGCCTTCAAAGAGCGAACAAGATATTAGACTTTAGACCTATTTATGCAGAAATTTAAATAAAAATATAGCAAATAGGCAAAATTATGGGTATAATCAAGTTATATATTTGGGAAGCGGATTTAACAAGCTGAAACACTCAATCTACTGTTGTTGTTTAGTACAATCCTTGAAAGGACTCTTGCTACCCATGAAAATGAAGTTATCTTCGAGCAAATTATTGGTTTTACTAACTCTGGCGGGGACGCTGATACTGGCGGCTTGTGGCGACCCCACCGCCACGCCAGCGCCAGCTCCAACTCCTGTCCCGCCGACCGCAGTTCCCGCCACCGCCACGGCAGTCCCCGCGACTGCGACATCCGTTCCGACTACCGCCGCCGCAACTCCAACTAAAGCGCCTACGACTGCGGCAGCAACCACTGTTGCGGCAACTACGGCGGCGGGCAATCCGAGTGGCAATGTTACTCTCCCGGCTATTAGCGGAACGACCGAAGTTGCGCTCGACCCGGCGATAACGGCGGAACTTACCAAACAGCTACCCGGCGGCGCTATTAAGCTCTATTCCTCGGATGACGACCCGGCGAAGCTGGGTACAAACGCCGATGCCACCATAATCGGCGCAGGCTATAAGTTTGGTATCCCCAATCAGACCAAGCCAGTTAAGGGCGATAACGAGGCTTATTTTGGGGTCTATTCCAAAGCCGGGGCAGCCGACCTGGTTATGATTACTGGCCTTGTACCAAAAACCCCGGCTGAATTGACCAGTGGGCTAGGCATTACGGGGGTAAACCCGGCAGATACTCAAAAGCTGCTTGACCAGCTTAAGGGCAAGAAAAGCACCCTGTTTATTATCGCCGACCCCACTGGTTTGCTTTCGCAGCTTATCGCTGGGTTTGCTTCGATAGGCACAGATACGCCCGGTGCTACCACCACGACGGCGGCAGCCACTACGCCCGCTTCCAGCAGCGCGTTAACCGTAGACGAGAGCGTGTTGAAAGTTTATGCGGGTGCAAAGCGGCTGGATAGCTCGCCGGGTAAAGTCGGCAACCAGATTACGGTTTATTACCTCAGTAGCGATAAGCTTGAAACGATTACCGACGGGTTCAAGAAAGCCTATGACCCGTTTGGCGACAACAAAGATGTTAATTCGAGTGTTTTTTCAGGTGGTAGTTCTTCGGGTAATTTGCAAATAACTGCTGCTAAATACAAACTAAGTGTAACTTTTGTTGGGCCGAAGTCCCAAACCGATGCTGATTACAAAGCTTTTGTTGCTGCTGGCAAACCCGGCCCAGAAGAAACGCTGATTGTGGCGGTACTTAGCCCACCAAGTAACTAGATTTTTATCTTGAAATAAAATTCGGTGAGCGCGAACTTCAGTTCGCGCTCACCGAATTTTATTTCAAGATTATTGGGTTAAATCCAGGCATCTTCCATGCCGGGTTTGCTTTTCATCAGGCGCATTTTAAGCGAAATTTCGCCGCAGGATTTTTTGGTTGGAAAGACTTTCCAGGGATTGACCAGTTCGTCCGGGTTGAAGACGTGCTTGACCCGGCGCATTACCTCTAAATCATCCTCGTTGAAAAGCCAGCTCATATATTCCTGCTTTTCGGTGCCAATGCCGTGTTCGCCACTGATGGTGCCGCCCACTTCGACGCACAGATGCAGAATTTTCTCGCCGCACTCGATAACTCGTTCCATCACGCCGGGAACGCGAGCATCAAAGACGATGTTGGGGTGCAAATTGCCGTCGCCAGCGTGGAAGATATTGGCAACCACTAAATCATATTCCTTGCCGAACTCGCCGATGCGCCTTAGCACTTCGGGCAATTTCGAGCGCGGCACGACTCCATCGTGCAAATAGAAATTGGGTGCAATCCGTCCGAACGCGCCCGCCGCCCCTTTGCGCCCGGCCCAAAGCTTCATCCGGGCTTCTTCGGTGGCGGCAGTTCGGATGTCGAACGCGCCATTGTCACGGCAAATCTGGACAATATTTTCGTTGAGTTCGTCCAGACTTTCTTTCAGGCCATCAATTTCGATTAAAAGCAACGCCCCGGCTTCGGGCGGATACCCAGCCTGCAAGCCTGCCTCGACGATGCGGACGCAAATCTGGTCGAGCATTTCGAGGGCTGCCGGAATAATGCCGTTGCCGATAACCGCAGACACGGCGGCGCTGGCGGATTCTATATCATTGAAAAGGGCCAGGAAAGTCCGCACCGCTTCGGGCGATTTCATTACCTTCACCGTTGCCTCGGTGATAATGCCGAGCGTGCCTTCGCTGCCGACATTAAAGCCGGTCAGGTCGTAGCCGGGATGGTCGGGGGCGGGGCTACCCATCTGGACAACTTCGCCGCCGGGCAGCACTACTTCCAGCCCGTAAACATGGTTGGTGGTTGTGCCGTGCGCCAGACAGTGCGGGCCACCCGAATTCAGGGCAATGTTACCGCCAATTTGACTGGCTTTCTGGCTGGCAGGGTCGGGCGCAAAAAAGTAGCCACTTGGCGCAATTTCGGTGCTGAGGTCTAAATTGACATGGCCCGGCTGCACCGTGGCGTAACGGTTGGTCTGGTCGAAGTGCAGCAACTTTTTCATACGCGCCATCGAAACTACTACCCCGCCGCGTACCGCAATCGCGCCACCGCTCAAGCCCGTTCCCGCGCCGCGTGGCACTACTGGCACATTCTCACGCGCCGCCAACGCCATTAGCTTTGAAATTTGCGCGGTATTGCTTGGTGTAACCACCGCTTCGGGCAAGTTTGAATCTATCGAAAAATCATATTCATAAACCATCAAATCTTCGGGGGTATATAGCACCGCGTCCGGCCCAAAAATTTCCAAAAGCTCATTTACTAAATCTTTTTGGTTCATCTTTCTCTCCACCCCTGGCTATTGAGACAATTTCTAAAT
>JBBQXW010000028.1:0-38541 GCA_038209275.1 Chloroflexia bacterium | reverse complement strand
GCGCCTGTTCGTAAGTTGCGGCACGAGCGGAGCGAGCCAGCACGTCACTGGCATGAAAGATGCCCGCACTATTGTAGTCATCAATAGTGACCGAAACGCCCCGATGTTTTCGCTGGCGGATATTGGGGTAGTGGGTAATGTGCATGAAGTTGTGCCGGGCCTGATTAAAAAACTGCACCAGCTTCGGCAAAGCGAAAAGGCTGAGTTGGTGGAGACAGCAAATGAAACGGAGAAAATGTTACAGCGTGGGTAAATACGTCAATTATGACCGAAAAGAGCGTGTTATCATGGTTGACCTGACCGGGCTGGTTTTGAACAATAAAGAAAAAGAATTACATAAGAAAGAAACGAATAAATAAATTATGAGTACAGCCAAAGTAAAGTTTGATGTAATCGTGGTAGGAGCAGGGCCAGCCGGGAATATCGCGGCACTGGTAGCGGCACGGGCCGGGCTATCGGTAGCGTTGATTGAGCGCGGCGAGTACCCCGGCTCGAAGAACGTGAGCGGCGGCGCGCTCTATAATACTAAATTTCTCGATGAATTAATACCGCACTTCTGGGAAGAAGCCCCAGTTGAGCGCTTTTTGACCCGGCGGATAATTACAATTATGTCGCCGGAGTCGGCGGTCTCGATTGATTTCAAAACCAATAATTTTGCCAAAGCCCCCTACAACGGCTTTACGGTGCTACGCCCTAAATTTGACCGCTGGCTGGCGGGGAAGGCTGAAGAAGCGGGCGCGTTGCTTATTCCGGCAACGGTAGTGGACGATTTGCTTTACGAAGGGCCAGGCGGAGGCGATAGCGCCGGGCCAACAGCGCGGCGGGTAGTGGGAGTGCGTACCCGGCGCGAGGATGGCGATATTTATGCCGATGTGGTGATTGCTTGCGACGGCGTGAACAGTTTTCTGGCGAAGAAAGCCGGGCTGCAACGCGAATTCCGGGGCGATGAATTGACGCTGGGCGTGAAAGAAGTAATCGCGCTTGACCGCAAGGTACTGGAAGACCGTTTCCAGCTTACTGGCGACGAGGGCATAACCAATGAGTATGTAGGCCATGCTTCGGGCGACGTGTTCGGCGGCGGCTTTCTCTACACCAATCGCGATAGTTTGTCTATCGGTGTGGTCGCGCAAATAAAGGATTTATCCGAGAAGCGGGTCAAAGCTTACGATTTGTTGGAACAGTTCAAGCGTCATCCGAACGTTGCGCCACTGGTGCGCGATGGCGTGGTAAAAGAGTATAGCGGGCATATGATACCCGAAGCCGGAATGGGCATGATGCCAAAACTCTACACGGGCGGAATGATGGTTGCCGGGGACGCGGCGGGTTTTGTCTTTGCTACCGGGTTATTTCTGGAAGGGATGAACTACGCGATGGCAAGCGGGGCAGCGGCAGCAAAAGCCGCAATTGAGGCGCATAAGGCCGGGAATTTCGGGGCGGAGCAACTGGCTTCGTATCAGCGCCGCCTTGAGCAGGATTTTGTGCTGAAAGATTTGAAGAAGTTTAAGCATGCGCCGGAATTTGTAAATAATCCCCGGCTGCAAAACGTCTACCCGGACATGATTTGCCGGATTGCCGAAGATTTGTTTAGCTCGGACGGGCGACCCAAACAAAAAGTTTTGCCGACTATCTGGAAAGAGTTCCGAAGTGGCAAGCTTTCAATCAGGACGGCGCTCAAGGATGCTTACGAAGGGGGAAGGTCGCTGCTATGGTAAATTTGATTCGCGATTTCATCAAACGAAACGGTCATGAACTGAGCGGTGAAGCCATCCAGGGCCGCGAAGGGAACAGCGAGAGCGTCGGCGGCGCAAAAGTAATCATTCAGGAGAAGGTAGACACCGTGCGGTTCAACATTCACAAAGAGCCGCATATTACGCTGGATACCGAAGTCTGCAAAACCTGCGACACCACCGCTTGCGTCTACGTTTGCCCGGCCAATCTGTTTAATATCGTGAACGGCGAAATGCTGTTCGTCTACGACAACTGCTTCGAGTGCGGCACTTGCTACGTCGCTTGCGGCAACCAGGCAATCAAATGGAGCTACCCGCAAGGTGGCTACGGCGTGGCCTTCCGGCAAGCTTGAAGAAATTTTGAATTTTGAGTTTTGAATTTTGAGTTGGAAGACCAAGATTCACCACGGAGGCACGGAGACACGGAGAATTTAGGAGAGGAAGCTTTATATAACTGATATGGTCAAGTTAAGCTTCTGGGCTTCAAATTAGTACTTGGTGAGAATCGCCCTGGAATACCCACAGGGCGATTCTCACCAATTACTAATCCGCGGAAAAAGCTTAGGTTGACGCTTCTGGATTAAGACCTTTCCTGCGTCAGGATGACAGTGGTGGCAGACTGAATAGGTACAAGAAAAGAAAACGTTATGGCACACCGATTTAAGGACGACGGACGAGCGATATACGCTTTTGAAGATAATTTTCTGGTGCATTGCCCGCGCTGCGATAAGCAAACTACAATGTTTAATGTCACTAGCCAAACATCCACGAGAGCAGTTTTTCGGCGGATAGCTTGCGGGCAGTGCGGCTTTACGAAGGATTATTCAGTAAATTCGGCGGGCTACACGCCCCGGCCCACCACGCATCCGCTTGAAATAGTTTTGTGGCTGGAAATGTCTTGCTGCGGCGAAACGCTGTGGGTGTACAACCTGGAACATCTGGATTTTCTGGAAAATTTTGTCCGGGCTGAAATACGGGAGAGCAATCTTGGAGCGCTCAGGCAATCCAATCCTTCTACTTATGTAAACAAGACGCTTGCCAGCCGCCTGCCCCAATGGATTAAGAGCGCCAGGAACCGCGAAGAAATTTTGCGCTGCATCGAGAAGCTGAAAAAAACACTGGAATAGTTTTAACCACAGAGGACACAGAGGACGCAGAGGTTTTTAAGAATTGAATTTAACTCCGTATTTCTCCGTGTCTCCGTGCCTCCGTGGTGAATTAAATTATTGAAAGAAAAGTTAAGATGAGGATAGCGGTATTTGCGCGATATGCGCCCGACCCGGCGACGGTGGAGTTGGTGGCGGAACGCGGGCGATTGGATGGGGAGCGATTGCTGTATAAGCTGGGCCGGGCCGATTTGAGCGCGCTGGAACAGGCCGTGCGGTTGGCCGAAAGTTCTTCGGCAGGGCAGGTAGTGGCGTTTTGTGTTGCACCGCCGGGGGCAGAGAAATTGCTGAAGAGTTTGTACGCGGGCGGAGCGAACGAAGTAATACGACTATGGGGAAGCGGTTTTGACGAGGCTGGAACGCCGGAAATGGCCCAGGCGCAGCTATTAGCCGGAGCAATTAAGGATGGCGGGTTTGATTTGGTGCTGGGCGGCGCGGTTGGTTCGGAAGGCAATTCGGATGTGATTGGCCCGGCGCTGGCGGCCTATTTGAATTTGCCGCAAATCTGCAACGTGGCCCAACTGGAAATACGCCTCGAAGGGCAGCTTTACGCCGAGCGTAAACTGGAACGAGGCGAACGCGAAGCGGTAGCTTGCGTCTTACCCGCCGTAGTGACGCTGGCAGAGGGCAGCCTTGAGGCACGTTATCCGGCAATGCCTGCGTATCTGGCGGCGTTGCGAAAAGCGGTAGAATTAAAAACTGCCGAGGCAACGCCCGTCAAAGTACGACAGGTAGCTTTGATACCGCCCCGCCCCCGCCCCAAGAAATTGCCACGCCCCAGCGACAGCTTGCCTTATTTCAGCCGAATTGACGCTATACTAGCCGTAACGGGCGGCGACAAAAAGGGCAACATCTTCGAGGGTTCGCCGGACGAAATGGCCGAGCGCATCCTGGCTTTTCTGGTCAGCAACAAACTGCTTTAATTCAAAATGCACCACAGAGACACAGAGACACGGAGAAATACGGAGACATCTTAAAAATTAAATTTAACTCCGTGTTTCTCCGTGCCTCCGTGGTGAAATCTTATTTAAAGTTTTCTCCGTGTTTCTCCGTGCCTCTGTGGTGAAATCTTATTTGATAACTTAAACTTTCAGGACAATTTTGCCGAAGTTGCGGCCTTCCTCCATGTATTTATGGGCTTCGGCGGCTTCGGTTAGGGGAAAAACTTTATCTACGATGGATTTTAAGCTGCCGTCGGCAAGACCAGCGAGGCCAAAATCGCAGAACCGACGGGTAATTTCGATTTTGCGCTCAAGCGATTGGCTTCGCAAAGTCGTGCCGGTGATGTGCAAACGCTTTCGCATGATAAGGCCCAGGTCAGCCTGAATTTTGCCGCCGCCAAGTTGTCCGATAAGTACCAACCGCCCTTCCAGAGCCAGCGCCGCCACATTGCTTTCATAATAAGGTGCGCCGATAAAATCGAGAATTAGATTTACGCCACGCCCGTTGGTTTTGGCCTGAATTTCATCGGCGAATTGGGTCTCTTTGTAATTAATCGCAAAGTCTGCGCCGAGTTCGCGGCAGCGGGCCGCTTTATCCGCCGAGCCAACCGTAGTAAAGACCGTTGCGCCCGCCGCTTTAGCCAGTTGAATCGCGGCAGTCCCAACCCCACTGCCGCCTGCGTGTACCAATACCGCTTGCCCCGCCGCCAGTTCGCCGAGCATAAACAAGTTCAGGTAAGCCGTCAAAAAAGCTTCGGGGGTCGCGCCCGCTTCCTCGAACGACATATTCTCCGGCACGCGCACCGCCATTGCCGCTGGAATGACTACTTTTTCAGCATAGCCGCCGCCACTCAATAGCGCCATCACTCGTTCGCCCACCTGCCAGCCGCTACAATGTACCCCGATTGCCTCCACTTCGCCCGCCATTTCCAGCCCTAACGTAGCCGGTGCGCCTGGTGGCGGTGGATACATGCCACGCCGTTGCAAAATGTCGGCCCGATTGAGGGCAGTCGCCCGCACCCGTACCAACAAATCGTCTGGGCCAGCCACCGGCTCGGCTATCTCGCCCACCTTCATCACTTCCGGGCCGCCCGGCGCATCTACCACTATCGCTTTCATTGCTTTTCTTCTCCTTAATTAACCGGGTTTGATAAATCAAACCCCTACTGGAATAAGCTTGTAGTTTTTGGTCTTTAATTTTTATTTTTTGCAAAAAATAAAAATTAAAGACCAGAAACTACAACAAAAAAGAGTACCCAATGTGTATGATAGCGCATAGCGTCAAGCAAGAAATCGAAGTATTATTATTGGGAGGGAATTTTGCAAAAATTCCCTCCTGACTAGAAAAACTTTTATGCCGAAAAAATTTGCAAAATTTTCGTCAAAACAGGAATCAGAAAAGGCCGAAAATGGGGTAAGAGTTCGTACTAAAGCAATACTCTTTTTTTCACAGCTATGCTATAATTAAACTCAATCCAGAAAGCCAACGAGCAAATGGCTAGAGACCCTCTCATAGTAAAAAGGGTTTTAGGGTTTGGCATTAAAGACCGGGGACAAAGCTTAAATGAGCGATTTTTTAGAGCGGTACAAACCAGGAGCGGTAATCCAACAAGGAACAATCGGACAATCTTTCACCGCAATTGATTTGCAGCACAACCGACCTGTTATCATCAAGCATATTGGCTGCTCAAATAAAGAAGCGGCGGCGGCAGTTTTGCACGAATGGGCGCGACTATTGTCGGTGCGCGATTCCTCGCTGGTGCAGGTCTTCGAGACTGACCTGGACGAGCTTGATTTTTATATGGCGGTGGAATACGTCGAAGGAAACAGCTTGCGCCGTCTGTTAAGCTCGTTGCCGGAGCAGGCTATGCAGCAAGAAGGGCTGGAACGCATCTTATGGTCGGCCCGCTCATTTTTGGAAGCCCTCAGTGTACTGCACGCCTCTAATATAGCGCACGGCGACCTTTGCCCCGAAAATATCTGGTTTCATGAACGGGTAGTGCTGCTCGATAGCGGTCTGGCTCGTCTGGCCCGCCTCGCCAGTATGCCCGAAGATCCGCGCTTGCGAAGTGCTTTACACGCCATACCAATTGGTAGTCCCGCCTACCGCGCCCCCGAACTGGCCCTGGGTGCGATGCCAACTCCCGGCAGCGATATGTATTCGGTGGGGGTTATTCTGCACGAAAGCCTGAGCGGACGACTCCCCGGCGCAAAAGGATTAGAACTGCCCGATTCGCTGGCTGAAAATGAACTGTTGAACAAGCTATTGACCAGCCTGATTTCTTTCCAGCCAGAACAGCGCCCTACGCCGTCGGCAGCAATTGCGGCGCTGGATGAGCTTTTACGCACGCCTCCGGCGCTGGTACAACGGCTGGCCCGCAATCGTACTCGGCACAGCGATAAGCTCAAGATAGAGGCCCAGGCTATTGAAGCATATCAGGCACGGGCGGCTTTGCTACTGGAAACCGACTCTTTTCAACGCGCCAGCCTCCATCGGGCCATCGCTGCGCACCTTGCCAGCAGAATGAATCACGATGAAGCACTGGAAGAATGTTGGGCCGGACAAGCCGATGCCGCCGCTGTTAAAGACCCGCAGGCCAAAGCCCGTGCTATCGCCAGTTTGCTGGTGGTTGAGATACAGGTCTGTTTCAATAAAGCCCGGTTTGAGGAAGCAATCGCAATAGCGCATCAGGCGCTCAAGCTAATGGCAAAAGCCGGAATAGCCGAACAGGATTCAAAAGAAGCGGCCAAAATTTATATTCGGTTGGCCCGTATTTATTACCGACAAGGCAAACAGGCCGAAATGACCCAGGCTTTGGAACGAGCGCGAATGTTGGGCCAGCTAACCCAATACGAAGGGGTACTGGCAGAAGCCGATGTGGTGGAAGCAGTAAACGTGGGTTGGAGCAAAGGCGAACTGGACGAAGCGATTATGCTCGGCGAACGTGGCTTAAATATGGCCCGTAAATTAGAACTGGAATGGCTACAATCGGAGGCGCTGCGGGTTCTTGGGGGTTGCTACCAGTACAAAAACGACACGCCGAACGCGACCCACTATTACCGACAAGCACTCGAAGTAGCCGAACACACCGGGTTGCCCGATTTGGTCGCGGCGGCGCTCTATAATATGGGCCTGATTTGCGAAATCGAAGGCGATTTTGAGAGCTGCGAAAGCTATTTCTTGCGTTCGCTAGAAATAGCGGGCAAGGCCGAATTGCCGCGTCCCCAGGCGGTTGCCTACAAAGGGCTGGATTTACTTTATGAACAACTGGGCCGTCTGGCAGAAGCCTATGAACAGGCCCGCTTGCATTTGCGGCTGATTCAGGAAATGTCCGACCAGTTGCTTCTGCCCGATGCTCAATACCAGGTCGGGACAATTTGTTTGGAAATGGGTCGTTTGGAAGAGAGCGAATTTTTTATTAATGCAGGCCGCGAGATAGCCGAAAATACCGATAACAACTTAATTCTGGTTGAACTAGAACGATTGGCTGCCGCGTTACGGCTGCGACAGGGACGATTGGAAGAAGCCGAGCAATTGCTGGCTCAGGCACGCTCGCGTATCGGCGGACAATTGGGCGAAACGGCCCTCAACCTGGATCGGATTGAGCTTGAGCTGGCGATAGCCAACCTGGAAGCCCGCGAAGTGGAACTGGATGCAAGCGATATTCGTCCACTGGATTTGATTGAAGCTTACCAGCGTTTAGCTGACCGCAGCGAAGAAATACTCGCCAGCGTCCACGAAGTCAAACCCAGCCTGGAAGCCCGCTTTCTGGCTCTGCACGGGCGAATTTTGAGTCTGGCTGGAAATTGGAGCGAGGCGGAAACCGCTTTCAAGCAAGCCATTCAACGCGCCGACGAACTCAAGCAACGGCTTTCGCTGGCCCTGGCGCTGCATCTTTATGGACGAAGCTTGCTAGAAAAAGTACAAAAGGGCAGCACCGGGCGACTGGGGCAGCGCGGGCGGGCAATGGGCTTGCTTGCCAATGCCAAAGCGGTCTACAGCGAATGTTCCGCCGCCCCCGGCGTAGAAAGCGTCAACCGCCTGTTACAAGATTTACACACCAGCAGTGCCGTCAGGTAAACTTAAAAAGACCTAAACCCCACACCATTCAAATAAAGCTAAATTTACTTTGCTGTGGGAGCGAGCTTCTGCTCGCGATTTCGGATTAAGGAAGAGGAAATCGCGAGCAGAAGCTCGCTCCCACAGAGGTTTGTTTGAATAATATCAAGCTTAAAACTTTCACTTTACTCTTTGCGTACCGTAACAAAGACGGCACTGGCCCGCACGATGCGCTCATCGCCCACCGATAGATAAGCGTTGGCAAAGGCCACCCGCCGCCCCACTTTTTGAATGTCCACTCTGGCTTCCACCCAATCCCCGATTTTAGCGCTGCTGGCAAAATCCGCCGTCAGGTTGGTAGTTATTAGGGGAACACGCGGGTCTTCGGAGTGCGAAGCCACGTAGCCGAGCGCAATATCCGCCATCGTCATCAATAAGCCGCCGTGCGCTACTCCACGTGCATTGGCGTGCTGTGGCAAAATGCGGATAGCAATCACAAAACTATCGCCTTCCTCGCGATAATAAAACGGCCCAACCATATCCAGAAACGGACTACTCCGAAACAAGGGCTTGTAGTCTGCCGGAACATCCGGCACAGCCGTTTCCGCCGGATGTTCCGGCTCTAATTCATCTCCCATTTTTTCACTTTCATCTAGCTATCGAACAATTCGTCTACCTTCAGCTTGAAGCCGGGGATTACATCTTCGCCATCAAGCTCATCATCTGAACTCAAAGTAAACGCCGGATGGTCGGGTTGTCCGGCGTGATAGATTTCCACCGTTTTTAAGGCTGAATTAACTGCCCAAACGATAGGTACTCCGGCGCTAACCAGCCGATGAACTTTCAACATTGCGCTTTGGAGGGCTGACGGACTGACAGTATCGCCGGGCGAGTGAATTTCAATGGCTAAATCTGGCATCGGCATAGCCTCTTTAATCGGCTTCACTTTTCGTTCAGCCTTCCAATAACTAATGTCCGGGGTTGGGGCGCTGCGTGGCCCTAGTCGCACGCTAACCTCTTGCAATGAGTACCCGAACTTCTTTTGCGGGTCGTAAAGCTTGATAGCATCGCGTATGAGGTCGGCTATATAGCCGTGTTCACCACCGGGCATAGGTCGTTTAACCAGCTTTCCTTCCACTAAATCGTAGCGTTCGCCAAACTCAGGCAGTTGCTCAAATTCTTCTACCGTGTAAAAGCTCTCTTTATCTATTTTAGCTACTGTCCGTGCTGGTAAGGCCATTTTTTAAGCTCCCGTTGATACTTCTCCCAATAAACGCTTTCATCCAGAGTGACTACTCCCCTGGCCTTGCGGCCGGGGCAGCTACGGATTGATTACCGATGCTTTGTAATCCCAAAGCAAGTATGTTTAAGGCAGCATTAAGGTCACGGTCAATATGCAAACCACACTCAGGACAATCGAATATCCTATCGGCCAAAGTCAGCTTATTCAAAAGCCGGACATGGCAACGAGAGCAAGTTTGCGAAGTATAGGCCGGATTTACCGCAATGAACACACGCCCAGCCGGGTACCCTTTGGGTGCCGCTTTGGCTCGTATCATAGTGAAAAAGCCCGACCACGCCGCATCCATAATGCTTTTGGCAAGGGTGTGAAGTTGGTTCAGCCGATTGATATTCAAATCTTCCACACAGATAATACCAAACTGATTGACTACCCGGCGCGAATGTTGCTGCGAGAAATCCGCTCGTTTGAAGCGGGTTCGCTCATGCACCCGCGCAACCTGCTTTCTACGCCGCCCCCGTTCTCTAGTACCCTTCTCAGTTTTAGAGAGCTTGCGCTGAACTTTAGCCAGGGCTTTTTCTTCACGGCGAAAGAAGCGGGGGTTGCTAGTCGCTTGACCGTCACTCAGGCTGGCAAAGGTTTTCAGCCCGACATCAATCCCGACTGCCTGTTTATTTTCGGGCAAGCGTTTCGGCTCAACTTCACAAGAGAAACAAGCGTACCATTTGCCCGTAGCCGAACGGGTAACTGTTACGGTTTTAACCACACCCTCTATCGGGCGATGCAGCACCAGCTTGACCTTACCAATTTTAGAGAGTTCCAGTTTAGAGCAAGTGCCATCCAGCTTAAAGCCTGTTTGAGTATAGATGAAACTATCGTAACGTCCAAAACCCTTAAAACGGGGATAGCCCGCTTCTTTTTCACCCGCCTTAACCCTACGGAAAAAAGCTTGCATCCCCAAATCTACCCGCTCGGTTACATTTTGCAGGACTTGGGAATGTAGCTGTTTAAGCGATGGCCTTTGCTCTTTAAGCAGTGGGATACGCCCTTTGGTCTCATACCAGTTGGCATTACGCTGCTCGGTTTCCCAGGCATTTTTACGATAGCCCAAAGTTTCATTGAACAGCCAGCGACATTCTTCCAAAGTGTATTCAAGGTTATGCAATTGTTTCTTGCCGGGGTACAGGCGGTACTTGAAACTTTTTCTCATATTATCAATATCGGTACTTTTAGGGAAAAGAGCCATTTTTCTCTAAAGATTTATTGGGTGGCTTCGCCACGTATCCCCCATAGCTAAAGCCAGGGGATTGTTAAGGATAACGCTAAAGCACTCAGGGCTAAACGAACGGGGTTACTGGTTTAGCTAGTTTTGAGGGTATTCAGGATGCCCAGCAATATACTTAGCTGTCCGTCAAATTTGGTTTTGTCCGCTCCGGCTTCTACCACGTAAGTGGCTTTAAGGCTCTCATCGTCAATTACCAGCACTACTTCAACATTACTGTTTTTCTTGGTCGGGTCAGTAAACTGGGCGCTAAAGCGGGCGGTGTCGCTACTGATTGCATTCGGCTGCTCAATTACCGTCAGGTCGGGATACAGGCTTTTGAGGTAATCTACTACCGCGCTGGCTCGGTCTGTCAGGCTACCTTTTACCAGCGCCCCGGTGGTAAAGCGGAAGATATTGATGTAGCTGCCTTCAGGACTGACGCTCAGAATTGAACCTTCACCCGCTTTATCGTTAATCTGGGTTTGCCATTCCGCCGGGAAAGTCAGGTTAATACCCAAAGCTTTGACTACATTACCTGCACCACTGGCGGCTGTTGCCGCCGGTTGGGTCTTGACTGCCGCCGGGTTGGTTTTAATGGTGTTCAAAATGGAGACCAGGACATCTTTAGCCTTATTAAATTTAGCCTTTTCCGCCCCGGCTTCCACCAGATAAGTCCCTTTAAGGGTCTCATCGTCAATTACCAGCACAATCTCAGTATTCACCTTACTGGTTTTCTTGTCGGTAAATTCGATACCAAGCCGAGCGGTATCGCTGCTTACCTGGGTAGGTTTTTCCAATACTTTCAGGTCGGGATAAGAAGTTTTCAGGTTATCGAGCAAATTGTTGGCGCGGGTCATCAAATCGCCCTTCACGGCATCACCCTGAGTGAAGCGATAGATGCTGATGTAGCTACCGTCTGGATTGGTGCCGCTTAACACACCCTCATTGTCCTTATCCTGTACGGTAGTATTCCAACCCGCCGGGAAAGTCATGGTGACTCCCAACCCGCTCACCGTATTACTACCAGAAGTAGCGGCGGTAGTAGCAGCCGCAGTAGTGGCAGCAACGGTAGTCGCTTTAGCAGTAGTCGGCGCGACAGTGGTAGCAGGAGCGGTAGTTGCTGGTGCGATAGTTGGTGCGGCAGTGGTAGCAGGAGCGGTGGTCGGAGCGCTAGTAGTAGCCGCCGCCGTTGTTGCTTTGGTGGTGGTTGCGACCGGGGCGGGAGTACTGGTGGCCGCATCGCCACAGGCCGCGAGCATCAGGGCGGTAGCTACTAATAACACCAGTGCCAGATAGAACTTACTCAGAATTTTCAAGATTGTCTCTCCTTAGTTTAGCTTGTGCAACTTCAAGTAGAAGTATACTATGTTTTTAACGCTTGACTTCCAGCCCAAACATCTGCAAAATGAACTCGACTATACAGGCAGTCACAGGTTTGATGATGCGTCTTCGAATATCCACCAGCGTGGTTGTTTATACAGGAGTTATTTAATTTCCACACTTAATTATAATGGGAGGTTTGATAAGTTGCAATAGATTTTCCGCATATTTTCAAATAAAAATGCTCAAGTGTAACAGCAATTGCCTCTACACCTGAGCATTATATTTCTCGTTCCTTCTCCTTCTCCCTCACTCCTGCGTTCTTCCGGCCTGATAAATTTTCACTCCGGCAAATATAATTGCCAGCATCATCAGGGTAAAAAGTAGCACGATTCCGGCTTCGACCAAGCGCCCGGTATCGGTGCGAACGCTTTCCGGCTCGAAGCGTAACCTGGCAGCGACGATACTCATTATCCAGAACAAATTAAGCGCCGCCCCGAAAAAAACCAGCCCTGCTCCCAGCGTTCGGTTCAAGCGGGCGTTCGCCGCTACCATCTCGCGCTGCTCGGAATCCTCTTCCAGTTCTTGCGGCTCATAAAAGGGCGAGTACGCTATCTCGTTTGGCTCTGATTTAGCGGGCAGATGGCGCAAAGCGTTCGCCAGATACAGACCAACCAGGAGACTAAGCAGCGAAAGCGGTGTCGCCTGAGTCGGATAGCCCTTGCTCAAGCCCACCAACAAATCGAGCGCTGGCATAATCGCCAGCACCCCTGGCAAAATATAATCCAACCGACGCAGTTTATCTATCGAAGCCATCGTAAATCAAGTTCCAAGTTCAAAAATTCACCACGGAGACACGGAGACACGGAGATTTTAAGGCTTTAAATCCATCTGTGTTCATCTGTGGTACTCTGTGTTCATCTGTGGTACTCTGTGTTCATCTGTGTTCCGCATTTTAACTCAAATTCAAAATTCAAAATTCAAAACTACTCCTCAATCGTCACTAATTCAAGTTCGCGGTGTCGTCCGTTCAGGCGTTGCAGATGCACTAGCAGCACCGCAATATCCGCCGGGTTGACCCCGGACAGGCGCGAGGCTTGCCCGATGGTGGACGGCTTGAATTGCACCAGTTTCATGCGGGCTTCTTTACGCAAACCACTAATGGCCTCGTAATCCAGATTTTCGGGCAGGCGGGCATCTTCCAAACGACGCATCCGGGCCACCGATTGCTCTTGCTTGCCGATGTAAATTGAGTACTTGCCTTCAATCTCAAGCTGTTCGCCAATTTCTACGGAGACTTCTTCCTTGAGCAATACGTCCAGCGCGCTCCGGCTTACATCGGGGCGACGAAAATAATCGCTGGCCCGCAGGGTGTGAGAAATGGTCGGCAAACCCGCCCTGGCCAGTTCGGTGTTGCGCTCTACCGAAGGGGTCAGGGTCAGACCATCCAGCTTTTTCAGGTAATGCTCTATCTGGTCGCGCTTGTTTTCGACTGCCATATAGCGTTCTCGCGAAATCAGACCCAGTTCGTAGCCCAACTGAGTCAGTCGCAAATCGGCGTTATCGTTCCGTAGTAGCAAGCGATATTCGGCCCGACTGGTCATAAGGCGGTACGGCTCTTTAATTTCTTTGGTGGTCAAATCGTCTACCATTACCGCGATGTAAGCCTGTTCCCGCTTCAAAATAAAGGGCTGCTTGCCCTGTACCCGCAGCGCGGCGTTTATTCCCGCCATAATACCCTGACCCGCCGCTTCTTCATAACCGCTCGTGCCGTTGATTTGCCCTGCCAGGAACAAATTGCTGATGCGCTTGGTCTCCATGCTGGCACGAATTTCAGTCGAAGGCACGGCATCGTATTCTACGGCGTAGCCAAACCGCATAATCTCGGCCTTTTCCAGTCCCGGAATAGAGTGAATCAGCCCTAGTTGGACATCGGCGGGGAGACTGGTGTTTGCTCCCTGCACGTAAACTTCGTTAGTTAGCCAGCCCTCCGGCTCTAAAAATAGCTGGTGCGATTCTTTTTCGGCAAAGCGAACCACCTTATCTTCAATCGAAGGGCAATAGCGCGGCCCGACTCCCTCGATTACGCCCGTAAACATCGGGGCGCGATGCAGAT
The DNA here is from genome assembly GCA_038209275.1 of Chloroflexia bacterium. Taxonomy (GTDB): domain Bacteria; phylum Chloroflexota; class Chloroflexia; order Chloroheliales; family Chloroheliaceae; genus L227-5C. Next base: position 24,707 of record JBBQXW010000028.1, on the reverse strand, counting down.
TTGCCCGAATAATCTCACCCGTTTTGGGCGTAGTATGCACCAGATAGCAAGGCAATTGTGGTCGCCAGCCATCCAGTTGCGGTTCAGGGAAAATTTTGGGGATGGCGGGCGGCTTGAGTGGCTCGACCCGGTCATCTTCCGCATAGCTATGGGCGAAATAAAGCGGCGTGCGGCTGCCCTGCTGAATCGAAGTTTTGGAAAAATCAATCGTGCGGGCATCAATCCGGGGCGGTGTGCCAGTCTTGAGACGGTGCAACGGGAAGCCCAGCCCGGCTAAATTATTCGAGACCTGCACCGATGGCCCTTCGCCCGCCCGTCCTGCCGAGGCAATGTAATCGCCCATAATAATCCGGCCCTTGAGGAATGTGCCGGTGGTCAAAACTACCGTCTTAGCGCCGTAAGCCATGCCGTTCGCAATAACCACTCCCTGTACTTCCAGTTTGCCGGTTTGCTCATCCTTGCGGATTATTAATTCTTCCACCTGCGATTGCCGCAAATGCAAGCCAGGGGTATTTTCCAGCGTTTCTTTCATCGCCAGCTGATAGAGTTTTTTATCGCACTGCGCCCGTAGTGCCTGGACTGCCGGGCCTTTCCCGGTGTTCAGCATCCGAATTTGAAGCAGGGTGCGGTCAGTATTACGGCCCATTTCACCGCCCAGCGCGTCCACTTCGCGCACTACATGCCCTTTAGCCGGGCCACCAATCGAGGGATTACACGGCATCAGGGCCACACTATCCAGATTGATAGTCAGCAGTAGCGTCTTGCTGCCCATTCGCGCCGCCGCCAGTGCCGCCTCGCAGCCCGCGTGTCCTGCCCCGACCACTATTACATCGTAAATATCTACCATTCTTACATCTGTTACGTCTTGCATGTTTTTATTTTCTTACCAGTCACTCTATCTTGATTCTGATTTTCCCTTTAGCTTTTGAAATTTTGCAAAATTTCAAAAGCTAAAGGAAATGTTTTCGGAATTTCACCTGCCGCAAGTGAAAATCCTGAATAGCAACCTATTTTACCACGTTGCGCCTTTAGTTGGCTATTAGAATTACTGCAAAGGGTGGTTAAAATTAAATGGGTAAGTGCAGAACTTTATTTTACTTCACGCATCAGTGCTTTGAAGCCAGCTTGCTCAAAATCCAAATCATAAGCTAGTGCCGCTTCTATTTTGCGGTCTTCCATTACCACAAATGAGATACAATCTACCAGACCCCAGGTTTTATCCGGGCGGTTTCTATAGCGCTCTAAAGCCCGTAAAAATAAAGGTCTGTCTACGCTAACCACGTTTATGCTGCTAATTTTATAACAACTTTCTATAAATTGGATAGCGGTTTTACGGGCCTTCTCACCTTTTTCGCTCAGTTATGAGGTATAAGGAACAATTCTAATAACAACCATCATCAATCTGCTCATTTCTCATATTACTACTACTACCCCGACCAATCGAATAATAATGGCTGGAAGGGGCAGGCAGTCGAGCGTGTTTATGGCGATGAGTGGGGTCAGGGATTTAGTGACCGCCTGGAACTTGTCGGCGGTAGACCAGCTCACCTGGTTTAGACCCTGAAATTTCTGAAAAATTAATCAATGACCATAGTACGATTTCGATTTATCTGATTGCCCCAGGACGCAATATTCGCCCGGCTTTGACCTCGGTATCGTGTCCTGTTTCAATGACGATTTGACCGTTCACCACCACATAATTGATGCCCTGGGCATAATGATGGGGAGCTTGATAAGTTGCCAGGTCTTCAATTTTATCAGCATCAAAAATGACCAGGTCAGCCTGACAATTAGGACGAACTAATCCCAGGTCAAAGCGCCGCAAGCGTTGCGCTGGAAGCGAAGTCATTTTACGAACGGCTTCTTCCAACCTTAAAACCTGTTCTTCGCGCACATACTTACCTAGCACTCGCGGAAAAGTTCCGTAAAAACGTGGATGAACTTTATTACCCAGACCCGGATTAACATTTGAGCCGTCTGTCCCTACCGCTACCGCCGGGTGACGCATCACCTCTTTTACATCTTCGTCAGACATGGTGTGAACTATTATTGAAGGGCCTTTTAACTCGGAAAGTAACAAATAGAAAACCGTCTCAATCGGGTCTTCCTCGCGCTGACTGGCAATTTCGGTCAGGGGTAGCCCTTCGTAAGGCTGATTAGCCTGTTCGACCAGACCAATAATTGTTACTGTCTCCAATCCAAACTGGCTTGTACCAGTATCAGGGGCAGCCTCAGCCATCGCCTGATAAATCCGGGCGCGTTGTTCAGGTTCGGTCAGACGCGCCCGCATTGCCTCAACTCCGCCTTCTAATGTCCAAACCGGCAACAAGGCGGTCAGGGTAGTCTGCCCGGCGGTATAGGGATACTGGTCAGCCAGTACATCCTGCCCGGTGGCCCGCGCCCGGTCAATCAGTTGTAGCGAATCGTTCACCAGACCCCAGTTAGCTTTACCAGAAGCCTTGTGATGGCTGAGTTGTACCGGAACGCCCGCTTCCCGGCCTATTGTTATCGCTTCCTCAACTGCTGTTAGCAAGGTTGCACTTTCTCCCCGGATATGGCTGGAATAAAAACCGCCGTAACGCCCGGCAACCTGCGCCAGCGCCACCAGTTCCGAGGTTTTGCTGTAGCTACCCGGCGCGTAAATCAGGCCACTTGAAATTCCAAAAGCGCCTTCCTCCATCGCCTGGGCGGTAAGCTTTTCCATCGTACCTAACTCGGATAAGGTCGGGTCGCGTTGCTCAAAACCCATCGCGGCAATTCGCAGCGAGCCATGCCCGACCTGAAACCCAATATTAAAAGATAAGGGCAGGCTTTCCAGGTAACGAGCAAACCCATTTACACTTTGCCATTCGAAGCTCAAACTTTCACTACCGAGAAAAGCAGTGTAATTGCGCAGCAAATCAAGGCGTTCGCGCTCCACCGGGAAAGGCGACAAACCACAGTTCCCGGTAAGCTGTGTAGTTATTCCCTGAGTGAGCATAGACTCTGCCCTGGGAAACATAGCGGTCGAGAAATCGGAATGGGAATGGAGGTCAATAAAACCCGGCGCAAGTACTGCGCCATCCAGGTCAATGATGCGATGGGCCGAAGCTCCACTTAAATCGCCCAACATTGTAATCTGGTCGCCCTCAATCCCAACATCACCCCAAAACCAGGGATTGCCCGTACCATCCACAATCCGAGCCTTGCGAAAGAGCAAATCTAACATGATGCCAGTCTCCTCTCTAGCTACAGAGCCAGTTCATTGCCCTGTAGCGGTTGGTCTCTTTGCTTGAAAACTAATTTATTTATCCTGGCTGGGTTTCAGATAACGGTCAAACCAGTTCACTACGCGCTCTAACATATCGCGCTGGTGATGTAATTCGCCCAGAATATGCGGCTCTCTCGGATAAACCACCATTTCGACGGGCTTCTTTAAGAAGCGCAAGCCGTTGTATAGCTCTCGTCCCTGCCCCAGACGTACCCGTTCATCGCTTGCGCCATGTATAATCAGGGTTGGGGTAGTAACGTTGGAAATATAGTTTATTGGCGACGAACGCAGATACACAGTCGGGTCGGTGTAGGGATTGGTAAGCATCTGCTGAGTAGGCAGCCAGTTTGAAATATCGCTGGCCTGGAAACTGAGCAAATTGGTTACGCCCGCCCCAACTATCGCCGCCTTAAAGCGGTTAGTATGCCCAATCGCCCAGGCGGTCATAAACCCGCCATAACTCCAACCGCCGATACCAAGCCGATTTGGGTCGGCGATACCGCGTTCGATTAGCATATCAACGCCACTCAATACATCGCCAAAATCGCCAAAGCCCCAGTTTTGGCGGTTACACCAGGCAAATTCTCGCCCACGTCCGGCGCTACCTCTAGGGTTAGGCAGCAGCACGGCATAGCCGTTCGCCGCCAGCCACTGACCCCAATCGTGCCAGCTTGCCATAAACCGATCCAGCCAGTACCAGGTCGGCCCGCCGTGTATATCGGCTACCAGAGGATAGCGTTTGCCCGGCTCATAGCCACTCGGATAAATTAAAACTCCCTCGATTTCGCGCCCATCCTCGGCCTGCCAGCGTACCGTTTCGGTATTACCCAGGCTGACCGCGTCCAGATGAGCATTAAAAAAGGAAAGTTGTTTTGCCTCCTGGTTTAGGGCCACCGCCCATACTGCGGTAGGGTGTGTGCCAGCTTCCAGTACACAGCCCAGGCGCTGTCCATCGTCGCTCACGCTTACCTGAAAATGCCAGCTTGTCGTTTCGGCAATCCCTTGCGGCAAAGTTATATCACTTACTTTGCCGTCACTGTCGCTGAGATTGACCTGCCCTAGACGGGTATGAGTGCCATCTACCGAGATGACCAGCAGCGACTCGCCATCAGGCCGCCAACCTGCCCAATACAGACCGCCAGCATAATCCTGGGCCACACATTTTGGGGTGCTGCCCTGGTGAATAACCCATAATTCGTTGGCAGAAGTTTGTGCGTCGCAGCCGTTATTAATCCAGGCCAGCGAACGCCCATCCTTAGAACCACTCAGACCGAGGGTAGCAAACTCTACCTGGGCCAGCTTTTCGGCAGGATGGTTTTCCTGAAGGCTGAGTAAAGTCCAGCCGCGCATCTCATTTAATAGCGGAGTTTCGCTGCTCAAAATGGCCCAGCCAGCACCGTACCAGGCAAAATCTCGCACCTGATATTGAGCCGGGGTGATTGCCTTTGCTTCGCTACCTGTGGAATAATCTACCACCCAAAGCCGGGTAAATTTGTAATCGTGGTCTACATATTCAGCATCGTCTCGCACCTTGTGGCGTTGTTCTTCCGCTTCATCAGCAGCATCGGGCGCGAGAAAAGCCAGTTGCTTGCCATCGGGACTCCATTTGAACGAGGTCACGCCTCCCTTAACATTGGTCAGGCGACTGGCCTCCCCACCATTCAGAGGTAAAATATAAATCTGGCAAATATCGGCTTTTTCTCGGTCAGAAAGAAACGCCAGGGTTTGTCCATCAGGACTCCAGCGCGGATGGCGGTCAGCGTGAAGGCCAAAGGTCATTCGCCGGGGTGCCGCCGAACCATCGAACGGAACCGACCAGACGCTTGCCGCCGCCGTCTCATAACCGGGTTCGCTATAGTCGCGGGTAATAGCAAAAGCTATCTGGGTGCCATCGGCACTAATCTGGGCATCCACAACTTGATCCATCGCAAAAATATCACCAAGCGTAAGGGTGCGGGTTTCGGACATTCTCATCTCCTCTAAGCATAAGTGCTTCTAAAATTGGCGTTTTTCTACCAGATATAATTCTGTAATTGTTTAAAAGCTTTTGGCTCAGAATTCGCTTTAATTTCGGTCAGAATTTTTTCGGCACATTCCACCGGGTTTAACTTTGAAGTATCTACCTCAAAGTCGTAAATATCCGGGCGATGGGACAGCTTGAATTGTGCTTTAGCCAGACCCGGTACCCTGTCGCCCCGACTTAACTCGCGTTGTTCGGCTATTTCTAGGGGACACTTTACGCCGATAAACCAGAGGTCAAATTCTGCCAATAGCGTTACCCGGCGTTGCAAAGCTTCCGGCGCTAAAATTACATCATCTACCAGCACATTATTGCCGTTAGCAGCCAGGGCCGCAATCGTATGTAACATAGCAATATCTAGCTGCTCGGCTACCGGGCCAGCCTGAATATGTGAACCTGCTTCATCAGTCACTACCAGAAAACCAGCCGGGTCATCATTCCAGTAGCGGTCTTGCACCATCCAGATAAACACGTCAATTCCAGTATAGAGATATGGCTCACTCAGACGCTGATGTAATTCTCTGGCAACGCTGCTTTTTCCGGCGCTGGAAATGCCGTTTAAGTAGATAATCTTCCCTTTGTCAGCCAGAAAGCTTCTCCTTTTGCTAAATAACCTGTTCGGTTACGCGGCTTTTTCGCCCATCTGAGGTGCGCCGATGCGTAAACCATAACGCAGCCACGCTACCTGCCCATCTGGGCCAGTTATAAACTCAATTTCTTGTCCCTTAAACGGGAAATCCAGCATAAGCGCCCGGTTCGAGCTAAAGAAAGCCAGGCGGGTGGGCGGTGGAGTGGGGGGCGGAGGGGTGCTTTTATCCGGGAAACCACCTTTAGGAATAGCCTGAAGGATTAAATGCTCGCCTTCCAGTTTTATCTCAACGTCAGACAGGGCAAACCGATAGCGGCCCACAAAGGTTGCCAGCTTTTCTTTTTCTAGCTCGATTAGCTCCGGTTCAGGCTTTATGGCTTTCAGGTAATGTTCCAGCGCCCATTTCGCTATTTCGCCGTGCAGTATACCACCGACGTTAGCATTGGTCAGGACGGTAATTGCGAAATCCTGCTCAGGAGCCATCAGGAAAGCCGAAAGCTGACCATTAGTAGTACCACCATGAAATACCGTTTTGACCCCGCCTAAATCTTTGATAAACCAGCTTATGCCCATGCCATCGGCGTGACCACTAAGCGTAACCTGGGGAGTTTGCATCAGGGCCAGAGTTTCAGGCTTGAGTAAGCGCGTTCCTTCGCCGTTAGTGCCATCGCCCATCTGGAAACGAGCATAGCGCAACTGGTCTTTTGCGCTGGAAATAATTGCTCCGGCGGCGTGGGCGGAACGCGCCAGAGGCCAGGGTTCGGCGATTTTGGTCTCTTTTTCGGTCACAAAATGACCTACTGCGACCCGGTGGACAATGGCATCTCCGGCAAAGAAGAAAGAATGTTTGAGGCCAAGCGGCTCGAAAATCATTTCTTTTATAACGGTTTCGTAGGGTTTGCCAGCTATAGTTTGAATTACCAGACCAGCCAGACTAAATCCGGCATTGTTATAAGACCAGAGTTCGCCCAACGGAGTCAATTGTTCCAGGTCGGCCATGTGAGTAACATACTGCCCGACCGCATCTTCGCCCATGCCAAAATCTTCAAAATAATCGCCCACCCAGCCCCCGGTATGAGTCAAAAGATGCCGCATAGTAGCGTTGCGAGTGGCGTTTTCGTCGCCCAGCTTGAACTGCGGCAGATATTCAATCAAAGGGCGATCCAGGTCAAGTTTGCCTTCTTCCACCAGACGCATTGCTGCGGTAGCGGTAAAGGTTTTGGTAGTCGAGCCAATCTGGAAAAGCGTATCGTTATCCACCGGGAGCGGGTGGTTTATATTAGTCACTCCAAAACCGACGCTATATTCCTGACCCTGGTAATAAAGCCCCACCGCTACGCCCGGTACTTTCAGCCGTTCCATCGCCTCTAAAACTTTTTCAGCCAGCGGTTCAAAAGTGGGGCCGCTTAAATTCTGTTTAGTATCAGCCATCTTGCGAGGGGTCTCAATCTCATCAACCACCTGTTTAGCCATAAGCGCCACTGTATAAGGATGCTCCGGCGCATACACAATCCCTACGTCCGCACGTACCGTCACAATCCAACCGGTTTTGTGGGCTACTCGCGTACCGTAAGGCAGATAAAGTGGGATAATTTCATTAAATTTTTGCCGGGCCATAATCTCAATCATATCGTCACAACTTGCCCGGCTTAAAGTTTGGGCTTTGGCAATCAGTGTGAGTAGCTGAACCATATCCAGAGGGGAACTTACATCGTTGTCAGTTTCGGCAGTGGCCCGGCCCTTATCTTCAGAACGAGCGCTGGTTAAACGCTGGCGCACCACTTCGTAAGTTTTAGAAGGGTCATTAATATCGTAGCCAGCCAGGAGATACATCATCTCGCGCAAGGTAATAGCAACATTGGTTTGTTCCAGGCCAAGCTCTTGCATAGTTTGATATACTTTGTCCCGACCCACCAGCTCAAAAAGCATATCGGTTGCGGTATTGTCGCTGACGACTGTCATCAGGACAGCCAGGTCGCGTACTGTTACATTCAGGTCAAAATCCAAATCCTGCAACACGCCCGAACCATTAACCCGGTGTTCGGCTTTGAGGGGAATGCGCTGCTTCAGGTCTACCAGGCCCATTTCAGCCTGACGGTATAGTTCGTAAAGCACCGGGACTTTAATAGTACTGGCGGTAGGAAATACCTGAGTTGCGTTCACCATAATTTCGGCATTGCCTTCCAAAGTCCGGGCCGCCACCCCAATCACGCCTTCTACAGTACCGATTATTTCGTTTATCCGCTCAAGTGCTGTCGCTTTATCCATAAATTTCTTCCTCTCCCTTCCTTCTCGGCGCATAATCCTTTTTCAGGGTAAGAAAAATAAGCCTGAAATCAGTCCGATTTTCGGATAAAACCAAAGTCAGGTAACAATTTCTACGATTCTTTTTGCTGCCCTGCCGACAGCTTAAACTTTAATCTTTTGTATTAGAACAGCAAATGAGCAGTTAAATAGCGTGGCGGGTTGATAATTGTGCTGCAACTTCTCTTAATGGTCTGGCTTGCTGCCAGAAGCTTTCAAAGGAAACGCGCAGCAGCGAAATTGTCGGTTCGTGTTCAACTAACATCCCGCTAAAAACCGGCGGCACATTAGATTGCGAACCCTGCACCTGCGTACTCAGCGTTTCCTGACTGGTATCAGTCAGAATCAGTAAAGCCGCTTGTTGGTCGCGCATAATCAGCTTAACTGGTAGTTCCGCTACAACCGCGAGTTGAACCCCTCTCTTTTCGTTTTCTAGCATCAATTCCAGCGCTTCGGGGTCGTGACATTCTGAAAGTTCGCACAACACCCGCACTCGCACCCCTCGTGCTACTGCCGCATGGAGTGCTGGTTGGCTGGCTCGAATAGAAACGTTATAGGGTATTTTGCTCAGGAATAAAATTTCCTGCTCGGCTTCGTTCAATAATTTCAGGTATACACTGGCGGTTAGCCGGGCGTTACTTAAAAAATGAATCGGTGAAGAAACGAGGCTAACCGATTGGTCAACGCTATTGTAGAGCGGCATCAATTGATCACCTGCCAGCAAGGTGAGCCGCTCTTGCATTTCCAGCTCTTTACGAGCGCTGGCTATGCGGCGTTGTAAACCCTCTTTAGGGTTAACCACCGTATAGTTCTTCTTCTTACCTGGTGTCTCGTAACACAAACCATAGACACTCAGGCTTTCCAGCAACTCATAAATTTTAGCTCTGGGTACACCGCTTAATTTTACCGCGTCCACGGCAGTCAGGCTACCCCGGCGAACCAGGGCGAGATAAACCTTTGCCTCGCTTAAAGTTAGACCAATACTAACCAGATTTTGCAATAATTCGGCATTTTCTCCAATTAAACGGTCATCTGAAAGTTCTTCAGTCGCCTCTTCTGAGTCTAGCTCGATTAGCTCGGTTAAATTGGTGACTAAATTTTCTGAATTCCTCATTTCGCGTTATACTATACTAAAAGTGAACTAAAGCAGTTAATGATCGAATAAATAGCTACCTAAAGCAACAGATACATTTTGATAAAATGTTGCTACCAAAGGTAGTAGCAATTTACTTGGTTTAAGATTATCAATAAACGGGTAACTTGTCAATAGGCAAATTGATTAATCATTTTTTGGCACTTTAAACAAAGGGGAATTGTGATCCGGGTACTTTAAAGCTTTTAGCCCTTCTGTCTGGTCAGCGTGATCCTTCGACAAACTGTTTTTGGAAGGCTTTTGTGGAGCAGCACTTGAAGGAGAGTATTCTTTTCCGGGGGCCAACTACCGAATACAAAACTATAATAAGGAGAGCGTTTGCATTATTTTATCCATTTTCCTTCAGCTTGGCCCTGGAAAAGAATACTCTCCCATTTCAATGGTTCTGACGCGACGTGATTTTGCTCAAGCACTCACCGTTCAGCTATTTTTTCAAAGATTATGCTTTGGGTAGTCTTCCGCTAGTGAGTTGATACCGTTCAAGAAATTGGGCTTATCAACTCATTTCCCGACGACTACCATGATTTGAACTTATTTTCAAATGTTGAGCAGCAAAGGCGAGGCACCTCCTTTTTTGGACGGAATGTTGAAGCTGGGGTTTCACAATTTTTCAGACAGCAAACCGCAGCTTACTTTTACCATTTTTTTAATTTATTCACCAATAAAAGGGTTAATCTCTTGATTTGGGTTAGGTAGTGTGCGATCAATTGCGGGCGCGGTCGGACGGAAGGGCAGTGTCTGGCCCGTTTTCGGGTGAAACCGGCGGGTTGGCGTTGGCTTCGCGGGCGGCGGCCCGGTCAATCTCTTGCTGCAAAAAGAAATTCAAGGCGGTACGCAAAAAAGCGATCACCACCAGTTGCCCGATTTCGCTCCAGTTAGGTGCAACCGCCGTGCGCAAGATGTCGGCGGCTAACCCAAACTCAAGGGCGACTGCCAGCCACCGACCCAGCCGCAGCCGGACGGTTTCTTTGGCTTCCGGCGGTTTGTCACGCACTACAAACAACCTCATAGCCGCCAAGAAAGCTTCAACCGCCGCAATCCCGATTACAAGGGCCGCGCAGGCTTCCACGCCGGTTGCCAGATAGCCCGACCAGGTTTTAAGCGTATCCAGGAAAGTCGTACTATTGATACTGTCGGTTGTCCCAGGCTGGTCAGCCGACAGAAGGATAGCCGCTAAAAGGTTATTTAACATAATTCGTTATTTTTAAGACTGGTTTGGCCGTTGATGTTTTTTATTAAGAACCGCATCCAAATTGATGGCGGCGTTGATCAGGCTCAGGTGAGTAAACGCCTGGGGATAGTTCCCCAGCATCTGTCCCGACCGCCCGATTTCTTCGGCATATAAATTTAGGTGAGTAGCATAGGTAAACATTTTTTCCAGTTTGAGCCGGGCCTCGCTCAGTCGCCCGGCCTGAGTCAAACATTCGACTAACCAGAAACTGCACAAACTAAACGTGCCTTCTTTCCCACTTAGTCCATCCACAGCTCCTAAAGAAGGGTCATAGCGGTAAACCAAACTATCAAAGGTCAGGTGTTCCAGCGTGCGGTCGAGAGTTGCTTCAAAGAGTGGGTCAGTTGGCCCCATAAACTTTACCATTGGCATTAGTAAGTTAGAAGCATCTAAAGTATCGCTACCATAATACTGCACAAAGGATTTAAGCTTATCGTTCCAACCTTTAGCAACCACTTCTTTATAGATTTGATTGCGGGTTTGTTCCCACAATTCAGTGTTGGCGGGGAGGCCACGTTGGTCAGCGATGCGAAGGGCGCGGTCAAGGGCGACCCAGGTCATCATCCGCGAGTAGACGAAGTGTTGCCTGCCGCTTCGCACTTCCCACAAACCATCATCTGGCTGCTGCCAGTTCTCGCACAACCAATCCATCAGTTGTTCGAGGTAATTCCACTGGTTATATGACAAGACCTGGCCGTATTTGTTGTAGAGGAAAACTGCGTCCATCAGTTCGCCGTAAATATCTAGTTGCAGTTGCTCGTGGGCGGCGTTGCCGACTCGCACCGGTCTGGAATTTTTGTAACCGGCCAGGTGGTCGAGCGTCTGCTCTTTCAGGTCGTGCTGACCGTCAATGCCGTACATTATTTGCAGGCCGCCTTTGTCTTTTGAGGGGTCAATTTCCTGGCAACGTTCGGCTACCCAGTCCATAAAACGTCCGGCTTCGGTCTCGAAACCCAGTGAAAGCAAGGCGTAACAGGTAAAGCTGGCATCTCTGATCCAGGTATAACGGTAGTCCCAGTTGCGTTCGGCCCCAATCGCTTCCGGCAGGCTGGTGGTAGGCGCGGCCACGATAGCTCCGGTTGGCGCGTAGGTCAGGAGTTTTAGCACCAGAGCCGAGCGGTAAACCATCTCACGCCAGCGGCCCTGGTAAGTACATTGGACCAGCCAGTTGCGCCAGAAATGTACCGTTTCGTGAAAAACTGCCTCGACCGCTTTTTCGCTCAGGGAAGCGGTCGGCTGATGATCCGACACCGCCCGATGCAAGACAAAATTAGTAGTCTGGTTGGAATGCAGGGTAAATTCGGCCACCGCCCCCTGATCGTCTACTTGGATCGGTGTCTCGCTCACCAGGCCCAGGCTTAAATCATTTGAGTGGAAAAGTACGCCGTTCTCGGTCTTGGCCGTCGTGTGATCGGCCCTAGCGTAGTCGAAGGCCGGACGACATTCCATCCTGAACCGAAAGTCGCCATGAACAACGCTAACCCGCCGGATGACCCGGTGATTCCACCTTTCCTCGGTATCGCTTTCGACCGGCATAAAGTCGGCTATCTCGGCCAATCCTTTTTCACTAAAAAAGCGAGTAATTAAAATATTCGTATCGGGTAGGTACATCTGCTTAACCGTTATATCGTCTTCGAGCGGGTAAATCTTAAAGAAACCGCCTTTTTGGTCGTCAAGGATTGCCCCGAAAACGCTGGGTGAGTCGAAGCGGGGAAAACACAACCAATCTATTGATCCGTTATTGCCTACCAGTGCCACCGTGTGACAATCACCGATTACACCGTAATTTTCAATTGGAAGATAACTCATTTGATAGCATCCTTATAAACTTAACTACAAAGAACAGCCAATTTATTGATCGGTTTTACCGCTGCTTAATCGTTTACACACATTTCTCGAACTGACGGTCTTTTACAGACCTGGGCTACTTTGCATAAGCCCGCCGTCAATAAAGAAAGTAGTGGAAGTTACATAACTGCTTTTATCTGAAGCAAGCCAGGCTACCAGCCCCGCGATTTCATCCGGTTCGGCTACTCGCCCAATCGGGATGGCCTGATTTAGAGCGGCCTGTTTTTCCGGGTCAGAAAGCGTGCTTTTGTTGATTGGAGTATCTACCGCACCCGGCCCAACCCCCACGACTGTAATGCCGTGCGGAGCGAGTTCGACCCCGGCAGTCCGGGTGAGCATCCGCATCCCACCTTTGGCACAGCAATAAGGAGTATTACCCGGCATCGGCCAATCTTCGTGAACCGATGAGATGTTAATAACGCGGCCCTTTTTATCGCCCTGTTTTATCATTTGCCTGGCCGCCAGTTGGGTACCAAAGAAAGCCCCTTTGAGATTAACACCCAGCACAAGATCAAAATCTTTCTCGGTCGAGTCCAACACTGAAGTACGGGTTTCCAACCCAGCGTTATTTACCATTACGTCAAGACGCCCAAATGTTTGCACCGTTTGCTCGACCAACTTTTGAAGATCGGTTATCTTGGCAACATCTCCCTGAACTACCAACGCTTTACCGCCGCCGTCCTCAATTTGTTGTTTGACTTGGTTAGCCTGGGCCTGGTTAGAGTGAAAGTTAATCGTCACCCGCGCACCCTCACGGGCCAGTTCGAGGGCAATCGCCCGGCCAATACCACTATCTGCGCCGGTTACAATAGCGACCTTATTTTCTAGTAACATAAATTTTGGCATTCCTTTCAGTTAAAATAAGCTTTAGAGTCCATCCCGCTTCGGGACACAGATATAATGCCATTGTGCGCCTGAAACTCAAACTCAAAATCAGCTTATGCGAATTGTGCAAGAATCTCTCTCCAATGTCCAGAAACATTCCCAGGCGAGGCAAGCCCAGGTCGAAGCCTGCTATTACCCGCAAGATAAGCTCATTCGTTTAAGCGTGCGCGATAACGGTATAGGCTTCCAGCCGGGACAAGTCACTTCCAGTGGGGGGCAACATCTGGGACTGGGGATTATGCGCGAACGAGCCGCCCGGATTGGAGCAACCCTTCAATTAAAGAGCCAGCCGGGGCAGGGTACGGAACTGGTCGTTGAGTATCGGATGGAAGAATCTCAAGCGGAAAAAAGCCTGACTATTGACCACAAAAAGAATGGACAACCACGACAGGAGAAAATAATTAGCCATGCAAACTGATAGTGATCATAGTGGACGAATAAGCTTACTTATTGTAGATGATAAAGAGTTATTTCGGGAAGGATTGGTCAGCCTTCTATCACGCCGTTCCGAACTGGAGGTGGTTGGGCAGGCGGAAGATGGCTTCCAGGCTTTAGAACTGGCCCGCCAGCTTAAACCTCGGATAATTTTGATGGATGTAGATATGCCGGGCTGTGATAGAGTACGGGCTACCCAACTTATCAAACAAGAGCTTCCCGAAATTAACATCATAATGCTAACTGTTTCCGAGGAAGACAAAAATTTATTTACAGCGATCAAGGCCGGGGCGAAGGGTTATTTAATCAAAGATGTCAAAATTGACGAACTGCTAAAAGCAATTGTGGTGGTTAATCGAGGTGAAGCAGTGATTTCTCCCTCAATGGCGGTCAAACTGCTGGACGAATTTAATAGCAATGTAGGTCCCCGCGTGATCACTACCAAAACCGAGAAACAGAATTTGAGCGAGCGTGAGCGCGGGGTATTGAAGCTGGTAGCTTTAGGCGCTACCAACCGGGATATTGCCGAGAAACTGGTTATTTCGGAGAATACCGTAAAAGTGCATCTCCACAATATTATGGAGAAGCTTCACCTCCGCAACCGCCAGCACGCCGCTGCCTATGCCATTCGCGAAGGGTTGGTCACAGATATTTCTGATAGCTCGGAAGATGAATCGGAAGGAACTTTACCGAATTAAAATAGGCTATAATTATTGACTGCAATATCAACCGAAATTGAATAAGCCTGCACCTGAGTAATATTTCCTTGCCGTTCTACCGTAAAACCTCCGTCGGCCTGTTGTTGGAATCTTACATCCTTCAGATAATACCAGCAGGTAATGACAAAAGCTTCGGCATCTGCTTGCGTCTGGAAACCAACCAGCTCACGGCCTAAGAGCGAACGACAGATTTTTTGTACCATTTCGTCGGATACGATACGCCAGGCTGAGACTTCCGGCCAGGGCATCTGGGTAAGGTGTAGCAGGTCTAAATCGGGGCATTTCTTCCCTGTCAGGCCAGAAGCAGCGCGGTAAAGCTGGTAATCGCAGAAGACCTCAAAGATAATAGTGTCAGCTTGGTTGCTCTCTTCCACAGCAGATGCGTTTAGCATTGGACTAGCTCCTTTAGGCTATTCAGACAGTTAATACATTTCAAAAATTTCTTACAATGCAGCCCTTTACTTTTATGGTGCAATCCTATTGTTAAAGGGTTAGTATTATTTCAGGATATAGGCCAGAGTAGTTTTAGGGAATAACCCAATTGGGTAATAAACTGGCTCAAAAGTATTATTAATCTCCCATTCGTTTAATCGTTCCGGCTTTTCTTAAAAAGCAGAAATTCTTTGATGAAGCACAACATCAGTGCAACTTCCGAAACTTCCAGGAGGCAAAAAAATCCTACCGGGTAGGCGGCAGGATTTTGCAGTTCGGTTGATCAGGCTTGATATGAGGTAATGAAGTAGAGGATGTGACTGTTAAAAAGGGATTCCTCGTAGATTTTGGGATTTAACTCGCTCAAACAAAAAGAGAGGGATTAAAACCTTATAGATAACGAAAAATCAAAAGATTTTCGGTAATCCTGGGGGTTGCAGGATGAGACTATTGGAAGGTCGAGTAGTCATAGTAATAAACAAAAGCCACATCTGTAGCTTAACATAGTTCTCTTAATATCCTATTACCAGAATTGATTATCTTTTTTATAAACCTGATTAAACTTTAGCTGCTTAAACTTGCCCGATAGGGCTAACCCACCTCGCAAAATTCCTGGAATGAACTAAAGAATAAACTGGTATTAGTCGCAATCTAAATCTTTCGGGTAATAGCCTCTTATAACCGGGTTAGTTATAATTTAGCCGTAGCAGGCCCGTCCAGATGGCTATAGCTGGGATGGCTTATACCAAAATTTCCAGAGAGGTAGAGTAGAAGCCCATCGAGATCAGGAAGGTAAGTATTCAATCAGCCTGGGCCTGGTCAATCAGGAGCTTTTGAAACTGAAGCAACAAAATCATTAGTTTGGGTAGCATAAGAGAGGCTTAATTCTAGAAGTACCAGCAGGGGAACAGAAAATTGTACACTAAATTATTAAATTTTACGCAAACCGGGAAAATCGGTTTAGCAACCGATATAGATGGTACGATCAGTCATATCAGTGACGATCCTTCCAAAGCTGCGGTTTCGCCAGAGTGTAAACGCGCCCTGACTGAGCTACTAAATACTGGACGTTTAGCCGTAGTAGCCGTAATATCAGAACGTTCGGCGCTGGAATGTCGCAATCTGGTGGGTATTCCAGAGGTGCTGTACCTGGGAAATTACGGGCTGGAAATTTTGGCTCCTGGTCAGAATGAGGTGCTGCTTAGTAAAGCAGTGCGCCCCTACCAAACTCTGATCAGTTCGGTACTGGATACAATTCACTACCGATTATTACACTATCGTAGTGAACTGCTGGAATGTCAGGGGGAGTCGAACTGGCAGCAAAAACTGATCTTCGAGAATAAAGGAGCAACCGCCGCGATTCACTATCGCCAGACCATAAATTCCCGTCAGGTCAGACAAGTTATAATGCAGGTAGCCGGTGAAGTGGCGCAGCGAGCCGGGTTAAGACTGAGCGAAGGGCGTAAAGTAATCGAGCTAAGACCGCCAGTGGAGATAAATAAAGGCACCGCTCTGTTCGATCTGGTAGATCACTATCAAACTAATCGGCTAATTTATTTGGGCGATGATGCCTCGGATCACTCGGCTTTCAAGATGTTACATGAGTTGGAACAACCTAACCGACTGGGGTTTAACTCTTCCAATTATAACGGCTTTGAAGGACTGGCGGTGGCAGTCTCCAGCCCGGAGATGCCACCTGCTTTGGGAGTTACGGCGGATTATCTTTTGGATGGGGTGGCTGGAACAGAGCAGTTTTTAGGCACGTTATTAGAAGCAGTTCGACAACCCCAAAATGCGATTGCTCAGATAGATTATAGTACTAATCCGTATTCCTCATTTTTGCAAGAAGAAGGCTCCCGTGCCAGCTAACTACAGGTTGAAGCTTGTATTTGCCAAAGCCCCAAATTACCACCGCCCTTTGAAAAGAAAAGGCGGTTTGTGCAACAGCAAATTAATCTGACAAATTGGAATTTTAGCAAAAGCTGATAGATAAAGGAATAGATTATGCGTATTTTGATTTCCGGGGGCGGTATTGCCGGACTCACGCTGGCTTACTGGCTGCATCACTACAATATACAATCAGTCGTGGTTGAGCAGGCCCAGGATATTCGTCGTGAGGGCTACGCGATTGACTTTTTGGGTACTGGCTACGAGGTCGCTTCCCGAATGAACCTCATTAACCAGCTCGCGACTCACCAAATTCCCTTTGAAGCCCTTTTCTATGTGAACAAGGACGGCAAGCTGATTGCCAGGCTGGATGTAGAGCTGATGCGTAATCTTACCGATGGGAAATATATGGGACTGATGCACGCGACGCTTGAAGAAATATTGTACGAAGCACTGGCCGGTCAGGTCGCGGTGCGCTTTGGTCGTTCGCTCACACGGATTGTGCCTGGTTCGGATGAGGTGGTGGTGACATTCAATGATGGCACGACCGAGTCGTTTGATCTGCTGATCGGGGCCGATGGCGTACATTCCAACACCCGCGCTTTGGTCTTTGGGCCTGAAAACCAGTTCAGCCGCTATCTGGGCTACACTATCGCCTGCTATCCACTCACCGACCGCTATGGCATCGGCCACACTTTCAAGATGTATGTCGAGCCGGGACGCGCTGCCGCTGCCTATTGCACTCCA
This sequence comes from Chloroflexia bacterium, assembly GCA_038209275.1. Taxonomy (GTDB): domain Bacteria; phylum Chloroflexota; class Chloroflexia; order Chloroheliales; family Chloroheliaceae; genus L227-5C. Next base: position 7,207 of record JBBQXW010000028.1, on the reverse strand, counting down.
CAGAAAGACCAGCTTCTCATGTTTTTCATGTACAAGAGCGCCAGGCAGAAGCTACAAAGTTGATATTGTCCAGCGTAGAGAGTTCGGGGAAGAGTACGAAATGTTGAGGCATATAACCGATAGATTTACGAATCTTTCGGGTAAATTTACCTGGCGCGATATTAAATACGCGCACTTCTCCCTCACTAGGTTGGTAAACCCCGGTAAGTAAGCGCATGGTAGTACTTTTGCCGCTCCCGCTAGGCCCTAACAAACAGAAGATTTGACCACGCTCAACCTGGAAATTCAGGTTTCGCAGCATCGGTTTGCTTTTGCCAAAGCGCATATAAACGTTACGAATATCAATAATTGGGTCAGTGGTTAATTTGGAAGGTGGCTCAGGTGATGGTTCAGTTGTTTCATCTGATGCAGTTTGCATAGATTTCCTCAATTTCTAAAGCTCCAGGATTGTGGAAAAGAATTAGAAAACTGTCGTAATCGCTATTGGAAAGTGCTGGGTTTGAAATTCAGTGGCGTAAAGCAGCTAAACCCGACTGGCACCCGGGTTGTCCAATGTAGAAGCCATTATACATTAATCGTAACGAAGCCGGGTTGCTTGCAGTGACCGTCATGGGCATCGCTCTGGCTAACCAGCGCTTCGTTACCATCACTCACATTATCGAGTTCAAAGAGAACCTGCGTGTGCTTTTAATCTCGGCCCTGTTCATTATTTTAGCGGCTCGCCTTAAACTGGAAGATTTGCTGCTCCTAAATTGGACTAGCCTGGTTTTTCTAGCGATACTTGTTCTGGTAGCTCGCCCGGTGTCTGTAATGCTTTGTACTATAAGGTCAAAATTAAGCTGGAAAGAGCGCCTGTTTGTAGGGTGGATGGCTCCCCGTGGTATTGTAGCGGCGGCGGTTGCCTCGGTATTTGCCTTACGTTTAGAGGAAAGCGGCTATGTACACGCGGAGCGCCTCATCTCGATCACTTTCCTGGTGATTATCGGTACCGTAACTATCTACGGCCTGACTTCCGGGCCACTTGCCCGGCTATTAAAGGTTGCCCAACCACATCCGCAGGGCCTTCTAATTGTGGGGGCGCCTTCCTGGGCGCGTAAGATTGCCAGCCTTCTTAAAGCGGAAGGGACGCAGGTTTTGCTGGTTGACACTAACCTGGAAAACGTTGAAGCTGCCAAAGCGGAAGGTCTGGTGGCCTATTATGGCAGTATTCTCTCCGAACATATTCTGGACGAAATAGAACTGGGCGGGATTGGTCGGTTGATAGCCCTAACTGCCAATGATGAGGTTAATTCACTGGCCTGTTTGCGATTTGCCACTATCTTTGGACGAGCCGAAGTTTATCAACTACCGCTCAAAAGCTGGAATGGCGCAGTGAGTCGGCCTGTTTCTCACGAGCAAACGGGGCGCTTTTTGTTTGATCCTCGGTTAAACTTTAGCTATTTAAATAAAGCTCTCGAGAACTCTACCAGTTTGAAAGTTAGCAAATTCGATAACCCCTTCGGTTATGTTGAGCTTAAAGCCGGTTCGCCCGAAAAAGTTGTTCCCTTGTTTTTACTTACTTCAACCTCAAATAATAACCCGATAATTTGTAGCACCGATAGATCATATGACGCTAAATCATACCGGGGTGCAATTTATCTGACAAATAGCCAGGAAACTGCTATAGAAGTCCCGTCTTCCAGGCTATTTCTAGAAGCCACCTTGCAGAAGTATTAAACAGTGTTAGATCAAAGATAATACTTTGATAGTTCACAACTATTCAAAAGGATTATTCCAGACATAGCCTTTCAAATCTATAATAGATTAAAGCCTGATAGTACTTTTCAGGTATTTTTCAGGTATAAAGAGCGGGGCAAAGAAGCCCCGCTCTTCGACAGTGAAGTTGAAGTAGTTAGAAAGACCACAGAAGAGCTTCCTGACCCTATTCCGGGATTTGATTTCTACCCGCATACATTAGCGAAAGCTGTCCAAGAATGCGTCAGGCTATTACAGAGAGCGAGTCGAAACGTGTCCAATTCGGTATCTTATACAGAAACTATTTTTGAACAAGAAGATTTATTAGAGAAAATCTACCAAAAAATTAAGGCGAGGTTTGATTTGCGGCGGCACTCCCCTACCGCCACTTATCGCGTTCAGTTTAACCGCTTCTTTACCTTCAAACAGGCGCAAGTTCAGCTAGGCTATCTAAGCCGATTGGGTGTAAGCGACCTTTACGCTTCGCCGTATTTCAAGGCGCGGGCCGATAGTATGCATGGCTACGATATTTGTGACCATAACACCCTTAATCCTTCGATTGGTAGCGAAGAAGATTATGCCCAACTGGTAGATGAACTTCACCGCCTAAATATGCACCAGTTACTCGATATTGTCCCTAATCATATGGGCATTGGCGAGCCTAATAATACCTGGTGGATGGATGTACTGGAAAATGGCCCATCCTCGCCTTATGCGCCTTACTTTGATATTGATTGGAACCCCCTTAAAATCGAATTAACCAATAAGGTGCTGTTGCCGATCCTGGGAGATATGTATGGTCGAGTGCTAGAAAAGAAGGAGTTGCAACTAAGGTTTGTAGCTGAAACAGCTACCTTTCAACTCTATTATTATGACCATAGTCTACCAATCAATCCTCGTGCCTACCGACATCTGCTGGAATATCGTCAGGATCAATTAATCGAAAATCTTGGTAATCAGAGCGATGCGGCTCTGGAATACGCCAGTATTTTAACCGCGTTGCGCCACCTGCCAATGCGTTATGAAACTGAACTTGAAAAAGTGCGGGAACGGAACCGCGAAAAAGAAATTATTAAACGCCGTTTGGCGGCTTTATGTCTGCGGGAACCGCAAGTACAGGCTTTTATTGAGCAAAACACTGAAAGCTTTAACGGGGTAGCCGGGGAACCGCGCAGCTTTGAACTGCTCCATAAACTACTTGAAGAACAATCTTACCGACTGAGCTATTGGCGAGTTTCAGCAGAAGAAATCAATTATCGTCGTTTCTTTGATGTAGACGATCTGGCAGCAATTCGGGTTGATCAGGCGGCTGTGTTTGAAAAAACCCATCAACTAATTTTCAAATTGTTAGGCGAGGGTAAATTAGATGGACTACGAGTTGACCATATTGACGGCTTGCGCAATCCGAAAGGGTATCTCCAGCGCTTACAAAAGCGTTTCTTTGTAGAGATAGCCCATAATCAGTTCGAAGAATCAGATGTATCCAGAGAACTCCGACCCACCCTGGAAACCCGGTTATTGGAGCGGTTCCGGCAGGAGCAGGCATCAGGTAAGCTTCCGCCAGAATTGACCAGACCACTTTACGTAGTGGTAGAGAAAATTCTCGGCAGAGAGGAAGCTTTACCTCTTGACTGGCCGATAGCTGGGACAACAGGTTACGAATTTGCCAATGCGGTTAATGGCCTGTTTGTAGATAGCACCAGCCAGGAGGCTTTTGATCAACTCTATACCAATTTCATTGGCGAAAAATTTAGTTTCCCCAACCTGGCCTACCAGAAAAAGAAGCAAATAATGTGGTTTTCGCTTGCCAGCGAAGTAAATGTTTTGACTAATTTGCTTCATCAGATTGCCGAACGCCAGTGGCTTTACCGTGATTTTACCTTGAATAGTTTACGTAATGCCATCCGAGAGGTAATCGCTTGCTTCCCGGTTTACCGCACCTATGTCACTCGTGAGCAAACTAAAGTTGACCGAAATGATCAGAATCAGATTGAAGCCGCGATTAATTGGGCCAAGAAAAGAAATCCAACCGTCGAGTCGTCCGTTTTCGACTTTATGCGGGAAGTTTTGCTTTTGCATTTCCCGGATGACCTGGACGAAGAAGGCCGGAACGAATGGTACAACTTTGTAATGAAATTTCAGCAATGTAGTGGGCCAGTAATTGCCAAAGGGCTGGAAGACACTTCTTTCTACATCTACAATCGGTTAATTTCTCTCAATGAGGTCGGAGGAGAACCTGATCAGTTTGGAGTTTCGGTAGAGCATTTTCATCGTCAACAAATGATGCGTCTCCATGACTGGCCTTCCTCAATGCTTACGACCAGCACCCATGATACCAAGCGTAGCGAGGATGTGCGGGCTAGAATTAACGTCTTATCCGAAATTCCGCAAGAATGGAAAGCTGCTCTGGATCGCTGGACAAGTTATAACCAGCCTAAAAAGACGCTACTCGACGACGGTCAGCTTGTTCCCGGTGCTAACGGAGAATACTTCTTGTACCAGACACTCCTCGGAATCTGGCCCTTTGAGCATAAAATTGATGGGCCTCTAATTCATCGAGAATTGATCGAACGGGTAAAAGTTTATATGCTCAAAGCTTTAAAAGAGGCCAAAGTTAATACCAGTTGGCTTAACCAGAATAATGAATATGAAGCGGCGGTGGGGCGGTTTATAGAAAATATCCTTGAGCCGGATGACCTCGAAAACCGCTTCTTGAGGGATTTTACCAGCTTGCAGCGTAAAATCGCGCATTACGGGGTATTTAATTCTTTATCGCAGGCATTGTTAAAATTTACCAGTCCAGGAGTACCGGATATATATCAGGGCAATGAAATCTGGGATTTTAGCCTGGTTGACCCGGATAATCGAAGAGTGGTGGATTATGAATTAAGAGCGGCTTTGCTTTCCAAAGTGGAACAAATCGAAGATGTAAGCGGCGTTAGAAATCTGGTTGAAAGCAAAGAAGACGGACGGATCAAACTTTTTGTAACTTACCGCACTTTGAATTTTCGTCACCAGCATCGGACGCTTTTTGAGAAGGGTGCTTATATTCCATTAGAAGCGAGTGGCGAACGCTCTGAAAATATCTGCGCGTTTTCTCGCGACCAGAACGGGGAAAAAGCCATAATTGTTGCGCCCCGCTTAATGACCCGGTTAGCTTCAAAACCAGACGAAATTGGACAGGTAACAGGGTCTGTCTGGGCTACCACCAGGCTAAATTTACCCGGTGCCAGTTCAGGTGAAAAATATCGTAATGTTTTCACCGGGGAAATAGTCGAAGTGAAAGAGCAGGCTGGAAAACCAATTTTGGAATTGAGCGAGGTATTAGAAGCTTTCCCTGTCGCTCTATTAGAAAAAACTAACCGTTAAAGATTACGATACAGTTTAAGAACTTGTACGAAGAAAGGTAGTTGAAATTATGAAGACCTTGCCGGGTAAACCATATCCACTGGGAGCCACCTGGGATGGGCAAGGAGTCAATTTTGCTTTATTTAGCGAAAATGCTACGGGAGTGGAATTGTGCCTTTTCGATGCACCTGACGCAGAAGCCGAGCGGTTTCGCATTCGTCTGAGTGAACAAACCGATTATATCTGGCATATTCATTTACCGGGAGTGCAACCGGGACAACTCTATGGCTACCGGGTTTATGGGCCATTTGCACCAGAGCAGGGACACCGTTTTAATCCAGCCAAACTTCTGGTTGATCCTTACGATGCATGTGGACGGGTTTCGGTTTGATCTGGCCTCGGCTCTGGCGCGGGGTTTATTCGAAGCCGGCAGACTTTCCAGCTTTCTGGACATTATCCACCAGGACCCGGTTATATCTCAGGTCAAACTTATTGCCGAACCCTGGGATATTGGCGAGGGTGGCTATCAGGTGGGTAACTTTCCAGTGCTGTGGGCCGAGTGGAACGGCAAATACCGGGATTCGTTGCGTCGGTTTTGGCGGGGCGACGAAAGTCAGGTAGCTGAACTGGCTTACCGCCTGAGTGGTAGTAGCGATCTTTATCAGCATAATGGTCGTCGCCCTTATGCCAGCATCAATTTCATTACGGCCCACGATGGCTTCACCTTGAATGATCTGGTTAGCTATAACGAAAAACACAACGAAGCTAACGGCGAAAATAATGCCGATGGTCACAATGATAATCTTAGCTGGAACGGTGGGATAGAAGGCGCAACTGACGACCCGGATATTCAGGCACTGCGAGAACGCCAAAAGCGTAATTTTCTGGCAACCCTGTTTTTCAGTCAGGGTGTACCAATGCTTTGGGCCGGGGACGAATGTGGTCGAACCCAGTATGGCAATAACAACGCTTATTGCCAGGATAATGAATTAAGCTGGTTTAACTGGGATTGGAGCGAAGCCGATTGTGAGCTACTGGAGTTTACCCGTCAAATTATCGCTATTCGGCGCAGTTTTCCCCTGTTGCATCGGCGGAAATTCTTTCAAGGACGGCGCATCCGGGGTAAGGACATTCGAGATATTCGCTGGCTTAAACCCGATGGAAACGATATGAGTGAGCAAGAATGGGATACTCACTATGCTCGGTGTCTGGGTATGCTTTTGAATGGTGAAGCAATGGACGAATATAATGAGCAAGGAGACCGTATCAAGGATGGAGTCTTATTACTGCTGATCAACGGACACTGGGAGCCAATTTCTTTCACATTGCCGGGAACTAAAGAAGAACCTGACTGGCAATATCTGATAACTACGGCGCAATCGAAACCACCCCTGAAAAATAGCCTGGCCTGTGGTGAAATATGTGAGTTACAGCCGCGCTCATTAGTACTGCTACACCAATTTAAAGCGGAGTAGACCTTTCAATCGCCGCACTTTTGACAGAATCTTCCGTCTCTTGCATCAGGCTAGAAACTCTTTCTACCTCATACTTAATCGAGGTCAGCGATTTTTGCAATTCTCGAATAGTTAGTACCACTGCCAAGCCTAGCAACGCTGCCCCTGATAAGAAAACTAGCAGAGCCAGCCACCCTGCTATTACGCTACTGGTCAGGGTGGCTACCGCAATTACCAGCATATCCCCGATAAGCACCAGAATAGCGCCATAGGTTGCCATTACCGCATGGTGCGACAACTGGAGACGGCGCAATAAATCGGGTAGTTGCTGGTCAATCTCTTGAAGCCTTTCTTTTGCCAGGGAGCTAACTGCTCCCTGGCCCAACAATTCCAATCGTTCCCGGTTCATTGCCCGGATGCGGTCATTTATCGCTGCCGTCCGGCTGACCAATCCGCCGACAATAATTGCGCAAGCCGAAATTATTACGGCGGGGGCGAGAATAAGCTGAATAGTACGACTGACATTCTCAGCGTTTTTTAAAAGTTCCTCCAATTTGACCTAACCTACTTTCAAATAAAACTGTCATTCTAATTACTCCTTATCAGTCACCAGAATTAGAATAGTCAAGGTTTTTTCGGGCTGCCGCCTTGTCAATCTCCATCTGCAAGAA
>JBBQXW010000027.1:0-39151 GCA_038209275.1 Chloroflexia bacterium | reverse complement strand
ACCATTCCCTGTTCAAGCTGACCTTTTAGTTTCGTCCAATTTGGCCTGATTGTATCATCTTCACTATCTACTACCAGATAGCGCACTTCCAACCCTTGCAAAAGGGTAATCACCTGCGGCCCAAAGCCATCGCGGGCCACTGCCGTCTTCAGCGCATCATAGGCGGGCGGCATAAATCCGCTAAAGCCGTTCATTACGGGCTGCCACGCTCCCCGCGACCAGTATTGATAGAATAAATTGCTGCTGTCGCTGCCACTCAACGGTACATTTAACACCGGGCCGGGATGCGCCGCCAGCCATTTTGCCGCCGGAGGCGCTTCGCCCCGCAAAATCCCGCTCTCGTTTACCGAAACATCGCTGGCGTATTCCAGACAGAGCAAGCCGCACAACCCTACCGCCAGCAGTGCCGCTTTCGGCAAGCTAAACAGCCGTAATCGCTCCTGCAACGCCGCCACCGCAAAACCCGCCAGTACCGCCACACCCAGCGCCACCACGTAAATAAAGCGCACCGGCACGCGCAAGCCCTGAAAGCCCGGCACATAATTATAGAGCAGGGCATAGGGCAACGGCACGTTTCCAAAGCGTCCGCTCTGCCAGGCCGGGCCAAAGGTAAAAATAAACGCTGCCAGCGTCAATAGCACATAAAAAAGCGCGTCTCCTTCGCGCTTGCGTCGCTGCCACGCCACCGCTACGCCCACTAAACCCAGCACCATCGCAGTTAAGCCTAAATAAAGCGCCCGTTCCGCTCCACCGCCCGACCACCAATCTTGCTTGAAAAGTGGCTTATAAAACCACTGATTTAGCCTGTTATCCTTGGGTATATCCAGATAATAAAACGGTTGGGCCGACCAACTAATCACCTCCGCCGGACTGCGCTCAAAACCCAAATCGCGTTGCACCTCAAGGTAAGGCCACAGAAAAGGAAGAACGATTAAGGCAGAGAGTGCCAGCACCACTAGCAGTCGGAAGGACTGAGGACTGAGGACTGAGGACTGAGGATTAATTGACGATTGACGATTGACGATTGACGATTGACGATTAATAGCAGTTCTTGAAAGGTTAGCATCGTTGGTAGGGGCTAATTGCATTTGCCCTATCTTTGAAGGCTCATTAATATCAGTAGGGGCTAATTGCGTTCGCCTTTGTTTATCGGCGCTAGTAGGGGCGAGGTTTCCTCGCCCTTGTGCATATTTGGTAGGGGCTAATTGCGTTCGCCCAATTTGCTTGAATATCCAGCCATTTTTAAGATTGGCGATTAGTTTGTAGAGCAAATAGAGACCGACTGTTGCGGCCAGAAAAAGGCCCAGGTAGGTACTAGAAAGTAGTTCCAGCACCAAAAAAAGCCCGAACAGTACGCCGTCGCGCCATTTCCAGCTTTGTAGAAAGCGCCGCAGGAACAGCAGACAGAACGGCATCCATTGAGTCGCCAGCAAATGCAGATGCGAAAGCTGAAGAAAGCGGTTCGGGAAAAAGGCAAAGATAATTCCTGCCACCATTCCTGCCACCGGGCGACCCGTCAGTTCATACACCAGCAAATACACGCCCCAGCCACTCAGCACAAACGATAGCAGAAGCAGCAAATTAAAGCCCAGCACCGGGTTATCGGTCAGCCAGATAAGCGGTGCAACCAGTACCGCCTGCCCCACCAGACTTTCGCTAAAGGCCAGACTATTGTTGTACGGGTAGAAAGCGTTGGCATTGAAAAGATTGCTCGGATTATGCAGAAAGGCGTAAGCATCCCAATCGAGCGTCCAGGTCTGCAATAGCGCGTCGCCCCATTGCTCTAAACTCTTGTCGGCCCGCCCCACTACCGGCCCAAGCATCAGTAAAGTAAGCAGCCCGAATATCAAGAGCGCCGCCAAATGCCAGCGCCACCGACTACCCTGCTGCTTTTCCGGCCGAACTATTTTATCTTCTTGTATGGTACTCGTATTCAATTCCAACTTTTGCAATCGTTTGAGCCAGATGTAACCAGAAAACTCAGATGCTGTTACTACAGCAGCACCTTCGTTATTATTGCTCAGGAATTTTACCACTTTTATGAGCGGTTAGCACTTTCGGCCCTAAAATCGGGTGAGCGTCAATTTTTTGCACTAGGTCAAGCCAACCCGGACGTGAACGTCCGGGCTAAAAATTTCGGCTCATTTATTTTTAGTCCGGGTTTTGCAAAAAATTGACGCTCACTCCCTAGATTCTGATGTTTCTTTAGGAAAGAACGAACTTTGATAGAGGTTTGTTGCGTTCGGGAAATCCATTGGCGGAGCAATGTCATACAAATAAAGTGCTTTGCCAACATTTTGTTGCGGTAGGACAAATAGTTTTAGGATAGATTGATTAGCTGTATAATGGGTAGAGTTAGCCTTGCTCGATTGTATTATGCAAGTTGGAAAGGCAAGAAAGGTGTAAAGAATGATTGGTACAAGTTTTGGCTCAAAAGAAACACTCAAGCGGCTTGACCAATTGGATGATGCCTGGTGGCTTGAGGCATTAGATCAAGCACAAGAAAAACTTTCTATTAATGTGGAGTTTGTTTATAGAACTAAAGCAGATTATGATGATAATTTGCCGAAGTTAGCTACTTTGACTGATACAGTTTTAGACCGCTCTCAAGCCGTATTAGATTGGTTAGACGAACCTAAATAACACTGGCACAATTAGGAAAATAAATCTTTGAAGCAACCTAATGAGGCTAATGAAAATAGTCGCACCCGCCGCCCGTTGCTCGATTTGGAGAGCGGCAACCGGCCCGGTTTGCAACGTGCCATGCAGCATTTGGTGGGGCGGAAAGCCGCGCCCGATGCTTTGGCTATTAATGAAGCGGTTTTGCAGATTTTAACAGGATTAGGCTTTGAAATTGCCTCGCAAGCAGATGTTCAACCAGTTCGTTTGACGCATCCCTTTGCAGAAGGAAGAATGGTAGCACTGGAATTGCCGCCATCGTCCGGCAAAAGTCCTGAAAGTCTGGCACTCGAATTTGCCGCCGCTCATTTTCCTGAGATGGAGTATTACCTGCCTTATATCACCGCCCGCGCCCGCTATCAGGCCGCCCTCAAAAAGAACCGCCGCCCCGCACCGCTTGGCCCAGAGCCAGATTATGACGAAGATGGCTTTTTAGCGGGAAGCTAACTCATCTTTAGTACTAATTGGCTACGCTCGTGTACTACCCTTATATTACATTAAGGACGCATAAAACTAGCTTCATAATATATATATTTATTTGAAAATAGTAACACAAACTCCTTTTACTCAGCTTCTTTAGCTCAAAATAAACTAGCCTTACGAATTACGGTGGTAAAATTCTTTTAGTAAAAATAAAAACCACCTACCTTAGTACTAGGAGTAACGTCCTCTTGGCAAATGTTAGCATGTGGTTTAAGATTAGCACAAGAAGTAATTTGAGCGACGAAGTTCATTTGCTGTAAAAATGTGTATGGATAATCGAAATTGGGAAACTGGCTGAACAGCAGACCTGTCCAGCCTTTATTATGGGCGGTCTTTTTTACGGTTTTTATAACGCCAGTTTCCTGAACACGCTTTGCTTGCATTGGAGAATTTATTTTATGACATCTAAACGTTTTACTACACCCAGGCTGCTAGTAACCCTGGCAGTTATTATGAGTTTGCTTCTGACGCTAGTTATGGTAGTATCTAATCGTACTGCTGCCGCCGACAACGCTATGTTTACGGTGACTACCAACATCCAGCCAACTCAAGTGGAAGTAGGGGCGATGACTTTGCTCATACTGAACATTAGAAACAACAGCGAAACAGGGATAAATGCAGTTGCTAACGTGACTGTCACTGACCCGCAAGGCGAACAAGTTTTTGCCAGGAAATATCCGAGCCAGTATTTTCCCGGTATTGCAACACTTATGCTGGTTCCTATCTTTCAACCTGTGCCTTCGGCGGTTCTCGGTACTTACAAGCTGAACATGGAAATTCTGAACTCAAACGAAGATAGCTACTATAGCGCCGATGGACTCGCCACCTTTAATGTAGTATCGGGCGCGGCGGCGCGGCGGCCAAATCCAACTGCCACACCTCAGCCACAACCGACGGCTACTTCGGTGCCGCAGCCAACGGCTACTGCTAAACCAACTTCAACGCCGCAGCCGCAACCGACTGCCACCGCTCAACCACAACCGACTGCCACACCACAGCCACCCACTGGCGCGTCCTCGGCAGTGTACTGGGGTGCATATACCAATGGTGTACCCTGGGACATGAGCAAGCAGGATACGCTTGAGGGTCAGGTACAGAAAAAGGCTTCTATTATTCACTTTGGCCTATCGTGGTGGCAGAACGGTCAGTTTAACACCTTCCCGACTAACCAGGCCGAAGGCATCCGGCAGCGTGGCTCAATCCCAATGATTAACTGGGGTTCGTGGGACTATTGCTGCGGCACGGAACAACCCAACTGGCGCTTGTCGAACATTACCAATGGTCAGTATGATAATTTCATCCGGCAGTGGGCGACTTCCGCCAAAGCCTGGGGACACCCCTTCTTCCTGCGGTTCGATCACGAGATGAACGGCTGGTGGCAGTTCCCCTGGAGCGAGCAGTTGAACGGCAACCAACCGGGCGACTATGCCCGCGCCTGGCAGCATGTCCACGACATCTTTAACCAGGTTGGCGCGAATAACGTGACCTGGGTCTGGTGTCCCAATATCGTAAGCCAGGGAACTACCTCGCTGGCAAGCCTGTATCCCGGTAGCGAGTACGTGGATTGGGTGGCGATGGACGGCTACAACTGGGCATCGGCACACGGCAATCCCTGGATGAGCTTCTCGCAGGTATTTGGGCAGACCTACAACGAGCTTTTGCAGGTTGCACCCGGCAAGCCAATAATGGTAGGCGAAACCGCCTCGTTGGAGAATGGTGGCTCAAAAGCTGATTGGATTTCCAATATGTTGCAGAAGGAGCTTCCCAAGAATTTCCCGATGATTAAGGCGCTGGTCTGGTTCAACTGGAACGACAACGATTCTAACCTGAGTTGGCCCGTCGAAAGTTCGGTTGCTTCTATTGCCGCTTTCGCTCAGGGCATCGGTTCAAACTACTACGCCTCGAACCAGTTTGCCAATCTACCACCGTCCAAGATTTTACCTCTAAGATAAGTTTTTAAAATTAAAAAATCACTCAAACTTGAGTGATTTTTTAATTTTAAAAACTTATTCCAAAATAAACTGGTCTAAATCTTTGGGAATAGTGATTTTAGGGACGGGGAAGCCGTTAGTGCTGGCGACTTCGGCCAGCACTTTGGTGTAGGAGCAGCTTACCACATCGGAATGATGAATCATAAAAGTATGGTCTGCCCCGACCAGCGTAGCCAAATCGCCCCACTCACTAGAATGAATATGGCGGGTTAATTCGGCTAACTGGTCATCCTCGTCGCAAAAAGTACACTCCATCACAAAATTATCCACCCCTTTCGAGAAAGTAATCAGGCTTTCGCAAGGGGCGGTATCGCTGCTATAGACGAATGAAGTACCCTTTGGGAAAATTAGCTTGGTAGCGACGCTGGGGACGGCGTGAAGGGTGGGCGTAGTTCGCACGGTAAAGTTGGCATCCTGGAAGATAAATTCGTCTTGAAGGCCATCAATCGGGTGAATTTCAATCGGGAAATAATTTATCATACGGTGGCGCAAATCGAATAAATCGAGTAGGGGTTCAATAATGGCGATGGTGGAGCGGAGGGCATAAATATGAAGCGGTTCTTCGCGACCTTCAATCCAGAGACACTCAATCAGCGAGGGCAACCCGTAGCAGTGGTCTACATGATGATGCGTCATCACAATATGTTGGAGTTTTTTGGTATCAACACCGAGGCTTAATAATTTGCGGTAAGGAGTACCACTACAATCAATCATCAGATAATAGCCGTTGCTCTCAAAAAGCAACGACGAATTATCTTGAGTAGCCGAGGGTAGTGCCGAGGCAGTTCCCAAAAATATGACCCGTGCCATAAATAAATGGCCCTTTCTTTTCCTACCAACTTCACTTCAGTCCCATTTTGCCTATCGCCTTAAATTACCACAACTGGCAACAGTAGTTACGATAAACTAATCTGCGTAAATTCAAAAATGTTCATGCAATGTTGCACGATTTTGTGAATGATAGCAGATAGAAATTAGGCCTTCAACGTCACATTTTAGCCTCTAGTCAAATGCAAGGCCGCTAGAAAAACTGGCACTAGATAAAATTATCAGGCGCAATTCTAAATTTCGGCCCGACTTGCCCTATTTCGACTGCTTACTAATAAACCTGGCGAGTGGCTTGCTACTATTATCTCAGCTACCTGTAACCGCGTCTATGACGCTAATCACAATTCGCCCAGCCAGACCCAGCAATTCGGGCCGGACTTTATCGGCGGTATCGGTAGGCCGGTGATAATCAGGGTCGTCGCCCCGATTGAGAAATAGTACGGGAATATTTACCTGGGTGAAATTGAAGTGGTCGCTGGCTCCGGCCAGACCCGCTGGCAAAGGCTGCACATCGCCCGCCCCTTCGCTTTTGGCGCTGTTAAAGGCGGTTTTGGTCAAATTTTGGTCGCCGCCCAGGTAAAGCGTCCGTCCGACTGCCACCTGGTCAACATTTATCATGGCTTTTACCCGGCTAATCTCGGCATTGCTCATTTTTTGAACGTAATCGGCGCTGCCGACCAGCCCGATTTCTTCGCCGCCAAAGGCAATAAAGCGCAATTCGTATTTGGGATATTTATCTGCCAGCAAACGGGCCAGTTCCATTACGATAGCCGTACCACTGCCGTTATCGTTCGCACCCGGCCCGGCGGCAACCGAATCGTAATGTCCGCCAATAATAATAATAGGCGCGTTCGAGCTGACCTCTTTTGCCGGGCGCACCGCTACGACGTTGTAAAGCTTGCCAGTAGCATTAGCCGCTTGAACGTTCAAATTTACGGTCAGGCCGCCGTTACCCGCACCGTTCAAATCCTGGCGCAGCTTTTCACCTTCTTTTTGGGTAATGCCAATTACCGGGATAGTAGCGCTCTTGCGTAAGGTAGCGGTATTAAGCGGGCCATCGCGGTCATTAAAAATGATTATGCCGACAGCACCGAGCGATTCGGCCCGTTCCACTTTTTCGGCAAAGGTAATTTGTCCGCGCTGCACCAAAGCGATTTTGCCTTTCAAGCCACTTGTTACCTGTCCATCCAGTCCAAAGCCGATATAACTGAGGGTGGCACTGAGGTTGCCCGCCCCGCTCAGGTTTACCGCGTTTCCGGCTACTTCAATTTTACTGCCCCCAACCTGATAATTCAGGGCCGAGCCTTTATCTTCAAAATTGGTAAAAGTTACTTCGGGACGGCTAGTTTGCAAATTCAAGCGTTTGAAATAATTTTCAATATAATCAGCCGCTTTTATTTCGTTGGGGCTGCCCGCCGCACGAATACCAATATTGGTCGCCAGTTCTTTGACATGCCCGTAAGCCAGCACATCCGAAAATTTTCCATCAGTAGCGGGCGCAATGGTTGGCCCGGTGGCGGCAACGGCAGTAGTGGCGGCTTGGGTGGTTGCCGGAATTGTTGTAGCAGTGACGGCTTGGGTGGTTGCCGGAGCAGCAGTAGTTGGCGCAACCGTAGCGGTGCTTACTGTGGCAACGGTGGCAGTTGGCGACACAATCGTCGTTGCTTCGGTGGTAACGCCAGAGGTAGCAACCAGGCGCGGGGCGGTTTTGGCGGCAGTAGTTGCAACCGAAGTAGCTGTGTTAGCCTCATCGCCGCAACCTACAATTAATAACATCAACAATAGCCCGATTAATCCTATTCGCAGCTTCTTAAAATAATTCATATAGTTTTCCAGTTCAGATTAATATTTTTGCTTTGGGTTAACACATACCCGGCCCTGAAGAGCCGGGCTAAAAATAAATGCGTTTCCTGTTTTTAGCCCGGCTCTTCAGGGCCGGGTACTCTTTTCCGAGGTTAATTCCTCAACCACACTATGTTATAATTTCCGTCGTAATAACGCAATGTATCGGCGGGCAGCGCTAACCAAATTTCTGGGGGGTGGGAACGTCTGTGACAGGCACAATTATTATTACCGGGAGTGGACGCGGCATCGGGGCAGCCACCGCTTTATTAGCAGCTCAAAAAGGTTACGCTGTTTGCGTCAATTATGCTAATCGCCCAGAGCGGGCGGCGCAGGTGGTAGCAAGTATTCGCGAAAGCGGCGGCAAGGCTATTGCGGTGCAGGCCGATGTTAGCGACGAGGCGGCGGTAAAAATCCTGTTCGATAGGGCCGAAACCGAACTTGGGCCGTTAGTAGCGCTGGTCAATAATGCGGGCATTACTGGCAAACTTGGACGACTAGCCGAGGTGGAGGTGGATAGTTTACGCCGAGTGTTAGAAGTCAATGTGCTGGGTACAATGCTCTGCTCCCGTGAAGCGGTGCGGCGAATGGCGCTGACGGCGGGCGGCACGGGCGGCAGTATCGTTAATCTTTCATCGCGGGCGGCTCAACACGGTAGCCCAAACGAGTTTGTGCATTACGCCGCCTCCAAAGCCTCCATCGAGACTTTTACTTTTGGTCTGGCAAGTGAAGTAGCAAACGAGGGAATTCGGGTCAATTGTGTCAGTGCGGGGCTGATTGACACCGAAATTCACGCCGAAGCGGGTGATGCCGAACGAGTGCAACGCTACGCCAACCGTATTCCCATGCAAAGAGCAGGCCAACCTGAAGAAGTAGCAGCAGCGATATTATGGCTATTATCGGCAGAGGCTTCGTATTGCACTGGCACAATTCTAGCGGTAAGCGGTGGTCGCTAGGTTTTCGTTCGGTTATTGGGTTTTGGTAGTAGCGATTGAAATCGCTTTTGCTCTGCGATCAAGTTCAAAGCGATTGAAATCGCTACTACTTTTGGGCGGCGGATTTTAGGAGTGAGGCGTAATGCAAAAACTTGGCCCAGTCAAAACGGCAATGTTGCTGGTGGCGGTGCTGGCTCTACTGGTAGCAGCAGGCTGGCTTGGCTACGCCTTTTTTTCCAGGTCAGGGCCGCTTCAAACAACTCTTGTTACTTCCGTTCCAGCTACCACTTCCCAATCTAAACCTCAAACTACTGCTTCTTCGCCGCCTTCGGTTAATCCTCGCGCGCTGACCGCCAATGTTCCGGCGGCAACTCCCTTTAGCGGATTCGGGGTGGTCACTTCGCGCACTCTCAATTTGCGGGCCGAACCCAACACCCAGGCTACCATTATCGGCTCTCTCAAATTCGGTGATATTGCTGCGCTGGTGCGGCGCGACGGCGGGTGGTATCAGACCGAGCAGGGCGCATGGATTTCAGCCCTCTTTCTCGAAATTCGCCAGACCCGCCCGGAAGCAGAAAGCTATGCCCGCGAACTCAAGACGGCGACGGGAAACTAAAAGTAACCTGAATTTAGAGAAGTGCCGAAATCAGAGGTGTGGTAGGGGCTAATTGCATTCGCCCTTCGGAAGATTACTCCGTCCAAAGGGCGAATGCAATTAACCCCTACGAAGTTACCTGTTCATGAATAGCACTCTTGAATTTAGCTGGCTATAGCCCGAATATGATATAATCGGCTGAGATTGACCTGAAAATAGAGGTCGCATCAGCTAAAGTTGACCGAGGGTAAAAAAAGGTAAGGGAAAGTCCAAACTTAAAAGCGACCAGGAGGATTTTTGCAATGGCGGATGACACTTATATCTTAGCAATAGACCAGGGTACGACTGGCACAACTACCCTACTTTTTGATAGACAGGCAAATGTACTGGGACGCGCCTACGCCCAGGTACGCCAGATTTACCCCCGTCCCGGCTGGGTGGAACACGACGCAATGCAAATCTGGGAGGGCGTAGCATCTGCTATTCAGGATACGGTTGAGCAAGCCGGAATTACTTTTGGGCAGATTGAGGCCATCGGTATCACTAATCAACGCGAAACAGTCGTAATTTGGGATCGCGAGACGGGTGAGCCGGTACATAACGCGATTGTCTGGCAAGACCGCCGCACCAGCGAAATGTGCGAACAATTGCGGCGCGAAGGCTTGGAAGGCGAATTGCGCTCAAAGACTGGCCTGTTGCTTGACCCCTATTTTAGCGGCACAAAAATCGCCTGGATGCTGGATAACGTAGAAGGTTTGCGGGCGCGGGCCAACCGAGGCGAGGTGCTGTTCGGCACAATTGATAGCTGGTTGGTCTGGAATTTGAGCCAGGGTCGGCTGCATTATACCGATATGAGCAACGCCAGCCGGACGCAGCTTTACAATATTCACGAGCATAAATGGGACGAGGATATTCTTAACTACTTTAATATCCCGATGGCGATGCTGCCGGATGTGCGACCCAGTTCTTTCCGCTTTGGAGAAGTTCCCGCCGGAATGTTTGCCCCGGATAGCCCGGCGATTCCGATTGCCGGAATTGCTGGCGACCAGCAAGCGGCCCTGTTCGGGCAAGCCTGTTTCCAGAAGGGTACAATGAAGGCTACTTTTGGGACGGGCGCTTTCCTGTTGCTAAACACAGGGGAAGAGCCAGTTGAATCGCAGAACAACTTGCTGACTACGATTGCCTGGGGCTACAACAACAAGGTGGAATACGCCCTCGAAGGTAGCACATTTATTGCCGGGGCAGCAATTCAGTGGTTGCGCGACGAATTGAAGCTGATTAACGATGCTTCCGAAACCGAAGGAATGGCCTTGAGCGTGCCGGATAACGGCGGAGTCTACATCGTCCCGGCTTTTGTCGGATTGGGCGCGCCCTACTGGGATCCGGCGGCACGCGGGGCGATTTTTGGCCTGACTCGCGGTAGCAACCGCAATCATCTGGCGCGGGCCGCGCTGGAAAGCATCGCCTATCAGGTGCGCGACGTATTGGAGGCCATGAAAGAAGATAGTGGCCTGACTTTTGATGAAGTAAAAGTGGACGGCGGGGCTGTCGCCAACAATTTTCTGATGCAATTCCAGGCCGATATTATGGGAACAAAAGTCGTCCGGCCTCGCGTGTGGGAGACTACGGCGCTGGGGGCGGCTTATCTCGCCGGGTTAGCGGTAAATTACTGGTCTTCGCAAAAGGAAATTGCTACGTTGTGGGAAGCTGACCGGGTGTTTGAACCTGAACTTCCCGAACAAGACCGCGAAAGACTTTATATGGGTTGGAAAAAAGCGGTTTCCCGCTCCCTCGATTGGGAAGAGCCAACTGATGAGGCAGGCGCTTCGTTATAGAAAGACGGAAGTACCGAAAATGGGAGCGGTATTGGCTAATTGCATTCGCCCTTCGGAGATAGTACTGGGTCAAAGCGGGCGAATGCTATGAGCCAATACCAAATCACCTTTCCCAAATAGGCACTCCTAGAAAGACTAAGTTCTTGCAAAAAATTGATGAGGAAGATAGCGCGGTCTCAAAGCCATTATCCGGCATAGCTCGTTTTAAACGCAATCTGCGCGAGTTACCAGGAACGCTTACTTTTACCGCCTGGTTAGCCGGGTTAGTGGCGGTACTAATTGCTTATAGTAGCGCTTTGGTGATAGTTTTTCAGGCGGCTAATAATGCCGGGCTTGACCGGGCGCATCTTTCTTCCTGGATTTGGGCTTTGACGGTAGGTAGTGGAGCCACTTCAATTCTTTTGTGTTTGTGGTATCGCCAACCGATTGTGATAGCCTGGTCAATCGCTGGTAGCGCTTTGCTGGTCAACAGTCTGGGCCGCTACCCGTTGGAACAGGCGGTTGGCGCTTATCTGGTGGCAGGAGTAGCGGTAGCGGCGCTGGGATGGCTGGGCTTGTTCCGACGGATGCTGGCTTTAGTGCCGCCACCAATTGCAATGGGTATGTTAGCCGGAGTGCTATTGCATTTCGGCACGAACTTATTTGTCGCATTGCCACAGCAGCCTGTGTTAGTTCTCGTAATGCTGGTAGTCTTTTTTCTATTGCGCCGCCAGAAATCGCGTATTCCAATAGTGGGCGCACTGGTGGCCGGGGTAATAGTCGCTTTCTTCAGTGGCGAGTTACATTTTCAAGAACTTTCGCTGGAGTTAGCCGTACCAGTCTGGGTTACGCCCGAATTTAATTTCAATGCGATAATCGGTTTAAGCTTACCTTTATTTGTACTGGCAATCACTTCGCAGGATGCGCCAGGGCTGGCAGTGATGCAAGCCGCTGGATACAAAACGCCGATAGATGGCCCAATCGCTTTTACCGGGCTAACATCAATCCTGACCGCTCCTTTTGGCGGTCATGGCTTGAACCTGGCGGCGATTATGTCGGTTATCTGTACTAGCCCGGAGGCCCATCCTGACCCGGACAAACGCTATGGCGCGGGAATTACCGCCGGAATCTGGTTTATGGTACTGGGTTCGTTCGGAGCAACCGCAGTGGCATTATTTGCAGGCTTCCCGAAAGCTTTAATCGCGGCGCTGGCGGGGCTGGCAATGTTTGGCTCAATTATTTCTTCGTTGACTGCCGCCGTAATTGCCCCGGAAGAACGTGACGCAGCAGTGCTGGCGGTGTTGATTACGGCTTCGGATATTACCCTGCTTGGTATCGGCGCACCTTTTTGGGGTCTGGTGGGCGGCGTTTTAACCAGTCGCTTTCTGAAATCTGTAAAGGCATAATTTATCCACCCTGGAAAGGAGCAAGGCATCTCAATGAAGATTATTATTCCGTTGGCGGGTATGGGTACGCGCTTGCGACCTCATACTTATAATAAACCGAAGCCGATGGTAAATGTTGCCGGAAAGCCGGTGCTGGGGCATATTCTCGACCAGTTAATCGGTACGAAGGTGGAAGAGATAATTTTTATAGTGGGCTATTTGGGCCACCAGATTGAAGATTATGTCAGCAAAACCTACCCGCAATTCAAGGCTCGTTATTTAGAGCAAAAAGAAATGTTGGGCCAGGCACACGCTATCCAGATGGCGAAAGATTTTATTGATGGCGAGGTTTTAATTATTTTCGGGGATACTATTTCCGAATCCGATTATAAACAACTAGAAACTTTGCCCAGCGACGGGGTGTTGTACGTGCGCGAAGTGGAAGACCCGGCCCGTTTTGGAGTGGTGGAATTAAATCAGCAGGATTTCGTCACCCGGTTGGTCGAGAAACCGCAGAGCTACGTCTCAAATCTGGCGGTTATCGGGGTTTACTTCATTAAAGACGGGCCTGCTTTGTTACGAGCGATTGACCACCTGATAGAAGTAGGCAAGAAAATCGACGGCGAGTTTTATCTAGCGGATGCGATCCAGATTTTGATTGACGAAGGCGCAAAGCTTAATGCAGTCTCGGTGGATGTCTGGGAGGATTGCGGCAAAATTGACTCGCTATTGCAGACCAATCGCTATCTGCTTGCCAAAAACCACAGTGATAGCCAGCAGCAATACGCCGATTCGATTATTGTGCCGCCCGTCTCTATCGGGCCAGATGTAAAACTTAGCCGCTCGATTATCGGGCCGAACGTGAGCATTGCGGCGGGCGCAAACATCAGCGATTCGATTGTGCGCGATTCGATTATCAACGAGAGCGCGCAGATTCAGAACTCGGCACTCACTGGCTCGGTGGTCGGCAGCAACGCGATGGTGAGCGGAATATTCCACCGCCTGAATGTCGGCGACAACAGCGAAATAGAATTGACTGATTAGTAACTAAGAATCATTATTGACTAGCTTGCAAGATTGTGTTATAATTTGTCCAGGTAGCAGAAAAGCTATCCTCGGTCACGGCAATTCGTATATTCTTATAAGAAAAAGAGGTTATTTAAAAAATGAGCGAAAATAAAAAAGTAGTAGTTATCGGTAGTGGCCCGGCGGCACTAACGGCGGCAATTTATAGCAGCCGCGCCAACCTGGATACAACCTGTATTGCGGGCTATCAGTCGGGTGGGCAATTGATGCTGACCAGCGAAGTAGAAAATTTCCCTGGCTTTGCTGAAGGGATTCAAGGGCCGGAGCTAATGGACACGATGCGTCGCC
The DNA here is from genome assembly GCA_038209275.1 of Chloroflexia bacterium. Taxonomy (GTDB): domain Bacteria; phylum Chloroflexota; class Chloroflexia; order Chloroheliales; family Chloroheliaceae; genus L227-5C. The sequence goes on along the minus strand of JBBQXW010000027.1, from coordinate 25,225 downwards.
AGGCCGAACGTTTTGGGACGAAATTTCAGGATGTGGATGCGGTGCGGGTAGATTTTAGCGGCCCGATTCACAAAATTTACACCGACGACGCAGTTTTTGAAGCCGATGCGGTGATAGTAGCGACCGGGGCAAGCGCGATGTGGCTTGGTCTGCCGGGTGAGCAGCAATTGATGGGGCGGGGCGTTTCTAGCTGTGCCACCTGTGACGGCTTTTTCTTCCGAAATAAGGAAATTGCGGTGGTCGGCGGGGGCGATAGTGCGCTGGAAGAAGCGCTCTTCTTAACCCGTTTCGCCACCAAAGTTAATCTGGTTCACCGTCGCGACAAGTTCCGCGCCAGCAAGATTATGCAAGACCGGGTTTTCACCAACCCCAAGATTAACGTTATCTTCGACCATGGGGTTGACGATATTTTGGGCGAAAATCATGTTCAGGCCATCAAGTTACGCAACGTCAAGAGCGGCGAAGTAACCGAATTACCAGTGGCAGGTGTGTTTGTGGCTATTGGACACCGCCCCAACACCAAAATTTTCGAGGGTCAGCTACAGATGACCGAGAACGGCTATCTCACCAAAACCGAAAACTCCGCGACCAATGTTCCCGGCGTGTTCGTGGCGGGTGATGTTTACGATTTCCGCTATCGCCAGGCCATCACCGCCGCCGGAAGCGGTTGCGAAGCCGCCCTGGATGCCGAGAAATACCTCGAAGCCCTCATCGGCAAACCCGGCGAGATGCTAACCGCGCAGAACTGGTAAGGTTTAACCACAGAGGACACAGAGAAATCTAATAGAAGATTTGCTAAATCTTTTCTCAGTCACGCTATGATAAACTAAAAATGCCTGTCTCTTAAATCAAGAGACAGGCTTTTTAGTTTAGTCGCGTTTGCCGAAGCTGATTTTCTCTTTGAAATCTTTGATGGCGCTGCCGTGAATCATTATGGGCATTCCGACCTGGGCGAAATCATAGACGGCCCGCCAATCCTCGACCCGAACGCAACCGTGCGAAACCGGGCCGAGGCGCAAGTCTATTACTTTTTCCTGGGCATCCAAAATGAAAGAGTGAAAGCCGTTGGCCCGTTCGGGGTCGAAGCCAACCCAGCCTCGGAAGTAGCCAGTTGAATAGGTTTCGTCGTAGTGCAGATAATCATACTTTTCGTAGACAAAATAGCGGTCGGGGGGCGTGCTAAAGTAATCGTCAGCAGCACCGGGTGTGCCGTAACCCCAGGCGCTCGGTATTTCTTTTAAGATGCTGCGGCCTTGCATCAGGCGGGTATAGCCGTCGCCCAAATTCAGGTCAATCCAGCGCCCGTTGGTACGGCCCAGGTCGGGCGGAGTAGCCACCAGCCCAAGCTCTACCGCATCTTTTTCTTTCGGTGGAGCAGTTGGTTGCGGCGGTGGGATCGGTTCAGGGGTAGCGGTGGGCGCAACTACCACCGAAGTTGGCGTTGGCACAGACAGTATAGTAGCAGTAGGCAGGCTTGTGCCAGTTGGCGCAGGTGTGGCGGAAGGTAGCGCCGTTGGCTGAACTGCAATTGGCGGCAGCGAATTTGCCTGCACAGAGGCAGGTTTGCCATCCTCAGCCAGAAATACCACCAACAGCCCCAGGCTCAAAAATAATACTGCAACCCCCAGAAAAACTAAAACCACACTCCTGACAGGCACTTTTCTCATTAAATTTCCGTATTCTACTCTACCAATTTACCTCAAACGTACTTTGGGAAAAGGATTTATGTACTACTGAGGCTATTCTAGCATAAAAACATGAGGCCGCCAAACTGATAGTTTTAGCGGCCCTAGATAAGTGAGAGTCAAGTTTTTGTGCCAGGGCCACCGCTACCCGGACGTGATGCTATTTAACAAAATAAGCTGTAAATGACGTAGGGGCGAATCGCATACGCCCTTTTGACTAGCGCTAGTCAAAAGGGCGTATGCGATTCGCCCCTACCCAACACAGTTTACGGATTAAAAATTTGAATAGCATCACGTTCGGGCTAAAAAAAAGACGCTCACTCGCCATATATACGAGGATTGAGCCTTTTTCGTATGGCTCTCTTTAATTCCTCATCTACTGGCTCATCATTTGGCTTATCATCCCGTAAACACCCGGTACAAACCATTCAAGCACAGTCTGCGCCATTCGATCCAGGTTCTCAAACTCGACATTGATGCCCTCAAATATTCGAATCACTGGATATTGTAGACCTTCAACGCGATATTTCCTACTTTCTTAATTTAGCGATAGATAGCCTCAACATCAGGTCGAACAAACTTCACAGTCAAATAAAATCGGGTAGAATATCTTTTAAGTATAATGCCACCGAGGATTGGTGGCAAGGATTTAGCTGTATATTAACTGGTGGCTTTGAAACCAGAAAAGACAGGAGTTTTCATGAGAAATTTAAGGTTGCACCAGCCGAAACTTGCGGGCTGGCTGAGTGCTTTTGCAATATTAGTCGTTCTTTTTCCGGCGACGCTATCAACGGCTACCCAGGCCGAGTCTTTTGCCGACCCAACTTTTGCCCAGGTCTGGGGACGGAGCGACCAGGCGGTTGCTAACGGCACGCTAAAAGCCAGTTGGGTCTGGGGGCCACAGGCGCGTATCAACCGCAACGAAGCCTATCGGCAAGCTCCGAACGGGCAGCGCCTGGTGCAATATTTCGACAAAGGCCGGATGGAAATCAATAATCCGCAGGCTGACCGCAACAGTCAGTGGTTCGTCACCAGTGGTTTGCTTTCGCGTGAACTCGTATCGGGCAAAATTCAGCTAGGCGACGATAATTATGAAGACCGCAGCCCGGCGAATGTGCCAGTCGGCGGCGACTTGGATAGCCCCATCGGGCCGACCTACGCTACTTTTAACGCGCTGGCTTCGCTCAATGCTGATCGCCGCGCTGCCTCCAAAAGCGGGGCTGTTCTCGATTCGATAGACCGGGCTGGACAGATTGGCAGCACGACCAGTTACGCGGAACGGGTACGCTACGCCTCTTACGAAACCAATTTGGGCCACAATTTGCCCGATGTCTTTCTGAATTGGATGAACGGGCTATCCAGCCGAGGGGTGAACTGGCAATATTTAATTGGTTTGCCCCTTACCGAGCCATACTGGACGCGCTTCAAAATTGCCGGAAAAGAGCGCGAAGTGCTGGTGCAATTATTCGAGCGCCGCGCCCTCACTTTTGACCCGCTAAACGACCCGGCGTGGCAGGTCGAGATGGGTAATATTGGCCTGCACTATTGGGCCTGGCGCAACGGCAGCGAAATGCCCGCCGCCCCAGCCGAGCCTGTACCGACTAATTTGCCGCCCATCGGCAACCCCTACCCATCTGGCCCAGCCCCAACAGCCGCCGCGCCCGCCGGAGGACTGATGCAAGTTCAATTGCAAATTCCAGACGAATTTAAGCGCGGCGTTTTTACCACGCCCCGCACGCTCAATCTGCCCAAGGGGTTTGCCATCAGCGTCTACGCTCAGTTGCAAAGCAGGCCGCGCTTGATGGCCGCCAGTCCCGATGGAGTGGTTTTTGCCACCGAAACGGACGGCGGGCGCGTGGTGCTATTGCGCGACAAAGGCAATACGGCGGAACGGATTGTCTTTGCCGAAGGGTTGGAAGCACCGCACGGCCTGACCTTTCAAGAAGTGAACGGCATAACTTATCTTTACGTCGCCGAAATGACCCGCGTCACCCGCTTTGCGTACCGGGCCGGGCAACAGAGCGCCGAGCAACGCGAAACGATTGTCACCGGGCTACCGGGCGGCGGCAACCATACCACCCGCACGATAGTATTTGGCAAGGACGGCAAAATGTACGTTTCGGTGGGCAGTAGTTGCAACGTCTGTAACGAAGCCGATGCCCGCCGCGCCGCGATTGTGCAATTTAACGCCGATGGTACGGGCGAACGAGTTTACGCTTCCGGCCTTCGCAACGGGGTCGGGCTGGCAGTCCATCCGCTCACGGGCGAATTATGGGAAACCGAAAACAGTCGCGACCTGCTGGGCGATAATCTGCCGCCCGAAGAAATAAACATTATTCAGGATGGCAAGCACTACGGCTGGCCCTACTGCATCAGCAACGGCGTGTGGGATAGCAATTTTGGGCAGCGCAACCAGGCTTTCTGCGATACTACAATCAAACCAGCCCTGCCGATGCAAGCCCACAGCGCTCCACTCGGTATCAGCTTTTACACTGGAACACAGTTCCCTGCCGAATACCAGAACGACGCTTTCGTCGGTTTTCACGGCTCATGGAATCGCTCCGAAAAAACGGGCTACAAAATCGTGCGGATTCGGACACAAAACAATCGCCCGACTATTTACGAAGATTTCGCGACGGGCTGGCTGGTTGGCGGCGGTTCGTGGGGTCGCCCAGTGATGCCGTTCGCCGCCCCGGACGGCAGCTTGCTCGTCAGCGATGACGTAACCAACGCCATCTACAAAATCAGCTATACGGGCGCTTGAGAATTATTGCTTCAATGAAGATCGCCCTGGACAACCCTACGGGCCGAATTACTGGCTCCGATGCTAAAGTGGATTAAAATCCACTGAATACCGAATGTCTCTAACAGCGTATCCAGTGGTTTTCAAACCACTTGAGCATGTAGCCCGGAATTCGGCCCGTAGGGTTGTCCAGGGCGGATCAACACCAGCCACTAATTTCGGGCTTATTTTCTTAGCTTAATGCGTATGGGGCGAACGCAATGAGCCAATACTTTTATACCTTCTTTATTCCAGCTACTACCAGTTCGGATAGAAGCTTTGCACGAATGGTCTTTTTGGATATAATAGCCCTAATAAAGCTTGAGCATTTCGCCTGACGCAAATAATTATAAGGCTTTTGCATCTCTCCAAACACGAAAGGGCCACTGCTACGATAGAGTTACAGCAAGTTCAGAAAACCTACCCCATGGGCCGCAGGCAGTATCAGGCGCTCAAAGGGGTAGATTTACGGATAGAGCCGGGCGAGTTTGTCGCGATTGTCGGCCCATCCGGGTCGGGCAAATCTACCGTCTTAAATATGATTACCGGAATTGACCGACCCACTCAGGGTCAGGTAATCGTCGGCGGCATAAATTTGACCCGACTGAGCGAAAATCGGCTGGCGCGTTGGCGCGGTGAACAGGTCGGAATTGTCTTCCAGTTCTTCCAACTTTTGCCTACTTTGACGGCACTGGAAAACGTGATGTTGCCATTGCACTTGCGTGGGCGGGCGGCTAAAGTACATGGTGAGGCCCGGCGCGAACTGGCGCTTGAACACCTTGAACTCGTCGGGATGCACCACCACGCCCACCATTTGCCCAGCGAATTGAGCGGTGGTGAGCAGCAGCGTGTTGCAATTGCCCGCGCCCTCGCCAACGACCCGCCAATTGTGGTGGCGGACGAACCAACCGGCAATCTGGATAGCCAGACCGGGGAAATGGTCTTCGATATTTTCCGCCGCCTTGCCAACGAAGGCAAAACGATTGTCTACGTCACCCATGATACCGAACTGGCCCACCGCGCCCATCGCCTCATTCAGGTGCGCGACGGCTTGATTGTGGCCGATTCAAGGGTAGAGACTACTGCCATCTTCTGAACCAGGTTTGGTCAGTAAGCGGCTCAGAACAGACCGTAACTGTTCTACCAATCACTTTGCCTTCTCCAACAACTTTCAAACTCAAACCTACTACTGTTGTGGTCGCCACTCGCTGACTTTATTTAGAGCAGCAACTGCTTCGTCCGACAGCTTTAATTCAATTGCCCCTAATAACTCTTTGGTTTGCTCAACCGAAGTGGCGCTGGCAATCGGGGAGGTGATGCCTGGTCGCTTGAGAATCCAGGCCAGCGCTACCTGCCCAGGCGTGGCGTTGTGGGCTTCGGCTATCTGGTCAAGCTGGTCGAGCAAGGCAAAATTCTTGTCGGTCATGTAGCGCTTCTGGATATTTACCGCTCTGGGACTGGACGGGAGCGGGTTATCGCGGCGATACTTGCCGGAAAGAAAGCCGCTTGCCAGCGAGGAATAGGTAATCACGCCGATTTCCTGTTCCAAACACAGGCTTTCTAACTCGCGCTCGTAATCTTCGCGGTTCGCCAGACTGTAAGGTGGTTGAATGCACTCGTAGCGGGCATAATTGTGCTTGTCGCTTTCCCACAGTGACCGAGTCAAGCGCCAGGCTCGGAAGTTGGAAGCGCCCAGGTAGCGCACCTTGCCCTGCTTGACCAAATCATCGAAGGCCCGCATGGTCTCGTCCATTGCCGTATTCGTATCGTCCTGGTGCGATTGGTAGAGGTCAATGTAATCAGTTTGCAAGCGGCGTAGCGAAGCCTCCACCCCGTTCATAATATGCTGCCGCGATAGACCCCGGTCATTCGGGCGCTTGCCCATGGGTGAGCCAACTTTGGTCGCCAGAATAATGCTGTCCCGGTTGCCGCGCTCCTTCATCCAGCGCCCCAGAACCACCTCGGACTCGCCGCCGCTATGCCCCGGCACCCAGGCCGAATAGACATCGGCGCTATCAATAAAGTTCCCGCCACCTTCTACGTAAGTATCCAGCACCGCAAAAGAAGTTTTTTCGTCCGTCGTCCAGCCAAAAACATTCCCTCCCAGGCATAGCGCCGAAACCTGCAACCCGCTCCGTCCAAGCCTTCGTGTCAACATTTACAAATTTCCTTTCGTTTGATTTTTAAAAAATTCGTTCTAATTTGTCCTAAAATATGTCAAAAGGTGTCAGGATTATATGTTATCATAAAGCTTGCCGGACATTTAGCCAAATCTTGTCGTCAGGGTTAGAAAGAAAAATTTTGATAAAATTTTTCTTTCTAACCCTGACCAAGATAATTTAAATTGGGAAGTAAGTTAATAAGGAAGTAAGATAAATGGAACCTGACCAGATTACGATTCGGGGCGCAGAGCAGCACAATTTAAAGAAAGTGGATATAGCTATTCCACGCTATAAACTGGTGGTGCTGACCGGGGTGAGCGGCAGTGGCAAAAGTTCGCTGGCCTTTGATACGATTTACGCCGAGGGACAACGCCGCTATGTCGAGAGCTTGTCATCCTACGCTCGCCAATTTTTGGGCCAGATGGAAAAGCCTAAAGTGGATTATATTGGTGGCCTCAGTCCGGCAATTGCGATTGAGCAGAAAACCGTCAGCAAAAATCCGCGCTCTACCGTCGGCACGGTTACGGAAGTGCTGGATTATTTGCGGGTGCTGTATGCCCGCGTCGGCACGGCCCATTGCCCCAATTGCGGACGCGAAGTAGCGGCGCAGGGCGTGGAGCAAATCGCCGACCAACTGCTTGGTTTGCCGCCCGGCACGCGCCTGCAATTACTTGCCCCGCTCGTCCGCGAACGTAAAGGCGCACATACCGAAGTCATCGAACAGGCCAAACGCGAGGGTTATAGCCGCATCCGGGTAGATGGCACGATTGTAGAACTAAGCAGCGAGATTAAAGTGGCGAAAACCAAAAAGCACAATATTGAGCTAATCGTAGACCGCCTGCGCGTGCCGGACAAAGCCGAAATTGAGGCTAGAGAAGAATATGAGCGTCGTCTGGTGGATTCGGTAGCTACCACGCTAGATGCGGGCGAAGGGATGCTAATCGCCGATTTGGGCGAAGGTAAAGAACTAAGACTGAGCGAACAAAACGCCTGCCCCGATTGCGGCATCAGTTTTCCTGAACTCTCGCCCCAGCTTTTCAGCTTCAACTCGCCGCTCGGCATGTGTCCCGATTGTCATGGGCTGGGAACACAGATGGAGGTTGATCCGGCCCTTATCGTGAGCGATGCTTCTAAATCGTTGATGGATGGAGCGCTGCGCTGGTACGGCGAATTACGCAAAAAGAAAGATAGCTGGACGCTAAAGCAGTTACAAGCGATGGCGACGCATTATCAGGTAGATTTGGAAACGGCCTGGCAGGATTTGCCGGAAAGTTTTCGCAACGTGATTCTGCACGGGTCGGGCGACGAGAAAATCCGCTTCACCTACCAGAACCAGAGCGAAGATAGTAGCTGGTCATCCGAGAGTGTGCGGGCCTCCAAAGGCATCGTCAAAAATATCGAACGGCTTTTTCGCCAGACCAGTTCGGAGTACACCCAGCGCTTTTACGGCAGCTTTATGAGCCAGCAAACCTGCCATAGCTGCCAGGGAGCGCGCTTACGGGGCGAAGCGCGGGCCGTCACGGTGGGCGATAAAAAAATCACTGAAATAGTGCGGCTGGCAATTGACGAGGCGCTGGCCTGGGCCAACCAGCTTTACACTTCGCTCGAACAGGAGCAGTTACAAATCGCGGGTGAAATTCTCAAAGAAATTCGTGACCGCCTCCAATTTATGCTCAATGTGGGATTGCATTATCTAACTTTGGAGCGGCCCGCCCCGACGCTTTCGGGTGGCGAGGGCCAGCGTATCCGGCTTGCCAGCCAGCTTGGGTGCGGGTTGGTCGGCGTACTCTATATTCTGGATGAGCCTTCGATTGGGCTGCACCCCCGCGACAACCGGGCGCTACTGGATACGCTGTTGCAATTGCGCGATATGGGAAATACCGTGCTGGTGGTCGAACACGACGAAGATACCATTCGGAGCGCCGATTGGCTGATTGATATGGGGCCGGGCGCGGGTATTCTGGGTGGCGAAGTAATCGCTGCCGGAATACCACCCGCCGTCGCCGCTAATCCCAAATCGTTGACCGGGCGCTACCTGAGCGGCGAACTGGCAATTACTGTCCCCAACAACGGGCAGCGCCGCCAGCCAAACGGTCACGCCCTGAAAATTAGCGGCGCACACCTGCACAATTTGAAGAATGTAACGGCCTGTTTTCCGTTGGGCTTGCTGACCTGTATCACCGGGGTTAGCGGCAGTGGTAAAAGCAGCCTGATTACCAAAACGCTTTATCCGGCACTGGCCCATACTTTGCACCGCGCCGAACTGCGTCCCGGCCCACACGATAAAATCGAGGGTCTGGAACAGCTTGACAAAGTAATTAATATTACGCAAGAACCTATCGGGCGCACGCCACGCTCGAATCCGGCTACCTACGTTGGTTTGTTCGACCAGATACGGCAGGTCTTCGCCGCAATACCCGAAGCCAAAACGCGGGGCTATAGTGCTGGGCGCTTTAGCTTTAACGTTAAAGGCGGGCGCTGCGAAATTTGTAAAGGTCATGGGCAGCGCCGCATCGAAATGCACTTTCTGGCGGATGTCTGGGTAACTTGCCGCGAGTGCAAAGGCACGCGCTTCAACCGCGAAACGCTGGCAATTCGCTACAAAGGCAAAAATATTGCCCAGGTACTCGACATGGATGTGCAGGAAGCGCTCGAATTTTTCGCCAACCATCCCAAAATCAGCCACGTTTTGCAAACGCTGCACGATGTTGGCCTCGATTACTTAAAGTTGGGCCAAAGTGCTACCACTCTTTCGGGCGGCGAGGCCCAGCGCGTCAAACTTGCCAGCGAATTATGCCGCGTCGCAACCGGGCGCACTGTCTACATTTTGGACGAACCCACCACCGGCCTGCACTTTGCCGACATTCAGCGGTTGCTCGATGTTTTGCACCGATTGGTAGATGCCGGAAACACTATTATCGTTATCGAACACAATCTGGATGTAATCAAGACTGCCGACTGGATTATTGATATGGGGCCGGAAGGCGGCGAAGCGGGCGGCAATATTCTGGCGCAAGGTACGCCCGAAGAAATTGCTCAAATTCAGACCAGCTACACCGGGCAATTTTTACGCGGTTTGCTGACTGCCGCTTATTAAATTATTCTAGCTTTTCTTTAAATAGATTGACAAAAGGCCCGGCGAATTTAGCTTTGGGCTTTTTATTTAGCTCTTTGTGATGCAGATTATATTCCGCTACAAAATATTTTGCTACGATAGCGGGGCTGTCTGGTAGCAATAAAGGTTGCAGTACAAAAAGCCTGACTAAGGCCAGTTGAGCAGAGGCTATTGTCAAAAATTAAGATAAAGTACAGTCAAAAAAAGGAAATAATGAAAAAACTAAACGGTTCGATTTTACAAAGTTTGTTAATAGTAGTTTTGTTAGGTTTACTTGCGGCTTGCGGCGATAGTGCGACTGCGACAATTCCACCAGCAGCTATCACTGCATCTGTTTCGTCCGCTCCGCCATCACCAACTCAGCGTCCTAATACTCCAACTACCGCCACAACTCAGGCTGCTACACCGACTAGCACACCCTTTCCGATAACAACCCCGCCAACACTAGCGGCGGTGACGACTCCTAGCACCGCCCCGACCACCCAAATCGCACAAACTACTCAAGCCTCGTCCCCGACCCAGGCTGTTACGGCTACCCTTGCCCCGGCAGGTAAGCCTTATCCCGGCAAAATTGTATATGATACAACCGATGAAGAAATTATTGTGATTAACCCGGATGGGAGCGGACGCACCAAAATTGCCAACGGTACGTCACCGCTTTTCTCGCCAGATGGTCAGCGGATAGCGTTTATCGTGCGGGAAAGACCAGCCAATAACACCGATTTTGGTAAGGCGTATCTTAGTTCGGTCAGGTTAGATGGGTCGGATCAACAAAATTATTGCGAGATGGGGGCAAACGCGGCGATTACGCTGGTACGTTGGTCGCCCCGCAATCGCTTTATCGCGCTCAATGCTACCCAGAATGGGCCGGGCGGCATCTGGCTGTGTAATCTGGTTGACAAAACGATGACAAGTGCCAGCCTCAAAACCAGCCAGGGCGGAGTTAGTGTAGTGTATGATTGGACTTCAGACGGCGGAAGCGCCTTATGGCAGGCCAGCCCGGATTATTTCAACCAGACGCTATAATACGGCAACCCCGATAAGGTCGGAGCGGACGCGGTGCAACTGACCAGGCTTAATCCGCCGTTGGAACGAAATGGTTTCAAGTTTTACCCGACTGTCCGCTTTTCGCCAGATGGCAAAACTATTGCGGTGGGCGGAACTTCGCTTTATTTCACCAGCACGCCGGGCCAAAAAAGCCCACTTGAAGGCCAAAAATATCTGGGCGGCGAAGTTGACCAATTAGCCTGGTCGCCCGATAGTCGCGCTCTGGCGCTTATTAGTGTACAGCCCGGCGACAAAGTTAGCTACACTTTATCCATCCAGCCTATCAGCAAGGACGTGCCTGCGGCTGGTACCAGTTTCTATCTTGATACCAAAATTAACGGCCATGTAGATTGGTCACGATAGTAGAATTAAGATTAGGAATTTTTCTTGCGGCCTTAAAAGAAGTAGCGATTTGCCCAATCGGGCAAATCGCTATTTCTTTAATTGCTCAGATTCTTCTCATAAAAAACTGCTGCGATGCCCGCGTGAACATAACCCCGCCGAATTTCGGTGAAGCCGTTTTTGAGATAAAGTTTTTGGGCCGGAAGCAACTCTATGCCTGTATCAAGGTGCAACTGGGTGTAGCCCAATTCTCGCGCCCTGGCTTCCAATGCTTCATAAATTTGCTGTCCAAAACCTTTGCCCTGAAATTCGAGGCGGGTACGCATCCGCTTGATTTCGGCTTCTTTGTCGCCGGTCTTGCGGAACGCCCCCATCGCTGCCAACCGCCCTTCGTACTCGCCCACCAAAAAGTCGCCTTCGTTCTGGAGGTAATGCTCGGTAATCTCTCGCACATCGTCGTTCCAGGGGCCATCCCCGGCATAGGTGTCCATCTGCTTCAGCCCAGATACATGCAGTTCCCAAACCGCTTCCTGGTCGCTCTCCTGATAGCGCCGAATTTTTAACTCGCTCACTCGCAACTCCTTCATTTTCAAAAAAGTTCTTCTTAGTTTGAGAAATTTTTGCAAAATTTTTCTCAACAAAGGAAAATCCAGACTTAAGTTTTGATACTAATTTGGAAACTTTTTGCAAAAAATTTCCAAATTAGTATCAAAGCTTAGAAAGCATAAACTTCGGGCTTGAGCGCACCGATATAGGGTAAGGAGCGGTATTGTTCGAGGAAATCCAGGCCGTACCCGACCAGAAAATCCGGCGGTGCATCAAAGCCAACATATTTCAGGGGCAAATTCGGGGCGAGACGATGGGCTTCCCGGTTTAATAGCGCACAAACTGCCAGGGAAGCCGGGCGACGACCCCGAATTATCTTCAAGATAAAATTAAGGGTCAGACCGCTATCCACCATATCTTCGATAATCACGACATCGCGGTTATAGACATCTATATCGAGGTCTTTGATAATTCGTACCGTCCCCGGCTTGCGCGTAATTTCGGGGCGGTAGCCTGCAATCGCCATTACATCCGAGCGTATCGGCAAATCAATCGCCCGCAGCAAATCGGCCTGAAAAAAGAGTACCCCTTTGAGTATACCAAACATTACTAAATCGCGTCCGGCGTAATCGGCGGTAATCTGGCGACCCAGTTCCTGCACCCTGGTGGCAAGCTGGGTGCGGCTGAAAACTACCCGGCTAATCGGGGCAGGTAAAGCCGCTTCAGCCGGACTTACACCAGAAATCGCCATCGCTCCAACCTCACTCCTGCGCTAGTGGCATCGAGCTTACCCTTACGCCAAACCGAGCCAGAAAGCGCTGTAAATCTTTGCGGTAAAAAAGCCGGATATTAATTTCAGGATAAAGTTCTTTAAGTAATCGCAGCTTGCGGTTCTTGCGCGTCACCAGACTCTGCTTTTGGGTGGTCAGTTCTACGTACAAATCGAGGTCGGGAAGATAAAAATCGGGGGTAAACATGCGGGCTACCGAACCATCGTTATGCCATTCCAACGGAAAAGAGCGCGGTTCGTACTGCCATTCGACCTGATAAAAATCCAGTACCCTGGCAAAATCGGCTTCGCTGGGGTGTACAAAACGAACTGGCGGGCGCTGAAGATTTCGTTTGCGCCGTTTTTTCAAAGCTCCCTGAGAATTAAAGCCTTTCAAGCGAGTTATGGTCACTCGGCGCGTTCGCTCTGGTTTTTGGACTAATTCAAGCGTCATTTCTTGCTCTGGCTCGTCTTATGTCAACATTATTATCATTTTTAGTATAGCACTCAATTCGGGGTTGAGTAAGATAAATTTAGTGAAATCTACGTTTTAGTCTTTTCAAGCCCGGCACGAATCTGGCTATATAGTGTTATGTCTAGTTGTTGGCTAAAGCTTGATCAGCATTTCTGCTAGGACTTTCGCTTGCCAGCCTGCTTGAGTAGTAGCGATTTCAATCGCTCTGGACTGAGCGCACGGGAAAGCGATTGAAATCGCTACTACTCAAGCAGGCTAATAAAAGCCCTGCTAATAAAAGGAGGAATTACTGATGCGGACAATGTTAATATCAATTGGACTGATGCTGTTAACTCTATTATCGGTGGCGTGCGGGTCAGAATTAGAAACGCCGGTGTCTGTTTCGGTTAGCCCCGGCGCAACATCTACCACTGTAATATTATCTACCCCCGCCGCCAATAGCCAATTATCAAATAATTCTCCTAACGCAATTCCAAGTATTCAGCCTACTGCTTTAGCCTCTAATCCTACTGCTTCATCAATTACTGCTTTACCGACTTTTTCCTCTACAGCAGCGGCTTCTCCAACGCGGTTAAATGCTACCCCAACCGCTGCAAATATTATCATTGCGCCAACGCCTACCCAGGAAAATCTTAAGAAAGCCACTAATGCAACTCTGCCAAAAGCTACTATAGCACCTACTCCTACTCCTACTTTTACCCCGGCCCTTGACCCGAAAGCCGCTTTAGCCAGCAATGAAAAGCCGGATGCCGAAGAGCAGAGCTTTTTGCAGCAACTTAACCAATATCGGCAAGCCAACGGGCGCAACCCGCTAACTTTCGACCCGCTTTTATTTCGCTCGGCGCGCTGGCTGGCCCAGGATATGGCAACCCGCAATTATGTGAGCCACACCGATTCGCAAGGCCGCGCTATTGCCGAGCGTATTAAAGCTTTTGGTTATCCCGGTGGATGGGTGGGCGAAAATATCGCCGGTGGCCTTGAACAAGCCGCCGATAATCTGAGCATCTGGCAAAGCGATGATATTCACAAAAATAATTTACTCGGCCCAAACTACACCAAAGCCGGGGTCGGACGCTACTACGTCAAATCCTCGCTCAATCGCTGGTACTGGGTGCTGGATTTGGGTTAATATCAAGCGCCTTGCCACACACAAAAATCGAGAGCGCAGCCCTCTCCTACAGAAATTGAGGACGGGAAAATCGAGGGTGTAGCCAACGGAAGTCGGCTTTGTATTGCTTATTGCCGGACGGGTAGGGTACAATATGGTGAAGGACGTAACGAGTGGTGCAAATAATCAGCAGGGAGAGTGCAATGAAAGCGGTTGTAATGGCCGGAGGTGAAGGTTCGCGGTTGCGCCCGCTAACTATCGGGCGGCCTAAACCGATGGTGCCGATACTCAATCAGCCTGTAATGGGCCATATTATAGATTTACTCAAAAAGCATGGTATTACCGATATTATTGTAACGCTGCAATATCGAGCCGAAGATATTCAAGAACATTTTCGGGATGGTAAAGAGATTGGCTGTAATATTCGCTATTCAGTCGAAGAAGTGCCGCTGGGAACGGCGGGCAGCGTAAAGTTGGCCGAAAAATGGCTCGACGAACCTTTTATTGTCATCAGTGGCGATGCGCTGACCGATTTTGATTTAACCTCAATTATTAAATTTCATAATGAGCGGCGGGCAATGGCAACTCTGACTCTGACCCGCGTACCAAGTCCGTTGGAATATGGCGTGGTCATTCTGGATGAAGATGGGAGAGTCACTCAATTCCAGGAAAAACCAAGCTGGGGCGAAGTTTTTTCGGATACCGTGAACACCGGGATTTATGTGTTAGACCCCAAAATTTTTAAATATTTTGAAAAAGATGTACCGTTTGATTTCAGCCAGCAACTTTTCCCGCTAATGCTGGAAAAAGGCGAACCGCTTTTTGGCTACGTCGCAACGGGCTACTGGTCGGATGTAGGCAGCATTCCCGATTATATGCGCTCGAACGCCGATATGCTGGAAGGCAAGATAAATATTAAAATGCCGGGTAAAAATATTGGCGGCGCTATCTGGGTGGAGGGCGATGTAGAAATCGCGCCGGATGCCCAGATTTACGGGCCGCTATATTTGGGGCAGGGCGTGAAAATCAAAAGCGGCGCGATTGTGCGCGGCCCGACGGTTATCCGCGACTACACTATTATTGACAACCGGGCGGCGGTAGACCGCAGCATTATCTGGCGCAATACTTATATCGGGGAGCGCGCCGAGTTGCGCGGTTGTATTGTCACGCGCCAGTGCAGTATCAAGGCGCGGTCGCTGATTTTTGAAGGGGCAGTAATTGCTGATAACACGATTATCGGCGAGAGTGCGGTAATTCAGCCCAATGTAAAAATCTGGCCCAGCAAAGAAGTGGAACGGGGCGCGACAGTCTCGACTTCGATTATCTGGGGTAGCCAGGGGCGGCGGGTGTTGTTCGGGCGCTACGGCGTGACCGGGCTAGTCAACGTGGATATTACGCCGGAATTTGCGGCAAAGCTGGGTGCAGCCTACGGCGCAATTTTGCCCAAAGGCTGCGTCGTTACGGTCAATCGCGAATCGCACCATACTCCCCGGATGCTCAAGCGGGCGATAATTAGTGGCTTGCCTTCGGCAGGGGTACACGTGAGTGACTTGGGTAGTTTGCCCGTGCCGGTGGCCCGTTACAATACCCGCACTTCCGATAATGTGCAGGGCGGTTTACACGTCCGGCTTTCACCCTTTGATAATCGCACCATAGATATTCGCTTCTACGACAAGCGCGGTCTGGATATTGATAAAAATATCGAGCGCAAGATTGAAAATGTCTTTTTCCGCGAAGATTTCCGGCGGGTTTATATGGACGAAATCGGGCGGATTGATTATGCCCCGCAACCAATTGACCGCTATTCCGCCGATTTTTTGAAACGGATTGACGTTGCCGGAATGAATAAGGGCGGCACCGAAAAAGGGCGCAAACTGGTGGTGGATTATAGTTCGGCTAATACCGGGGTGGTGCTATCGGATATTCTGGATAAGCTGGGCTGTGATGTGGTGGCGCTAAACGCGGCGGTGGACGAGGCCAAGCTTTTTCGGACAACCGAGCAATTTCAGGAGAGCATGAAACGGTTGGGCGTGATTACGGCGACGCTGGATGCCGATTTGGGGGTAAAGCTGGATACGGGCGGCGAAAAGCTCTACACGGTAGACTCACGCGGTCAGCAAGTGCCACCCATGCAACTGGCGGCGGCGCTGGCCCAGCTAACCTTTCAGGCGCATAACGGCGGTACGATTGCCGTACCCGTGACCGCACCTAGCATTTTCGAGCGCATCGCCCAGGTCTACAATGGTAAGGTAGTACGCACTAAAAACAATAATTTCGCGCTCAGTCAGGCGGCGATGCGCGACGGCGTAATTATGGCGACTGATGGCGAAGGCAACTTTATCTTTCCACAGTTCCATCCCGGCAACGATGCCCTTTTCACGGTTGCCAAAATTTTGGAAATGACCGTTAAAAGCGGGGTACGGCTATCCGACGTAATCAACGGCTTGCCCGGCTATGCGCTGGTGCGGACAAAAGTTCCCTGTCGCTGGGAAGATAAAGGCAAAGTGATGCGGATGCTAAATGAGCAGTACAAAAACGGCGAACGCCAGGTAGACGGAGTGCGTATCAATCTGGGGGACGAATGGGTCTTAATTCTGCCCGATGCTGACCGTCCGCTCTTTCATATTTTCGCCGAGTCACATTCCAGCGACCAGGCCCAAATTCTGGTAGATAAATACGCCGGGCTGGTGACGGGGTTACAACGGTAAAAGATTGAAGTTGCAGATTTAGTATTAAGCTGGTTTTTCCAGAAAAGTGGTCAATTTTTCTTTTATTTGCACCGGGTTTACCGGCTTCAAAAGATAACCCTTTGCGCCCAACTCAAAACAGCGCGTCATGCAATCCAGCTCATTTTCGCCGGTAATCATAATTACCGGGACGCTCCGCAAATTGGGGTCGGCCCGCAAAAGCTCCAAAACAGCATACCCATCCAGGTCGGGCATAAACAAATCCAGAAAAAGCAATTCAAAATTATCGGCCCGCAACATTTCCAGACCCTGCCGTCCGCCTTCGGCTACTTCCGCCCGGTAGCCATGCCGTTTAACATAATGGGCCAACGCAATCCGGCTCAGACCGCTGTCATCTATAATCAGCACGGCCGCGTTTTTAGCCGAAACTGCGGGCTTTTTTGGTACGGGTTTAGACGCTTCTGAACTCATTTTTCCACTCCTGCACTAATTTCTTTGTACAACTGCAATCTAAGGTGCAAACCCGTTCTACAACCGAATTTGGCGACTCTGCATTTATTTCAATAAATTTTGACCCCACTTTGTTAGTGTGCCACGCTCATAACCGATTGTCAACCCAGCTGTGTTGTAAGACTTTCGTAAGATATTTAAGGCTTTTAATTGACAGTAGCTGTATAGTAATACTGGATTGAAAATAAAAATTGTGATTGTGTATAAATTATTTATAGTATGGATGATACAAACGTAATAGCCGCGCCCATCCCAGGCTCGATTCATCCGCCAATTCAGCTAAAATTGCGGTGGTCAGTCTGGTCAGTCCTGGGGTGCGGCTTGATTTTTGAAACAGCACTAATATTAGTAATTATCCTGGGCAACCTGACACTACAGTCGGGCTGGTACGTGGCGCTATTTGGTATGCTATTTGGCCTGTTCGGGCTGGCCTGCTGGCTGGTGCTGGGCAAACCTTCCGATTTTGGTTCGGTTCTTCAGGCAAAGCGACGGAGATTATTGCTGCCAACCATTCTTTTCTTCGCTGTCCTTTTTCGCTTGACCGCGCTTTTTATTGCGCCAACTCTATCTACCGACCAATTTCGCTATACATGGGAAGGAAAGTTAGTCACGCTGGGTATCAGCCCGTATCGTTACGCCCCGGCAGACCCGGCCCTGACAGAATATCGCAGCGAAATCTGGCCTCTGGTGCAACAAAAAGCGACCGCTTCGCCTTATCCACCTTTGTCTCAGCTAATCGGGGCTACCGAATATTTATTATTTGGCGAGAGTCTTTTTGGGCCAAAAATCGCTGCCATCTTTTTTGATTTTTTGACCTGTCTGGCCTTGCTCTGGTTATTGGGCCTTTACCGGCGAGACCAGCTTTTTGTCATTCTCTATGCCTGGTCGCCCCTGCCCATTCTTGAGTTTGGCGGGAGCGGACACAACGATGCGCCCATGCTTTTTTTGTTGCTGATAGCGCTGGGGCTGGCCCAGAAACGTCCGGCAACTACATCGGCTTTTGTGTTAGGATTAGCCGGACTGACCAAGTTCACCGCTCTGTTCGGGCTGCCGCTTTTTCTGGTGAACTGGCAAGCTTCTAAAAACGCTGAAGCTAAATGGAACTGGCGGGCCGCTTTTCGTCCGCAAAACTGGCGCTATCCAGCGTTGACGCTGGCAACGGTAATCGTGGGCTATGTGCCGTTTCTATTGCTGGGCAGTGGCGCAATCGGCAGCATCTTTGAATATACCGGCTCGTGGCGCGATAACGATGCGCTGGCGTTTCAAATGGTCGCCGATTGGCTGGGGGTGCTGCCCGCCAAAATTATGAGCATAGTAGTGCTGGGCGCTGCTGTACTGGTGCTTTCGTTTCACCCTCGCCTCACAACCAATCTGAGCCTGCCACGCCGCCTGATGTTGCTCTTTGGCATTACGTTAATGGTGGCTTCAACCGTCCATTCCTGGTACGTTCCCTGGTTGCTGGTGCTGCTACCGCTGGTTTATGGCACGGGCTTCAAGTGGTGGGATAATGTCTGGTTGCTTTTTTCGTGGCTGGTACAATTTTTTTATCTCAGCTATGCGGGAGATGGTTCGGTTTATATCTGGGTCAAGCCGCTCGAATATATGCCTCTTTACCTGGTGGGCGGGTGGAGTTTGCTCCAACTGTTCAGGACTAAAAAACATCCAATGCTGGCTAAATCTCGTTCTATAGATGGAACAATTGAAGGAACAACCAGAAAGGAACTCGAATCCTGATGACGCAATTGCTGAAGGCGCAAGCTAAAAACGCCACACCCGCCGGAGGTTATGCCGTCGGTATCGGGCTGACCAACGAGTGCGACCTCAGTTGCGCCCACTGCTACCGTTCGCAACTAAAGCTTGACCGCCTGGATTTAGCCGAGGTCAAAAAAGTTTGCGGTTCTATCCCGGTTGGCTCGGTCAGCCTGGGTGTAGGCGAGAACGGTTTACACCCGGAATATCACGAGATTTTGGCCTGGTTGCACGAGCAGCAAATCCGCACCGCTATCACCTCGAATGGCTATAGTATCGAAATTCTCTCGGACGAAGAGCTTTCCCGGCTGCACAGCGTCGAGTTTTCGCTTGATTTCCCAACTGAGGCGGAGCAAGATATGTGGCGCGGCGCGGGCAACTGGCGCAAGTGCTGGGAAGGCGTGCAACGCTGCCAGCGTTTAGGTGTGCGCGTGGCGATTATTGCTGTTATGATGAGCGTAAATCATAACAAGCTAACGGTGCTGGCCCAGGTCGTCGCTGCTAAAGGTCTGGATTTGCGCTTTAACATTTATCAACCCGTCACGGGCGATACTTTCAATCTGACCTACGAACAACTCTGGAATGGATTGTTTGATTTGTTCGAGCATACCGAAATTATCACGGTAAGCGAACCACTGGTAAACGCTTTGCTGAATTTTCCGCGCCCTACCCAGGGTTCGCCCTGCGGCAAAACCAGTTTGCGGGTGCTACCCAACAAGTTAGTCTCACCCTGCACCTATTGGCCCGCGATAGACCGCAAAGTTAACGATTTGTACCGCGATGGCACAGAAATATTCGATGCTCCCTCATTCCAGAATACTCGCCAGATACCCGAAGCCTGCCAGGGTTGCAAACTGGTCGAAGTTTGTGGCGGCGGGTGCGCCAGTCGGCGACTTTTGCGCGGCCTAACCGACCAACCAGACGAATATTGCCCTATCGCCCGCCACGACACCGCCCTTCTCGCCCGCCTGGATACGCTAAACTGGCGCGCCGCCGCCTTCAAAGACTTACCCAAAGCTGGCAACGCCTGTACCTTTGTGGTAAGAGGAAAAGGAGAAGGAATGAGGAATGAGGAAGGAAGTTCCTACACTCATCACTCATCACTTTAATCGTAAATCGTAAATCATTACTCACCGATGGCTTAAAGAACGGCGGATATAACTAAAATTCTTGGCGTTCTTGGTGTCTTGGCGGTTCATCCTTAGAATAAGTTGAGTAATTTAAATCGTAAATCGTAAATCGGAGTTTAAAAGATGGATGCAAGCAGTCGAGGACGGGCGACTAGTCGCCCCGGTAGTTTCTGGATTATGGTCGGGATAGCAGTGGCGTTGACCCTGTTTCGGATTTGGGCCGGATACTTATGGACGACGCAGCTGGGCTGGAAAGCGCCGGGGCTAAATACGGGCGGCTTTGGTTGTGATGCCTATCGGTTTAGTCCTCCGGCGGGGCAGGAGTTACACGGCCTGTGCGACTGGATGCAGAAGGAAGCCGACCATCCGACCATCGGATTGTACGGCGACTTCGTGAAAAATATTGTTATCCCCAATTTTGGCCTCTTTGCCTGGCTAACCGTCCTGACCGAAGGATTTATCGCCTTCAGCCTGATTTTCGGCTTCCTGACCCGGCTGGGTGGGATAATCGGCACACTGTGGGGCATTAGCTTGCTAATCGGCATATCGGGTATACCGGGCGAACACTGGTACGATTTCCTGTTTTACATCATTCCGCCCCTGATTTTTGCCATAATTGGTGCGAGAAACCAGTTTTCGCTCGATGCGTTGCTGGCGAAGCGTTATGAAAGCTGGGCCAGTAGTGGTAATCTTATTGGCAAAATAGTGAAACTGGCAACCGGGGCGCGACCCGGTAGTGCCGGAGTCATCTAGGCATGAACCAGAGCGAACTGCTGCAAATGACCCGCAGTTTTCAGCAATCCGCTACGGTGATTGCTCTGAACGAACTGGACGTTTGCAGCGCGCTGGCGGAATATAACGAAGGCGCGACGGCGGAGGAACTGGCGGCGCAGTTGGGTTTGCATTTGCGTTCTCTGGCGGCACTGTTGGGGGCTTCGGTAGCGCTTGGTTTATTGCAGAGCGAAGCAGGGCGCTATGCCAACACTGCACTCAGTGCGGAATGTCTGGTGAAGGGACAGCCGCGCTATATCGGGGAACAGTTAAAGGGTTATGCCGACCAGTACCGGGCCTGGGCTAATTTGCCCGAAGCGGTGCGCGAAGGCAAGCTGATTTTGCCCAGCCTGCACAACGAAGTAGCTGATGACCCGGCTTTGCGCCAGGTATTGCTCGGTCTGCACAGTGGCGGGAAAAGCGTTGCGCCGTTGCTGCTGCCATTGCTTGCATCGTATCTGGACAAAGCCAAAAGTCTGCTCGATATAGGTTGCGGAGTGGGAACTTACGCACTAACCTTTGCCCAGGCGTATCAGGCTCTGCAAGTGACGCTGTTCGACCAGCCATCGGTGCTGGAAATTGCCCGTGAAATAGTAGCTGATAGCCCGGTTCAAACGCGGGTGCATTTTGTGCCAGGAGATTACAAGCAGGATGATTTTGGCGAAGCAGAATTTGATATAGTTCTGTTCTTTCAGGTCTTGCGTACCGAGGCACCTGCCACAATTCAGATGCTGGTCCAGAAAGCGGCGCACGCTTTGCGGCCCGGCGGAGTTGTAGCAATTTATGATACCTGGCTGGAGGACGGGCGGGCTGCTCCCGCCGAAAACGTCTTTCAAAATTTGAGCCTGAGCCTGATGTACTCCGAAGGCGGTCTGTTTACCCCCGGCGAGTTGGGCCAATGGCTTAACGAAGCGGGATTTAAGCCACCGCAGTTTCATCCTATCGCTGTAGCCCGTCCAATGGTGCTGTATTTAGCTGAACGAGAAGAAAAGTAGGAAGTAGAGAAGATTGTGAACCATCTGTCCCAGGCTATAACGCTGGCCCGTAAACCGCTCGGCCCAAACCCAACCAGCCTTTATATTGAAGTTACCAAAAATTGCAACGAATTGTGTACGATGTGTCCGCGCACCTATCGCTGGCCTGACCGCCGCGACAACCTTTCGTTTGAGCATTTCACCCATATTGTAGACCAGGTGGCCGGACTGCAACGAGTGGTGCTGCATGGGCTGGGCGAACCTTTGCTCAATCCGGCCCTGTTCGAGATGGTGCGCTACCTCAAGGCCCGACAGGTTTACGTCCTGTTTAATTCCAATGCCCTCGCGCTCAATATCAGGCGGCGCGAAGAACTGGTCGAGAGCGGGCTGGACGAGTATCGCGTTTCTTTCGATGCTTCTCAGCCCGATACCTACAAACAGGTTCGTGGCATCGCTGGCCTGAATAAAGTTAAGCGCAACGTCATGGCGCTTATGTCCTTGATACAAGAGCGCGGACACGGGCCAAAGGTCAGCCTCTGGTTTACCACGATGCGCGAAAACGTGGCGGAATTGCCAGGCGTGGCCCAGTTTGCGGCGGAGGCAGGCATTGGCGAATTGTATGTGCAGCGTCTGGTTTATTTTGGCAAAGGTTTAGCGGTGGAGGAGCAATCGCTCTACCGCAAATTAGCCGGACAGGAGCAAGTCGCCCTCACCGAAACCGCCCAAATTTGCCGCCAGCATAACATTAAACTGGCCGCCAGTGGCGGCGAACAGGTAACACCAGAAGGCAGCCTGAGCGGGCTGGAAACGCTGGACGAAGAATATCCATGGCAGGTCTGCACCCGGCCCTGGCGCTTGATGTATGTTCAGGCCAACGGCGATGTCTCACCCTGTTGCTTTGCCCCCTTCACGGGCGAGGATGGCGGGCCAATTCTGGGCAATACTTTCGAGCAGACCACCGAAGAAATCTGGCACGGCTCGCGCTACCAGGAATTCCGCCGCGCCTTCCTGACCAAACAACCGCCTTCCTGCTGCGAAGGCTGTGGCGCGAAGTGGAGCGTTTGAATTAGTTTTGAGTTTTGAGTTTTGAATTTTGAATTAGGGAAGGAACACAGATGAACGCAGAGAACCACAGATTAACACAGATAAGTTTTGAATTTTGAGTTAGAGAGAGGGTAGGGCGGTTGCAAAGCGTGATTTTTATTGTAGAAGGGGGCTGCGCCCTCGATTTTCTCACTTTGCAGTTGCTTTAGGAGAAAGGATGCTGGATTGAACCAGGAAAAAGAGTCGGAGCCGTACCGCACGGTACAGAGCCGTTACTTGTTGCAAAGCAAGTGGCGCAATTTTCGGGAAGACCGGGTGGATATTGGCGGTGGACGCGAAATTGGCTACAGTTACGCCGAAGTCCCCAGGGCGGTTTTTGTCGTGCCGTTGACCGAAGATGGACAGGTGGTGCTGATTCGGCAATATCGCTACCCGGTGCGGGCGTGGGTGCTGGAAGTACCTGCCGGGTCGCTCGAAACGCCCGACGAAGACCCGGCCCTGACCGCCCGGCGCGAGTTGCGCGAAGAAATCGGCGGCGAATGTGATGAGCTAATTCACCTGGGGCGCTTTTACAGCAGTTCGGCCCATATTAATCTGGATAGCGAAGTTTATCTGGCGATGGGGGTGCGGTTGGGCGAGGCGCACCTGGAAGAGACCGAACTATTGCAACGTATAATAATGCCCGCCCGCGAAGCCCTTGCGCTGGCCCAGCGCGGCGGCATTTCGGAGGGGCAGAGCGCCTATGCCGTTTTGTTAGCCGGGCCGCAGATTCTGGCAAGGGAGAACGAGCAATGGCTGAATTAATCGCGGAGAGCGCAATGGTAGTGGTGGCGAAAGCGCCCCGCGTCGGCAAGGTCAAAACGCGGCTTTGCCCGCCTTTGAGCTATGAACAGGCGGCGGCGCTCTATACCGGCTTTCTGCTCGATACAATTGAGATTGCCCGGCAGGTGCGCGATTGTGCCGTGAAAGTGGTTTGCCCTTCCGAGGGTGATGCAACCGAACTGGCAAAAATTCTGCCCACCGAAGTGGGGTATGTAGTGCAGCAAGGCGAAGGCTTGAGCGCGGCGCTGGGCGAGGCTATTGAGGTTTGTCTGGAAGCGGGCCACCGCAAAGTCTTTTGCATCAGCAGCGATAATCCGACTCTGCCAGTGGATTATCTGGAACGGGCTATTACCAGTCTGAATAGCACCGATGTGGTGCTTGGCCCAACCGAAGACGGCGGCTATTATCTGGTTGGGGCAAAAGCGCCCAGCCCATTTCTGTTTGAAAATATGGTCTGGAGCAATGAAAAAGTATTAGCTGAAACGCTGGAACGGGCCTGGCGTAAGAATAGCCGGATTCAGCTTTTGCCTTCCTGGTACGACCTCGATACCGGGCAGGAACTAACCCGCTTTATCAAAGAACTTCCGGCTGACCAGAAGCAAGCCCCTCACACCCGCCGCGCCCTGCAATTGCTGGAACAGGAGCAACTTAGTGTCATCAGTTAGTGCGCCCTGCCGGGTTTGCCTGATTATTCCAACCTACAACGAAGCCGAAAATATCGGGCGAGTAGTACAGGAAGCCCTTGCCCTGCCGCCGCATCCGGCTTACATCCTCGAAATATTGGTAGTGGACGGCAACAGCCGCGATGGTACAGGCGAAGTAGCGGCACAGGCCGGAGCAAAAGTGGTGGCGCAACGTCACGGGCGCGGCTATGGGGCGGCCTGTTATACCGGCTTTGAAGAGGCTACTTCTGCCGATATTTTGCTTTATCTGGATGGCGATTACAGCGACCCACCCGGCTGTATTCCGGCTTTGCTCGAAAATATGCTGGCGAACAAGGCTGACCTGACGCTCGGTTCGCGCACGCTGGGCGGCTTCGAGAAAGGCGCACTACCAGCCCATGCTATTCTGGGCAACCGGGTGGTGGTCGCGCTTATCAATTTGCTTTATCGCCAGCATTTTAGCGATTTGCCTTCATTCAAGGCGATTCGGCGCGAAACTTTGGCTTCTTTTCAGATGCAGGAATTTACCTACGGCTGGACAACCGAAATGCTGGTCAAAGCTGCCCGCACCAATTGCCATATCACCGAAGTGCCGATTACCTACCGACGGCGCGGCGGCGGTCAATCCAAAGTTAGCGGCACTTTCGGCGGCACTATCAAAGCGGCCTATTATCTGTTCAAAACGGCCTTGCGTTATGTACGCTGGCAACCTGTTGCACCCCGGTTAACGCATTTTTAGCACAAAGGCACAAAGAAGTTAAGCTTCACGAATTTTTTTGAGGTCAGGAATCTATCTTCGTAGGGGCGAATCGCATACGCCCTTTTGACCTGAGACAGTGTTCAAG
>JBBQXW010000026.1:0-39165 GCA_038209275.1 Chloroflexia bacterium | reverse complement strand
GCAATATCTGCTTCGTTGGTCATATCGGCCTGCACGGGCAAGGCGGGCGGTTTACCCTCAGTAGCCTGAAAACCGGGAACACCTTTACCCAACGCCTCGGTTAATTCCTGAGCAGTTTTCTCAAGCGTTGCGGGAGTACGGCCCGAAAAGGCCACATAGCAGCCTTCTTCCGCCAAACCCAGTCCAATCATCCGCCCGATACCTCGGCTACCGCCCGTGACTAAGGCCACTTTCCCCGCCAATCCTAAATCCATCGTCGTTTTTCCATTCCTCTCTATCACTAAAACATCGTATTGTTGTTGGCAGAAGTCGCGGGGATGGTTTGCAGTACATCCCAGTGTTCTACCACTTTGCCGTTATCGTCGAAGCGGAAAATATCAATACCGGCCCAATCGTTATCGCCGGGCCACTCCTGATAGCAATGCAGCACCACGTAATTGCCTTCGGCAATCGCCCGCTTGAAAGTAACCCGCTTGCCAGGATATTCCTGGGCCATTCGGATAAAATATTCGATAAAAGCTTCTTTGCCATCAGCTACTGCCGGGTTATGCTGGATGTAGACCTCGCCAGCATATTTTTCGATTGCCTCGGCGGGTTTGCATTGGTTGAACATTAGATCATAAAATGCCATAGCACTTTGTTTGTTTTTCTCAAGCTGGTCTTCCATTGTAATACCTCCTGATTAGGTTTGGTTGATTTAATTTATTATACAGGAAAATACGAAGAAACTACCTTTAACGCTCGTTTTAGGGTAAAATTACAAGCAGCTTCGTGCAAGCAGCACATTGAAATTTATAATGCCCGAATACCTCAAAATTAACCAAAAATTAGAAAGAAGGATTGGATGACCCAACCTGAAGCACAGGAAAACCCGACCCCTGACAACAAGCCTGAGAATGGCAATAAACCCGCCAGCAACGGCAGCAACGGCAAACCAGAAGGAATTATTAAGGCTACCAAAGGGCCAATGATGAAGCGACCCATTCTGTTTCTCGATTTGGAAACCACTGGCCTGAATCCTGGACAGCATGAAATAACCGAAATCGGGGCGCTGCTGGTCTCGCAGCCCGATTTTAAGGTGATTAAAACTTATCAGACCAAAGTCATGCCAACCCATCTGGAAACAGCCACGCCGGAAGCGCTGCAAATCGGGCATTTTAATCTGGAAACATGGCAGCGTGAGGCCAAACCGCTCGAAGTAGCTCTGGCAGAACTGGCCGAAGTCGGGCGCAATTCGATGCTGGCAGGTTTTAACCTGACCTTTGATTGGGCTTTCTTGCAAATGGCGTTCAACCAGGTTGGGATAGAAGACCCGTTTTATTACCATCGCTTCGATATAATGAGTGCGGGATATGTCGTGTTGTTCGGGCGCAAGGAATTCAGCAAATACAGCCTTAACGAAATGTGCCGCTTCTTTGGTGTCACCAACCGGGCCGCCCACACCGCCTTCGCCGATGCCGAAGCTACCTACGAGGTCTTTTTGGGTCTGATGAAGTACGGCAAGGAAGAACCCGCACCATCTGAATAATATTCACCACAGAGACACAGAGAGACGGAGACGGAGACGGAAAGTAATTAATCGCCCTCGTCATGCTGAGGTACGAAGCATCTCTGGTTGCCGAGATAAAATGTGGCGCGGGTAGACCGAGACCCTTCCTTCGTCAGGGTGACAGTCGCAAAGGGCGGCGTAGTTACAAGGAGAAGGAAAGTTTGGTAACGTCGCCGCAAACCAGTCGTTACCGAATTGTCGCAAAGGGCGGCGTAGTTACAAGGAGAAGGAAAGGAGAAACGTTAAAAATCCTCTTTAATTCATCTGTGTTTACGCCCGTAGGGTGGATGTTCATCTGTGGTTAAAATCTGACATTCAGCTATGTTCATCTGCGGTTAATTTCTTCAAAATGAAAGAGGCCAACCCCCATTGGAAAGGGTCGCCTCTTTGACTTGGAATTAGAAAGAGCTATTTTTTAAAGCCAATCTTTTTTGGCCCGTTATTGCCCGGCCCGAAGTCATCGCCAAGTTTGCTGGACGGCAAGGATACATCGGGAATATTAGCCTGACCCGTACTACCAGTAGTCGGGTCGGTGCTGCCTTTGCCACTCACGTTAAGCGGTTTATCGCTGGCGGGAGTGAGGCTGGCGGTTGGGCCTGACGAGCCAGAAGATGGCGGAGTCGGACGCGGCGGACGTGGTTTTTCAGGCAAGTCTACCGGGGCGCGTACTGCCGGAACTTCGGGCAAATCTTCCGACATCGGGACCTGTACCACCGGAGCTTTCGGCGTTTCTTCCACTATTACTGCAACTTTGGCGGCGGCAGGCTTTATTGCGGCGACATCCGTGCCAGTCATTGCACCCAGGTCGGGCAGGTCGGTATCTGCCGACTCAGGGTCGAGCATTTCCGCACCACGCACCCGTACCCGATTGTGCCGCTCCATCGCCACATCACCACTCGCAGGCAACAACACTATATCAAGGATAGGCTTGATAAAAGGCCAGACCGTATAGTGCAATATAATATTATCGCGGAAGACCGAGTAGGCCGATTCGCGCACCCGGTTGACCGCAACAGTACGGGCTTCCTCGTCACTGGCAACTACATTGGCAATATCGGCTACTGCTCCGGCGGTCTGGCTAATGTCGCTGGCATTTCGCACCAGATTGCGCGGGTCAATCCACAGACCGCGCGCCAACCGGCTGAGGCTGTAGGGATTGAGTAATTCACGGCCCAGCGCTACCACAATCGGCATAGTCACCGGGCGCGTAGTTTCGTAAGCTGTACCACCTTCATCCAATACTTCTCCGGCCCGAATTGTCCGGCGCTCGACTGGTTGTGCCGCCGAAATAAACGCTCTGGGCGGAGGAGTAGCCCGCACACGGAGGCCAGGAGCGGGTCGTTCAGCCCGTGCTGGACGAGGGGCGGGAGCAGGTCGTTCAGCCCGTGCCGGACGAGCAGGTGCTGCCGCCACACGCGGCGGAGTAGCACTTTCGCCACCGGGCGGTATCAAACGGCTTTCGCCCGAAGCACCACCTAACCGACTGGGTGCCGCGCTGGGAGCGCCTCCACCACCTGTCGGTGGCCGACCTGATACCCGCCGCTCGTATTCTTCCAGCTTGCTGGGGCGGTTTATCGGGCCATTGTTCAATTTGACCGTCTCTTTCAGGGTATTACCAGCAGTGCCACTTTCGTCACGTTCTGCCCCGCTCATCGTATTGGTAGATTTGCCACTGCGATTGAGGGCGGCGGCGCTGGCATCGCCTCGATTAACCTTTACACCCGTATTGCGATAGGGCGCGTCGGTGTTCTGGTAAGGTGAGGATGGGCCACGATAAGGCGAACTGCGAACACTCTGTAAGTCGCGCACGGTATCAGCTTCAACTAACATACCATTCCCCAAATCCATGTAGAAAGTCCGCATCAAATCGTTGACCGTCGCCATACGCTGCTGCGAACGAGTAATATCGGCCCGGAAGGTTTCCTTGAAAGTATTGGAAACTCCTTCGCTATTATTGGCACGAATCATGTATTGCATCATTCCGGCACAAATTCGCACATCGCCAATCGGCATCAAGTCCAGGTAAAGTAGCACCGAAGGCACACCACTGAGGGTGGCGGGTATCGCTGGAGCATCGTGGATATCGTCGGCAGCCGAGCTTTTAATCGAGATACGGCGTTTGTTACCAACTGATTTATAATTATAAGTAACTTTGATGACACCTTCGATGGGAGTACGCCGCCCAAATTTATCCAGGCCAACGCTAGACCATTCAAATTTATCAATTACATCGCGATTAAGGCCACGTCCCCAGGTAATCAAATTCTGATCGGTCAGTACGGCGTAATCGTGCAGCGTCAGGCCACCCAACCGTCGCCCGTTCGGTTCAAGCAAAATACAATCGAAAATGGCTAAAACCGTTTCGCCTGACGCTAACAGAGCCTGGGTGCCAGCACGGTAGAAAAATTCGGCAATATGACGGCGAACAACATTGAGTCCGACATACATATCATTCGGTATTTCCAGTTCCATTGTTGCCTCCCCTGCCGGGGGGATACTCTCGGTTGTCATAAGCTTCTCTCCTCAAGGCAACGCAGCGTCGCCGCCAAACGGTATCAAATCAGTTTAAATCCGGCCCACTGGGAGCGGAGAAATTTACTGCGGTTTCGGTTTTTAGATGGCCCGTTTCTTCGCCCGGCCCGCTATCGGCTGCCCCGGCGTTGCTACTGCGAATGGTCAGACGGTGGCGGCCTGGTTTGGGTGGCGGGGATACATCCATCCTTTTGGCGGTGGAAGCCGCCAGGCTAAAACTTTCTTGCGACTCTACGATTTTAGTTTGTGAGCCGGAATAGCGCAACATCGAATCGCTTTCGTCTTGCTTTGGTGCAACAATTGGACTCACTTCCGCGTCCGGCTCATCTATGATTTTGGTTTGTGAACCAAGTGTGGTAAATTCCGCCGCATCAGCCAGGTCAGCTTGCATCAGCACTTCATCGGCGGGAACATCTTCCACTTCGACAAGTGGCTTATCCTTCTTGCGGCGCTCCACCTTTACCCGTGCGCCCGACCTTACCGGGGCAGCAGGTGCTTCGTCCTCTAGGCCGCGTTTGTTTTTGGCCGGAGCTTGCGGCTTCATTTTGCCAACATCGCCCATAGCACGGCTGGCAAACATGAGGGCCAGTTCGCGGGCGGCGGGGTTCTTGCCGACGGTATCGAGCAAGTCATTGGCCGCTAATAAAAACTCGGTCAGGTCGCGCAAATTCATTCCCGAATCGCGGATGCTGCTCAAGAATGGCACTAAATTGCTGCTCTTGCTTTCGGCTTCGCGCCGCAGCTTTTCGACATTATCGAGCATAGCACGTCCGGCCCGGCCCAGCACATAAAGCGCTTCGGAATTGTTCAATTCGTCGCGCAGCCGAGCGCCCGGCGCGGAGGATGTACTATTATTAGTAACTTCGCGTTCCTGTTCTCGCCGCGCACCCCGGTTACGGGAGGCGGGAGCAGTGCCGTTATTGAGCCAGCGCAATTCTTGCTCGATCAGGGATGCCTGTCCATTGGATGAACCAGCATAATAACCCTGGTTTGATTCCGGCGCGGCGCTATAAAAACGAGTTGATTCTCTGGCATCGAACGCTTCATTATACAACGGGCGGCTCGACGGGCGCGAATCCGGCGCGAAGGCCGGACGGCTAGAGGGCGAATTTGGGTGCGCCCGGTTGAAACTCTCCAGCGAATCAAGCCGACTAAGCGGGGTCATAAAAGCCTCGGCCTCGTCATCATCTATAATCTGGACGAGTGGCTCGTCAAACGGCGCTGATAGCGGGCCAGTCACGATATTGCCGGGCTGTCGTGGCTTAGTCTGGGTCGGAGCGCTCTCTTTAATAAATTTAGAGAGAAAAACCTGCGCGAAAAGTACCTGCGAAGCCCGATAGCGGTCTTCCTCGCCAGCGCCGCCCACAATCAAATCGCGGTGGGCGCTTCCCAGCACATCTATTAATCCGGCTATCAATTCTAAATCGGCAATCGGCACAAAATCAAAAGTTATTTCAATTCGCTCCGCTCCATCCAGTTCTTCGACTGATACATCGGGTAGAACCAAAGCCAGTTTGAGCGTGCCGTGCAAACTATCTTTTTGCTTGCGTTCGCCAACAAAAGTGTGCGAAAGCGGAAAGCGGTCTACATAATCACGATACTGGTCACGCGCCCAGATTGTTAGGGCATGGTCGGTAATAACCAGAAAATCGTTGAGGGCGATGCCGCCAATACGCTTGTTGCCCGCCTCATAAAAAATCCCATCGAAAATTCCGAGCAGAGTCTCGTTAGCATTTACAATACCCTGGCGTTGCGCTTCAGCCACATGGCGCGGGGTACTGTTGGTTCCCACAAAATAATCAATTTTTTGGGTTGCAAATTCCTCGGCGATGCTAGTCAAGGTAGTACCCTCGCTTACTAAGTGTGTGAGTGAGTAAGAAATTCTTTCAAGTGACTGAGTTATAAAGTGGCTCACCGCCGCCCTTGTCAATCCGTATTTCAGTTAAATTGCCTGGAACGACGAATTATTTAAAGTACAGCCTAACTGAACCACAGACCTCGGTTCTGCTTGAGAACCGAAAGTGGCGGTGACACCATGTTATTTATTAAAGTTTGCTTCTCGGCCTGGTTAGCCGAGTTTGGTGAACCGTGATACAATCTCCTTGTTGCGGAAACTGCTGGCGCGTGCAGGTGCTTCAGGCTGAACCGAAACACGACCACCGCTCGATACTCCGTAGGTATTAACCACGATTCGTTCGACTGAATCGGCGGTTGTGCGAAGCATTCCAGCAATCCACATCCACCAACCATCGCTTTGGACTTCAAAGACTTCAGCCATATCGTCTGCTACTTTAGACGCTAAACCGGCCATACGTTGTCACCTCCTCTCAAAGGTGTTTTAATTGGGTTGTTAACAGTAAATACGTTGGTCTGTTGGCTCTATTTCCTGACGCAACTGGCTGGCACGCCGGGCGAGTAACAAACCGGGAAAGTTTTCTGGGCAAAAGCTTTGTGGTCAACCCGGACATAAATGTCCGGGCTAAAAATAATTCTCCTTTTTAGCCCGGACATTTATGTCCGGGTTGACGCTCTGCCATCACAAGTTGCGCTAATGCGCTCCTACCGGCACTTTGGCAGATACTGCGAAAGGAATAACGAGCCACTGACCATCGAAATCAGCCTGGCCCGCTTCCATTCCGGCTACCGCCGTCGGCAGGGTAGCAATGCGGCGCTGTTTGCCAACCTGCACAATCAGCTCATCGCCCTTGTGCCACAAATCGAGAGTATCCTCGTCGGCAAAGGGTAAGCGCATCCGCACTTCGTAACCGTTGCCAACCTTGCGGATTTCGTAAGGCCGCTCTCGGAACATAAAGCTGGTAGCGTCCTCATCGCCGTAAATATCATCGGCCATCTGCTTGAGCGACTCCAGCCCGACTACTTCCTGCTGGTACATCGGCACATGGCGGATGGGCAGTGGCGAGAACGAGTCGGCAATTTCGTGCAAATGCTTCTGCTGAATAGTCTTCCAGCGATTCAGGTAGCCGCTATCTTTATCTACTGGCAAAATACGGTTGACAATCACATTATCCACCAGCATCCCATACATACCCAGATAGGTCAAGGCGCGTTGCGATTCCTTGATAACCATCTTTTCCGGGTTCATTACCAGCCGCACGCTGGTCACTTTGGTGTCACTCAAAATCGAGCTAAGGCCGTCCAGTTCGCTGAACATGCTGTCAATCGAGACATAGACATCTTCAGGGGCGACCATTTTGCCAAGCGGGGTAACTTTGGCAAGCGGGCGTAGCACCGGCTTGACCAAAAACTTTTCGGCGTTGCGGAAAATCTTGATGCCCCAGCTTAAGGTTTCGGGCAAACTGAGCAGCCGTAAAGTTTCACCAGTCGGGGCGCAGTCCACAATGAGCAAATCGTAAGCCTGGCTCTTGTAATAGCGCTTGATACGTACCAGGCTGAAAAGCTCGTCCATACCCGGCAAAACCGCGATTTCATCAGCAAGCAGGCCGGTAACGCCCTGGGAACTAAGTAGGCTGGCGAAATGGACGCGCACATTCTCCCAGTTCTGGCGCAAATCGTCGTAAATATCAACTTCGAGGGCGTAGAGGTTGGGTGCGATTTGCTTTGGCTCTGGCCCTAGAAACTCATCGCGGTCAAAGGAATCAGCAAGACTGTGGGCCGGATCGGTACTCATCACCAGGGTCTTATAGCCCTGGCTGGCGGCTTTAACCGCAGTAGCAGCTGCTACGCTGGTTTTGCCTACCCCGCCTTTACCAGTAAAAATAAGAATCCGCATTGCATATTCTTTCTTTTTAATCTTTAGAGTGAGATTTTATAAACAGGTGACGATACAGCAGTGGGCCGGAACAGCAGGAAAACTCCCACTGAACTCTTTTTCTAATTCCCAGAATGGCGCAACAATGTAATGCTGCCTCTACTGTGTGTAGCGTAATGTTAACACTGACGCTCTTAACCGTCTGTAGCATTTACTACAGGGGCTTTTCCGGCCTCAGTGCTATGATAAAATTATGAATTTTGAGTTTTGAGTTTTGAATTATTGATTGCCAGTCCCAGGTTGGTAGCTGACAATTTTTTAGGTATGACGCGAACAATGAATGTTTTGGATTATCAATTCAAAATTCAAAACCACCCACAGGGCAACCCTACGGGCCGAAATTCATAATTATCTAGAAAGTTTGGGAAATAATGAAGCGCAAGCCCGATTATCTGCGTGCATTACCTGAAGAAATAGCTGAAATAGCGACTCCTCGGTTGAGGGTAGAAACCAGCGCGGGACGGGGCGGAGCGCAAGCCCTGGCACGTTTAGATTTAGAAGCTAACCCCCAAATCGGCGAGTCGGAGAATAGCCTCAAGCCAGGAGCGGATTGGCGGCACGAGCTTAAGTTGTGTCTGACTATTATGAAGCCGATTACCTGGGTGCCGGTAATCTGGAGTTTCTGGTGCGGGGCGGTGGCAGCGGGTGGTCTTAGCTGGTCGGTGGAGGGCGTACTAAAGCTAATCGTAGGGCTGGGACTGGCCGGGCCGCTTTTGTGCGGCATGGGACAGGCCATCAACGATTGGTTTGACCGCGAGGTGGATGCAGTAAACGAACCCTGGCGACCAATTGCTAGTGGACAGTTAAGCGTGCGCCGGATTTATCAGGTAATTGGGGCGCTGGGTTTCTTTGGACTTATTGCAGCTTATTATTTAGGGCCGGTAGTAATGGCACTGGCTTTTTTTGGCATTTTTATGGCGCATAATTATAGCTCACCCCCACTTCGGCTCAAAGGTATGACCTGGCTTGGCCCGCTCTCCAGCGCTATTTCCTATATTCTGGTTCCCTGGCTGGCAGCCGCCAGCGTCTTTGGCGGCATTACCTGGCGCTCAGTCGCAATTGCTGGAATATATACTATCGGCGGCGTTGGCATTATGATTCTCAACGATTTCAAGAGTATTCGAGGCGATTACCAGCTAAAATTGCCCAGCGTGCCGGTAGTTTACGGTACGCGCCGAGCTTCCCGTATCGCTTGCCTGATAATGGACGTTTCGCAATTGCTGGTGAGCGGCTTTCTGCTACTGGAAGGGCGACCCATCGCCGCCGGAATTATTATTCTGCTGCTAATCCCGCAGCTTTTGCTACAGCGCAAATTCATCGAGAAGCCGCTCAACCGGGCAGTCTGGTACAACGCACGCGGCCAAAATTTTTTGGTGCTGGGTATGCTCATCGCTGCCTGGATTACGCTTTGAGAATTTTGAATTTTGAGTTTTGAATTTTGAGTTTTTAGAAGCCGGGATATTTTAGGTAAAGCGAGATTTTTGTAGGAAGGGGCTGCGCCCTCGATTTTCTGCCAGTACCGAAAATCGAGGGCGCAGCCCCTTCCTACAATTACAACGGAACATCGTAATAATCGTAAACGTTGGTTTCGTGGAAGCCGCAGGATTGGTAGAGCGAGAGGGCGTTGCGGTTTTCGGTGGCAACATCCAGTGAGAGATGGGTGTGGCCCTCGGCTATCATCTGGTGGATGGCCCAGGTTAGAATTTGCCGACCATAGCCGCGTCCCCGGTAGTCTGGCACTACGCCTACCCCTCGAATGTAAACGCCGTTATCCTCTAAAACTGTACCAAATTTGCCGATTGGCGCTCCTTTGAGGCGAACAATATAGGTGCGACTGGTGTCTTCGGTTAAATCGCGGATAGTATGTGCGTGGGCTGCTTCTTCCGATTGGTCAAAACTGAGGGCTTGAAGGCGCGTCAGCAAATTCGCATCATCCGAAGTGGCTAACTGAAACTCAAGGTCAAAGCCGGGCGCAGCAGCTACATTAATGGCTTCCAACTCCATATGATACTCGGAAAAACTGTACTGGGTGGCGCTGGCACGGGCGAAAGCCGTTCCTGCTACTGAGGCGTTTTCGCAGACGAGCAATAATTCAGTCGTGCCGCGCCGTTTGGCTTCGAGCAGGACTTCGGCAAAAAGACGGCGGAAAATTCCCTGACGACGAAAAGCGGGCTGTACCATGCCAGTCAACTCAAAATCCGCACCGGAACCATCGAGCGCCAGATAGCCGATTAACTCACCATCCCGGTAATAACAAAAATCGCTGGTCTGGCCGGGTTCGCGGGCGCGGAGCAATTCCCAGTTTATCTTCAAGTTCAAGCCTTCGTATTCGTTGCAAAGCGCAGTCAGGGCTTGAATTTCAGCCAAATCAGCCTCATTCAAAATTTGCTTCTTTACCAGCTTTTCTTTTTCACTCTCAGCCATTATTAACCTTGCTGATTTTTAGCTATCAGAAAATTTTGCAGAATTTTCTGATAACCTAGATTTTTCAGATTTTAATTTGCCAGTAAACAGAAATTCCAGAAGAAGTTGGGATTTCTATTTACTCGTAGTGCCACCAATAACATAGCGGCGATACTGGGTTGCCAAACGGTTGCGAAATGGCATTTCGGCGCGTTCGGTTCGCTCAACTTCAGTTAGATAATCAAGCCTGACATTTTTCAGACCCGCTTCGCTAAACAGAGCCATCGCCTGTTGATAATTGTGTAGCTGGGCGGCGGGCAATTGGGCCAGCAAAGCCGGGGTGTAGCTGTTATGCTGGTCGGCAGGTTTATCGAAGATTCTAATAAGCAGTGCGCCTAGCTTTTTTTGTAGCTGCTGCCAAAAATTTCCTTCCAGCCACCACAGCCCATCAATTACTATCACCCGCCCACCCGGTTTGAGGACGCGCTGCCATTCTTGCAAAGCGGCCTGGGGTTGTGGCAAAGTCCAGAGCAAATGACGATTTATAATAATGTCGGCTTCGCCATCTGGTAGCGGCAGCTTTTCAGCATCGCCAATTTCAAACTTTACAAACAACTTTTCATCTTCGGCTTTGCGACGGGCCTGTGTGAGCATTCCGCCAGAAAGGTCATAGCCCTGAACTTCGTGGCCTAACTCTGCCAGCAAAAGGGCCAGAAAACCCGTGCCTGTTCCCACATCAATTACTTTAAGTATTGGGCCACCGTTTTTTGGCCCAGGCCCGACCAGTTTTTTTAAAGCATCGAGCCAGGCTTGCTTTTCGGCGGGGCTATGCAACCCGTGACTATATTGTTTATCGTAGCCCTTCGCACCATCATTCCAGTGCTGATTAATTGTCTGTTTAATCTGGCTGATTTCAGCAGGGGTGGTTTGCTTCATTATCAATTCTTCCTGACCAACAACAAGCTGGCAAATCTCTCAGTGCCATTAATGGTAACTTCACAAAGTTTGGAAGTTTTTGCAAAAACTTCCAAACTTTGTAAAAGCAGAAGATTAGAATTTTAGGCGCGGGTTGAGCCAGTCGGCTAAATCCTGGCGGCTTTGAACGCTGGTTTCGTGGTCGAAGTCATATTCGTGGTAGGTGACATCCGCGCCAAGTTCGCGCAGGGTGGTTATCATGCGGTTGGCGTGGTCGAGGGGCAAAATCGCATCACGCGTACCGTGCGCCACAAAGAAAGGCTTGCCTGCCAATTTAGCGGCCCGGACACGAGTTTCAATCTGGGACGAGAACGGGCCACTATGGGCGATTACGCCAGCGATTAAATCGGGCCGGGCGGCAACCAATCCCAGCGACATAGCCGCACCCTGACTAAAGCCGCCAACATAAACCTGAGCACGGTCAATCGCTACCCCGGTGCTTTGCTCTAGCTGTTCGATAAAGCTGACCATTTTTGCAACGCTGGCATCAAAAGTACCGGGTTCAGCTACACCCGGCGCACTAATATCAAACCATTTGAAACTGCCGCGCGGGTCGTCACTATTGAGCAGGGGCGCACGCGGGGCGGCAACCAGCACACGCCGATCTACAAACGGCACTAATTCATAAATATCGCCTTCGTTCGCGCCGCGCCCGTGCATCATAATCAGAGCCGGAACGGGTTTATCGCCAGAGCCTTCGGGCAACCGCAACAGGTAAGGTAATACACTATTTTCAATTAACGTGGTATTTTCTGATAACATATTTTCTCCTTTTGAACTCGATTTCATTATAGCAGAAAACAGGAAGCTTGATATAATTCAAAAGAGTGATCAAAGAATTTAACAGTTTTGTAACGTTATTTGTAACGTTAAACGTTTAGTATAATGATTAGCGAATAAACTTTATAAAAATTAATCCGAGAACCAGAAAGGCTTTAGCAGGAATGAGTTCAAAATCGGCCCAAGATAGTACCGCTACCTCAGTGCCATCTTACGAAGCAGTGACCGCTAATCTAGCCGAAGTATATGTTATTTCGAGCCGATTCGGGCGGAAAACAACTTTAACCAGTGTTGAACAAGAAATGTTGTACCGTCGTCGAAAAGGAATGTTAAACTTACTGCTTTCTATTTCGGGGTGGGGAGTGTTCTTGCTCTTTTTGTTGATTCTATTGCCCGACCTTTCCCATCCAGACCTGAATATACTTTTGCCGGAAGTAGTAGCCCTGGTGATAATCGGTAGCTGTCTGGGGCTTAATCGCAGCGGTCTAACCCAATCTGCCACCTGGGTTTTTTTGTTAACAATGCAAATAATTATCATTCTCTATCTTTTAAGCCGACCAGACCTCACTTTTTTGTCTAACTTTCGGGGCGCTTCACCACTATTGGCGGTGACAATCATAGCGGCGGGTGTAATAATTGGCCCTAAGTTTAGTTTTATTTTTGCTGGTCTGAGTATAATAAATATGTTTTTGGTAGGAATTTATCGGGCTAAACCGGGATTAGCTTCTCTCGAAACTCCTCTGGAAGTGGTTTATCAAGGTGCAGTAGCAATTTGCCTGTTTTTTGTAATGGCGTGTCTGGCCTGGTTTTTTGAAACTAATTTCCGCTCTTTGATTGCGCGGCTAAGTAGCCAAAATCAAAGTCTCAGCCTGGCTAATCAACAATTGGTCAATAAATATGAGCAAGACCAGCAAGTTGCCCGCCAGGTCAATCACCTGACCGATGAAGTCTCCAACGATTTTACCGAACGAAGTCGAGAAGCCGGAAATCAAATTTCCGCTGTTATAGAAGTTACCGCTACAATTGAACAGTTAGACCAGACCAGCATAGAAGTTTTGGAATCGGCTCAAACTGTAGATAATAATGCACAGCAAGCCTTAAAAGTAGTCGAGGAAGGCGCGCACCGACTACAGGTTGGTCTCGATTCGCTGGGGGTGTTAAACTGGCAGGCTGAAAAAATTGGAGCAGCCTTGAACGATTTATATCAGCGCATTCAGCAAACCGGGCAAATTATCGAGCTGGTCGAAGAAATAACCGACAGTACCAATATGCTGGCCCTTAACGCTACGATTGAAGCGGCGGGTGCCGGAGAATATGGTCGGCGTTTTAGAGCAGTGGCAAAAGAAGTGCAAAATCTGGCAAACCGAAGTCAGGCTGCGCTTGATCAGATACATCAGGTACTCGATGGGGTATACCAGGCAACCACCGACTCTACCATGCTCGCGCAACAGGGTGTGGTTGAAGCTGCTTCGGTAATGAATGAGACGCGCTCGATGCAAGCCACCCTGGAAGGCATTGTTACCAGAGTAGAAACCACCGCCCGGTTAGCCCGCGAAATTTCGGTAGCGGTAGAACAACAACGTAGTAGCACCACAAATATAGTAGAAACTATGCACTATATTTCAAGTATTTCCAGTACACTCAAACAGGCAGATGCACACTTAATCAAAAGGGTATCATATCTTAACGAGACCGTTGCCCAGTTAAATCCCTAGCGAAATTGACCTAACAGGAAGTGCCTAAAACCGCCGAGGTAGGGGCGAATCGCATACGCCCTCTGGCCTTGCGTCAGGTCAACAGGGCGTATGCGATTCGCCCCTACGAAATTTACCTCCGCCAATTTAGGCACTCCTTAATTATGTTGCCTGTTTATTTTTGAATAAAAGACACGGTAGCCCAACTTTCGACCCCGGAAGGATGCGGTACATAATCTTTGAGGTCGGGGCGTAATGCTACGGGAGTCTGGACATAAACCAGCGG
Organism: Chloroflexia bacterium; assembly: GCA_038209275.1. GTDB lineage: Bacteria > Chloroflexota > Chloroflexia > Chloroheliales > Chloroheliaceae > L227-5C. The sequence continues at coordinate 25,156 of JBBQXW010000026.1, read as the reverse complement.
AATAACTGCGAAATCGCCTGCCAGTATTTCTTGCGCCCCTTTGTAAAGCTGGCGGCGGGTGGCAAGGTCGAGCGTCTCGCGGCCCTGATTGACCAATTGCTGCAAAAGTATATTTTCGTAATTATCTTCTACCCTGGTCTGACCGAAGAAACTGCCCAAAAATTCGTCTGGGTCGCCGTTTTGTCCCTGCCAGCCGTTCATAAAAAAGCTTAACTTGCCCTGGTCGCGGTCTTCGCGGAAGCTAGGCCAATCCTTATCGCTCCGAATATTGATATTTATTCCAATCAGAGCAAGGTCAGCCCGGATAGCCTCGGCAATCTTGGCTTTGTCCGGGTAATAGCTGCGTGGCATGGGCATCGTCCATAAATCGAGGCTAGGAAAGCCAGCGCCGCCCGCATAACCCGCCGCCGCCAACAATTGCCGGGCGCGTTCCGGGTCGTAAGCAAAGGGCGTGCCGGACAAGGAAGCGTAGGCGGCAGGTGGTAGAAAATATGAGGCCGGTTGGCCCAGCCCGTTGTAATATTTTGAGGCTAAAGCCCGCACATTGATACCATAGGTAAAAGCCTGGCGTACTTCGCGCTGGTTGAAGGGCGGGCGGGATTGGTTCATCGAAAGAAAGGCCAGATTGAGTGGTTCGCGGTAGACAAAATTCAAAGTGGAGTCATTGCGGGCGTTGGGCATATCTTCAGGCCGAATTTTATCGGTGGCGCTGATAGTACCGCGCTTGATTTCTATTAGTCCGTCCTGGGTCGGGCGCAATACTAACGCTACGATAGTATTAAGCACGGGTGGCTTAACCACGTTGGTATCGCGCTCAATCGTATAATTCGGGTTAGCTTTAAGGACGACGTAATGTACTTCGCCGCGCACTGGCTTTTCCGCCATGTAAGGGCCACTCCCGATAGGGCGGGCAAAATAGCCGTTCTCGTCAAAGGAACTGGGCGAAACCAAACCAAACTGGGGCATCGAAAGTATTTGAAACAGCGAAGCAAGGGGACGCTTTAGCTTGATGGTTACAATTACACCATCATCGCTGGCCTCGACTGTATCAAGTATATCGCCGGGAAAGCCGCCAAAATAGGTATTCCAGGTCTGGAAATCGCCTTTGTGATAAACGCCGTATTTCGACCAGCGCTCAAAATTAAATTTTACCGCTTTGGCATCGAGTAATGTGCCATCCGAGAAACGAATCCCTTTGAGCAGCCGAATATTGTAAATCAGGCCGTCCGACGAGGTAATAACGCTGCGGACAATATAGGCATTCTGGTAGCCCATCTGGGTAGGCTTGAATTGAAAGAGTGTTTCATAAATCTGCCGGGTCAGCAGCAGCGAGGAATGGTCGGTCAGGTTAGCGGGGTCGAGGCCGACCTGGTCGTTAAAGGCCACCGGCTCCTGCGCCAGACCAAAAATAAAGGTCTTGTCGGCTTTATAAGTAAAACTTGGCGGAGTTGACGGATTGTTAGGCACAACGGTGGGCGCAACCAACTGCCCGACCTGTGGTGAACCGACAGAATTAGTCTGGTTGACCGAAGTGGGCGGGGGGCTGGGAGTAGCTTGTTCGGAACAGGCCGCCAACAAAAAGAGTAACCAGAGTGCCACTATTAAATTTAAAGCTTTGTACCGCGTTTGCATTTTCCTCAAATTATTGTAACCACTCAGCCATGTCAAAAAAGATTTACCAGCCGATTATAGCATATTGGCCTTTGGAGTATCCTCTGGTTTCGTTTTAAGATGAAGTATAATTGAAGCGGGCTAAACTATAACGAAACGTAACAAAATGAAAGGAAGCAATTTTATGCTGATTTTAGCCGTTTCTGGCAGCCTGCGGGCCAGTTCAACCAATACTATTCTCGTCCGGGCGATTACTAAATTAGCTCCCGAAAATATGGATTTTACGCTGTACGAAGGATTGGGCGAATTACCTCATTTCAGCCCCGATTTGGAAGACAATAATTTACCCGCATCAGTCGAGCAGTTACGCCAGTTAATCCGAACGGCGGATGGCGTACTTATTTCTACACCAGAATACGCTTATGGAATGCCCGGCAGCCTGAAAAACATGCTGGACTGGACGGTATCTTCGGGCGAGTTTGTAAACAAGCCAGTTGCCGCAATTAGCGCTTCGCCGAATCAGCTAGGCGGTGCAAGGGCGCAGGCATCGCTGATACTCACATTGGGAGCTTTGTCCGCAAACGTGGTGGAAGAAGCAAAGCTGACGATTCCAATAGTTCGCACGAAATTAAATGCCGATGGCGAAATAACCGATGCCGCCACCGTCCAGGCACTCAAGTCAGTGCTGGATGCGCTGGCGCAAGCGATAGAGAATACCTCGAATGAATAATGAAATAAATCTGCGCCGCCCGTTCGATTTGAGCCTGTTTGAGCAAATAGCGCCAGAGTGGGCAGGGCGGGCCTTTTATCTGGCGGAAATTGGCTCAACCAATCAGGAAGCACGAGAGCGCTTGCGCGAAAAGCCGCAGGAGTTTTTGGTACTAACGGATAGACAGAGCGCCGGGCGCGGACGGTTGGGCCGAAGCTGGCAAGCCCCCGTCGCAAGCGGGTTACTCTGTACGCTGGCTTTTCGGTTGTCGCCGTTGCCGTTAGAACGGGCTTTTTTGTATACGGCGGCACTGGCGCTTTCGGTAGTCAGGGCGGTAGCCGATTTACAGCCAGGGGCGGGAGTAGCATTAAAATGGCCCAACGATGTGTTGCGCGGCGGCAAGAAAGCGGGCGGTATTCTGGCAGAATTAGAGAATAATCTGGGAGTAGAAGCTAACGAAAGCTGGCTGGCGCTAGGCTTTGGCCTCAATATCAGCTTGAGCCAAAGTGATTTAACGGAAGCCGGACTGAGCGACAAGGCCACCAATTTAACCGAAAAACCGCTTGAACGCGAAGCACTGCTGGCAAACATTCTTAAACATTTTAGCCACTACCGCACGAAATTAAGTACAACGCCGGATAAAGTGCGGCAGGAATGGGCCGCGGCACTGGTTACACTGGGTCAAGAGGTACAGGTTTTGAATTACGCCGGAGAGCTACAATTGACCGGGCTGGCTACCGCCGTAGCCGAAAACGGTGCGCTAATTATTCAGGATAGCGATGGCAGGCAACATTACCTACAGGCTGGCGATGTTTCGGTGCGGCTGCCCAACGGCAGTTATTCGGCTTAACATGAAATCCGGCTGAGTAACTATCGTAGGGGCGAATCGCATACGCCCTTGATGATTTGGGTGAGTGTTCAAGGGCGTATGCGATTCGCCCCTACGACTGTAATTAGCCTCGATTTTGACTCTACACTGGTATGAAATTTGCTGTTAATTAAATCATCAGGGTTAATTCATCAAATTTATATTTAACGCTAACCGGGGCAAAAGAGGAGCTAAAATGATACAGGCCACCGAGGAAAAGTCACGTTTATTAGAATTTGCCGCGATGCAGGCCGCCAAAGAAGGCGATAACCCCGTCCTGGCCCGCGCTATTCATAATTATCGTATCCGCAACCGAATGAGTGTAGAGCAAGTGGTTAGCTGGTTGGGGCTGACCAGCCGGGAAGATTTTTTCCGGCTGGCTCTCTGCCTTAAGCCGGGTCGTAAGGTGGTTACACCGCTCGATTGGCGCGATTATGTGGTAACGTTGGGCGAGAAATTCCCTCCGCTAAATTTGAAACGCCTGAAACTGGTAATTGAAACCGAAGAACCGAATGATGGTGAAGTAAGAATTTATCAAAGGGCCAGCGGTTTTTAATATCAGAACGGTTTCAGATTACCCAATCGAAATAACGGCTAAACTTTCGGGTTTAGCCAAAAGCTATTTAGCTGCTCGTTTAACGAGCCGAAGTAGTTTCAATGCTTTATTTCGTTTGTGCTGAAACCATAATTGACAATCCGCTTTAGGCGGACAAACCCAATACGGTATACCTAATAAGCGGTAAATCCAACGCTTAATATCAGGATGCAAGCCTAAATCGAAACGTGGTTTGCGCTTTCGGTTAGGAAATGTTCGTCCATCCTCTGTTTTTATTGCAAAAAGCATCAGCTTCTCTCCAGTTAAACTTTAAACATAAATGGATGATATTTGTATTGTTTACCCATTACTTAAAAAGAACCAAATTGACAAACTAATAAGTAATAAGCTTATCCAGAAAGTGAAGCGGAGCATTGTTTTTACAAGTGGAGGATTAGGCTTTGGAACAATCACTCTCACGAATTGAGTTACAACAGTTAAAAATAAAAATGAGGTGCCAAAATAATAATATAGTCTATCAAATCGATCAGTAGCAATAGCCCAGCCTAAATACATAAACACTATAATAGTGGTCATTATTATTATAATGCTTGGCAATTGCGAAACCTTATATGTTATTATTGGTGGATGTTCAATATTCTGCCAGGCAAGTTCAATATCAGCTGGATTATGTCCTTCTGCTAATAAAAGTTTGTCAATTTCATAGCGACTCTGCTTTTGACGATGCTGGTTAATATAGTCAACCAACCAAAAAGCTGACGACTCTGGTAATTGTTGCATAAATGTTACTCTAGCAATTAAATTTCTGATACCAGCTTCCCTTACCCTAATTATAGTAGAAATTTCATTAATAAAGCAATATTACATGGGCGAAAGGTTGTAGAAAGATGCGCCAGTTTTACTAAAAAAGGGCCGAAATTCAGAGAGATAGGGGTGAATCGCATACGCCTTTTAGACCCAGCACAGCGTTAAAAGGCGTATGCGATTCGCCCTTACCAAAATCCATCTCGGCAAAAACAGGCTCTTCCTATTTACAAAACATCTATAACGCTCTGATTAGCTACCGAAGTAGGAGCGGTGCAGAGTGCGGCCTCGCTGCGGGAGCATGAGGTCTATTGCGTCGTCAACGGTGACGATGCCGAGCAAGCGTTTTTCGTCGTCTACTACTGGCACAGCCAGCAAATTATATTTCGCCAGGGTAAAGGCCACTTCATCGTGCGGAGTATCAACAGTGAGGCTAACCGGGCCATCGCGCATAAAATCGGCGACGCGAGTCATCGGCTTGGCGACGATTAAATCGCGCAAGCTCAACACACCCAGCAAATGCTCTTCCTCGTCGGTGACGTAGACGTAATAAATCGTCTCGGCTTCGGGCGCGAGTTCACGCAACCAGTTAATCGTTTCTTCGGCGGTGAGGGTAGCAGGGATGGCGACGTATTCGGTAGTCATCAGGCCGCCCGCCGTATCCTCATCGTAGTTGAGCAACGAGCGCACTTCGGCAGCATCTTCCTGATCCATCAAATTGAGCAGCACGTTGGCGCGTTCTTCGGACATTTCCGCCAGCAAGTCTGCTGCTTCGTCCGGCTCCATTGCTTCGATAATATCGGCGGCGCGCTCGTCGTCGAGTTCGTCTATTACTTCGACCTGCAATTCGGTGTCGAATTCCTGAAGGGTATCGGCGGCGGTTTCGGTGTCGAGCGTTTCAAAAATATCAGTACCGACCTGCTTGCCCAGGTGAGTAACGATTTGGGCAATATCTGCCGGGTGCATCTTCGAGAGCCGATCATATTTCAGCTTCAGGGCGGCAGTACCTTCGTGGAGCGGGTCTACCGCATCCCAGGCAATATATTGGCCCTCGACATCTCTGCCGAGTAGCCCAGCGAGTGCGCCCAAACCCAGCCGCCGCAAAATACCGAGCGCGCTTATATCTGCGCCAATCAAACGGTAATGCCCATTGACCCGAAGCAATTGCAAATCGTTGACCCGAACAAGCCGCCGCCCATTGATGTCAATAATCTGGCGGTCAAGAATACGGCGGGCCAGAGGCAGCCATTGATCGGAGGCCGGGTTTTCTGTCGCTTTAGGCCAGGTATCGGCCAGGGCGTAACCGCTACGGGCGGTAGTAGCATAGCCGGCATCGGCGGCATCCATGCCAACCGGGGGCAACGAACGTAACCAGGTAGCCCGTTCGCTCTTAACTTCGCTGGCATTGACGTTGAGCTTTACATCGCCGTGTTCTAGCTGGGCCATCTGCTCCCAGGCAATCACACGCACTTCTTTGCCCTTTGTAGGCTTGTAGGCAATCGCCGAAATAATTGGATAGGACTGGTCGGCGTTTACAATAACATCGGTTAATTTTCCAATTGGCTGGTTGGCGGCATCGCGCACCGTCTGGCCCAGCAACCCGCTTAGAAAAGGCATGTTGCACCTCCTGCACTTCCTCTTGATTAGGATTGGGCAATCGCAAACAGCGCCTCACTTTGTCAGAGTGAAGTAACCGTAATTGATTGCTTATTCTCATACTCACAGGCAAGGCAAAAAGCAGGCTAAACCAGACGATTTGAATATATCTTTTCGCATATCTTAACGAAAATATAATCGAACGTTTAGCAAAATTCAGGATTCTAAGGAAATACAGAGGAAAATCTAGTGCCGGGCGGCGCTTTCAAATTAGCTGCGCTGCCGGTCTTTCTTTCAATCATCAATCAGGCCAGGGGTGGGCCTTAATCAAATCAGGCAGCGAGACAGCCAATGCAGGAAAGCAGCCGGGGCGCAAGCTCGATAAAGCGGAATTTCCCAGCTTTCCCTAATCCTAATCCGGGCCAGGCACTTTTTGCCGTACCTCGATTGGTTGGGTTTGTCCATATATTTAGCTGTATAAAATGGTTGTGAGTTTTATGGCGGTAAAGCGTACCTGAAACAGGCTCGATTACCCCGCTACTACTTGCACCATCCACTCGAAATCACCCGCCTTTGATGCCATTCGCCGCCCTATAGTATCGCCCGATTACTGACCTAGTAACGAACAAACGAGGACGTAGCGAAACTTGAAAAGTAACAGGCCAACGATACTCCAAAATTGAGAAGGGCTGGAAATAAAAAAACCTGCCGCGCCACTTAGCACCGCAGGTCGAACAGAGTCCTGGTTAGTTTTATGCCTCTGACCTTCGCTCGACCCTAAGTTTTATGTAGCGTCTATCGCCCGAACCTGTCTGGCTCATTAATACCTAAAAGTTTCTAGCCAATAAAATTTGACAAGTGGTAAATCGCTTAACCACTGAGCGTAGTATAACCCTCTCAACCGAAAGAGTCAACCCCAATTGTAAATTTTGTAATTATCTTGCAACATATCATCACAGAGGAATTACCGTATTTCATTTTTATGGCGTTTTTTGTGGGACTATCCAATAATCAGTCATTAAACCTATCTCGGTAGGGGCGCAATAAATTGCGCCCAGATTGGGTTTGCCCCTTCAAACCCTAACGAAAATCGAGATTAACCTTCCTCGCGCATCCTTTGCACCTCTTCGTAAGTGGGCTGGGTAGCAATAGTGGGAGGTGGCGGGGGCGGCTCGATTTCTTCGGGTTCGGGGAAATCGGCGGGGGTAATCAGGGGAGCGCTGGCATCGGTGCGGGCCGCCAGATGGCCTTCGGCTTCGAGCCGAGCGAATAATTCTTTCTTTAGCTGGGCGTATTTCTCGCGGAAGGCCAGTTTGGTAATTTCGTCCGACCACATAATATAGGCATCTTCGTTGTTGTCGGTATAATATTTCTTGCGCGTCCCGGCTTCCTTGAAAGTATATTTTTTATAAAGGTTCTGGGCCACCTCGTTAGAAACGCGCACTTCTAAAGTCAGCCAGCTTGCGCCAAGTTGCATCGCCACATCAATCAGGCCGACCAGCAAAAATTCGCCAATTCCTTTGCCTCGATATTGCGGGCTGACACCCAGTGTCGTGATATGGGCTTCGTCCAGCATCAGCCAGACTCCGCCGTAGCCCATCGCCGGGTTGGGATTGCGCTTGTGCAACGTGCCTTCTTCGTCCTTAAAAATAAAGGGCAACAGACTTTGCAGCAAGCCATGCTTTTTATGCCCGTTGGTAGCGTCCAGTTCAGGCTTGAATAATATTGGCGAGTCGTCGAGATAATGGCGGGCCACCAGATAGCGGGTAGATTTAGGATTTTTCAGCTCACGTTTATAAGCGCTGGGAGGCCAGGGCATCGTAAAGCAAGCCCGCTCAATCTCGACTACCTCTGGTATATCTTCCGCCCGCATTACCTCAATTGCAAACCCCATGTATTTACCTCTAGTTTAAGAAGTTCAAAGTTCCAAGTTCCAAGTTTCAAGAATTCACCACGGAGACACAGAGACACGGAGAATTTTATAAAATTTAAATTAGCTGTATTTATCTGTGTCCATCTATGTTCCGTCTCCAACTCACAACTCAAAAGAAATCGGTGTGCCTCTGTGGTTCTCTGTGTTTATCTGTGTTCCGCATCTATAACTCAAAATTCAAAACTAAAAACTCAAAATTATTTAACGGGTTGATGCAAATAGATTGGTTGTAAATTTGCCAGATCGTCGCCCAGGTCGCCCAGGTCGAGGCGTTGCCAGCCTAATTCTGCCAGAATTGCGCTCCGTCGGAGGGAAGCGGCAGGCGGCAGAATAGTGGCGTTTTTGCCCGGTGCTTCGGCTAACTGGCGGCGCTGGTCGGGCGACAATTCGCCAACAAAAAAGGTTGGCTGCGTTACTCGCTCAATTAATTCTGAGATGGTCAAATTAATATAATCGCCAGTGCGTTTCCAGCTACCCTGTTTGACCCGGTAGAAGGCAACGCCTAACCGCCCACGTCCGGCCTCGACAATCGCGCAAAGCTGCCCATTCAGGTAAGAATGTTGGCTGGCGATAATATCCAGGCTACTGAAGCCAAAAATCGGGATACCCAGCGCCAGCGCCATGCCTTTGGCAGCGCTCACTCCTACCCGCAAGCCGTTGAACGAACCAGGGCCAAGCGCCACCGCCACCGCCGTCAATTTATCCGGCCCGATATGTTGCAAATCCAGCATTTTTTGCGCCATTGGCAGCAAATGAACCGTCTGGTCGCGGTGCGATTGCCAGGTCACTTCGGCAACCACGCCGCTTTCATCATAAAGGGCTAGACTGGCGAGAGCGGTGGAGGTATCAAAGGCAATCAGCATAACTTAAGCTCCAAAAGCCGCTTTCTTGTATTCAGTCGCCAGCGTCACGTAGCGCGGGCCGGAAGGTTCAAGCCGGATAGTGCGCTTGGTATCATTCACGTAGCCCAACTTGACCCGCAAAAACTCGGCGGGCAACACCTCGGCGATACGTTCGGGCCACTCGATTAGGGTTGCGCCTTCGCCATAAATATATTCTTCCAGACCAAAATCGAGCGCCTCGCGCCCACTTTCCAAGCGGTAACAATCCATGTGATAAAGTGCCAACCGTCCGTAATATTCATTCACCAGCGTAAAAGTGGGTGAATTGACGTAACCTTCTATCTGCAAACCTTGCGCCACGCCCTTAGTAAAAGTGGTTTTCCCCGCCCCCAAATCGCCTTCCAGCAACACAATATCGCCCGGTTCAAGCAAACGGCCCAGCACCGCCCCGGCCTTCTGGGTCTGCCCGGCGGAATGGGTCACAAAATCAACGATTGCGGCGGCAGCTTTTGGCCCAGACCCAACCAACCCACCTTTGGGCGCACCAGCCTCCCCCTCCGACCTACTCACGGACATAACCTCGCCTTGTAAATTTTGAATTTTGAATTTTGAGTTATTAATACGTGGTCTTATAAAGTTGTAGCCCATTATAAGAGCTAATTGATGAGTTTTAACTTCTAAATCCGTGTATAGACGATGGTTTCGTAGGGGCGAATCGCATACGCCCTTGAACACTGTGCCAAATCAAGAGGGCGTATGCGATTCGCCCCTACTGGCCGGATTTAGAAGTTAAAACTCATCAATTACCTGAAAGGTTGTAACTATTCAAAACTTTGGGCGAATGCAATTAGCCCCTACCAATAATTACGACCTTCCCAGACCTCTTATAATTCAAAATTCAAAATTAATTAACTCGTCCTTTGCCCTTGCATTTGGGGCAAGTACCTTCCAGATGATGCCAGCCGTTGGGCTTATCGGGGTCGGGCCAGTGTTCATCTACGCTGCCCGTTCCCCGGCAACGGGTACAAACGTTGCGGCCCTTCTGTCCCCTACTCGACAGCACGAAAAAAATCACCACCGCAATGACCATAATAAGCGGAAAAATCAACGCTCCATCCATAACTTTTGCCCTCAGCCCACTACTCGTCGGTAAACTTCAAGCGTGCGTCTGGCCGTCTCCTTCCAGGTAAATTTTTGGGCCTGCCCCAGCCCCTGCTCTTTTCGGCTCGCTCGTTCGGCGGGGTCGGTCAGCAAGCGGGCCAGCGCCGCACTCAGCCCCGCTTCATCGTCCGGCCCGACTGTTAGCCCGGCGCTACCGACTACTTCGGGCAAACTGCTGGTGTTGCTGGTAATCACCGGGCAACCGCACGACATGGCTTCGAGTGGCGGCAAACCGAACCCTTCGTAAACACTGGGGTAGACGAAACATTCTGCGCTATTATACCACAAGGGTAATTCTTCCTCACTTACATAGCCGGGGAAATGGGTAATTGGCTCTAGTTCCAACTCGCGCACCAGCCGGAAGATTTCATCATAAAGCCAGCCCTTCGCCCCGCCCAAGACCAGTTCGACTCCTTCGACTGCTTCGGGCTGGTCACGGCGCAACCGGGCAAAGCCACGCAGCAGCAACGGCAAATTCTTGCGCGGTTCGAGCGTTCCCAAATACAGCACAAAGCGTGGGGGCAAATTTTTCTCTTGCCGGAATTGCTCCACCTGCGCTGGGTCGAGCGGCTGGAAGCGAGCATCCACCCCTAGCGGAATCGCGCTCACTTTTTCGGGCGATACCCCCAGCAGTTCGATAATCTCCTGCCGTCCGCTTTCGGCATCGGTAATAATGTGACTGGCTCGGCGGGCCGAAAGGCTGGTCGCGGCGTGCAAATAGCGGCGCTTGGCGGCGCGATAGCGTTCGGGGAAGCGCATAAAGCCGAGGTCGTGAATAGTCAGCACGGTTTTGCAGGGGGTAGCCAGAGGCACAACATTGAGCGGGCAGTGCAACACATCCGGGCGGTCACGCAGTAACAACGCGGGGGCAATCGCCTGTTCCCAGCCAATCCGAGCGATTGGCTTGATAGTGGGCAGACGGCTGGCCCGAATCTTAAAATTGGGGGCGGCGGCAAAAGTTTCGGGGCGCAAGCCGTTGCCAACATAAATAATGAACTCGTCCTCATGGTCTAGCTGTGCCAGATTATTTATCAGCAGTTCGGTATACTTGCTCACTCCGGCCTGACGATAACTTTTGTTGAAAGCCACGATATGAGCATTAATCGCAATTCGCATTAATATTTTCTCTTCAAAGGTATTAGAGCCAACCTTTGTTCTTTAACAGGCTATTCCCCAGCAATCCTAAAAGTACTTCATAGCGCGTTCCTTTATTTTCTGGATGGTATTCAAAACGATTGCGCTCGAAGTATTGTACAACATAAACCCTGTCGTCGTCAGGATTTATGTTCCTAAAAGGCTCGGTCTTGGGGTACAGGTCAAGAGGCTTCGTTCTTCAGCAGGACAGAGGCGCGAGGTAGCCTAAAAATGAGGTTTTGAGGGCAGTTTCGCAGTGTGAGGCGGATACACGCGCACCGACATAATCTCCTGGTGGTGGCAGGTAAAAGTGACCCGGCAATTGACCAACTTGAGTAACATATCAGTATTTAATAACGGTTGGCAGTGTCCTGATTGCGCGGTAGCGAATACCGGGGTGCGATGGCGACTAAAAAAGCGGGGGCGCTTGCTAAGGCTATCGGTACATTCGGAGCAGAGTTTAGCCAGGTTTATAAATAATTGGTCGGCCTGCCATTCGGCGGCACGGTGCGCGACGGATTGGGCGGCTTTGGAGGTGGTTTCGCGCAAAATTTCGGGCCTGATTTCGGTTAAACCAGCTTCGTCCAAAACTTGCTGGGCCAAATCGCAAGCCCGGCGAGTAGCATTTTCCATCTCGCCCAGGTAATCATCAAGCGGTTTATCTTCGCGTAGTAATTCTGGGATACAAATCAATAATTTTACTTCATTTTCGGTTTTTTCTTTTTCAATTTTGATAAATTCTAAAGCGACCCGCAAATTTTGCATTGCGGTGGGGCTGGTATCAAAAACGACCATTACTCTTTTCATCTCAAACACCCTTCTGGGAATAATCCCAGCCTAAATTTCCTGGCAAAAACATTCAGTTTCAAAACTGAACGGTTTTGTGATAAAAAATTCAATTACCACAGGAAATTATAGGAGGCGGCTCTCAAATCCGCCTAAAGAAAGGTTAGAGAGTCCTAAAGATTTTCTAAAAAGTGGTTTTCGGAAAATTTTTAGCTTGATTGGAAGGTGCTGGGGCTTTTGAAGCGATAGCCGATACCTGGCTCGGTCACAATATGACGGGGATGCACCGGGTCGGCCTCGATTTTGTGGCGAAGTTGATTGATAAAAGTATGGACGTACTGAGTTTCAGCGCCGTATTCCGGCCCCCAAACGTTTATCAGGGCAGCGCGGTGGGTAATGACTCGTCCAGCATTTTGGGCTAAATATTTCAATAAGTCATATTGTTTTGGGGTCAACTTCACTTCCTGCCCGCCAAAAGTAACTTCGCGCCGGGCGAAGTCAATCGTTAAATCTTCATCTACAAAAATCGGCTCAGCCCCTTGCTGACGAATACTTTTTAGCTGGCTGGCCCGGCGCAAAGCTACCCGAATGCGAGCCAACAATTCGTCCATACCAAAAGGCTTGGTCAGATAATCATCTGCACCCAGGTCAAGCGCTTCGACTTTTTGCTGTTCTTCGCCCCTGGCAGAAAGAATAATAATCGGGATTTGGCTCCATTCGCGCACCCGGCGGCAAACCTGTAACCCATCCAGTTTGGGCATCATCAAATCTAAAATAATCAAATCTGGCAAAGTTTCCTCGATACACACCAGGGCTTCTTCGCCGTCCGCCGCCGTAACCACCTCGTAGCCGCGCCCGGTCAGATTTCTTTTGAGAGTACGCAAAATAAATTGCTCGTCATCGGCAACGACTATCTTGCCCAGCTTTTCACTTTTTTTGTTTACAGAAATATCCATTTTTGGTTCTTTATACTTATTCTTCCAGGAATTGAGTTTGAGATGAAGCTAGAGGCAACCAAAGCGCAAAAATAGTGCCGCCATACATTCGGTTGCGCGCCCAGATTATGCCACCGTGGGCCTCGATTATACCTTTGCAAATAGCCAGACCCAAACCGCTACCCGATACATTGTGACTTAAATTGTAACTTAAATCGCCTCTGGCAGTTTGTCCCACCCGGTAGAACTTATCAAAGATTAGCTCCAATTCCGCTTCGGGTACACCAACGCCCTGGTCTATTATTTCTACCAGTATACCAGCCTGGGGGGATATAGCTACTTCTTCACTTGAAATATGGCTCTGGCGTGAATGAGGTCGGGAGGCTTGAGAAACTTGAATAGTAATTGGTTTGGCGGGAGCAGAATATTTAACGGCGTTCTCCACCAGATTGCTGATGACTTGCTCCAATTGTAGATAATCTACTGGTACAAGTGGCAAGTTTGTTTCGTCTTCAATCCGGGTTTGCACACTATAATTGCCCAAAATAGCAGTCCGGCTCAGGCGTTCCAGGGTGTTCCCGATTATTTCGGGCAAGGAATATAAACCTTTATGCGGTTTGAGCGTGCCGGCCTCAATCCGGCTTAAATCAAGCATGTTAGAAATCAGGCGACCAAGCCGGTCGGCTTCCTCATCAATTACCTCCAAATATTCCTGCTTTTCGTCTGGCTCTAATTGGATACTGTCATCTTTGAGACCGGCTACAGCGGTTTTAATCGAAGTCAGGGGAGTACGTAGTTCGTGCGAGACCGAGGCTAAGAGGGCTGATTTCAGGCGGTCGGCTTCCTTCAGGCTGGCTACCTGAGCCGTCTCCTCAATCAAGCGGGCATGTTCAACCGCCAAAGCCGCTTGATTAGCGATGATAAGCAACCAATGTTGCTCCTGGGCAGTAAAGAGGGCTTTATCGCGGTTACTTGATGTCTCAGAGGATTGCTTCAATAGTACCACCATTACTCCCAAAACTTCAGCCCCCCGTAGCAACGGTAAATAAGCCATTCTAGCACTGCCCGGCAAACTGGAATAAACCGCTTCTTTTTTCTGGAAAGCAAGTTGAGCTAATTCCGATTGTACCAGTTCGGAGGCGTGCGGTTGGCTAAAATAGCGGGCCTGAAGCTCAAGTTGAGGATTGTTACCCGGTTGGCGCAAGTAAAGTAAGGTGGCGGAGGCTTGCAGATGGTAAGTTACCTGTTGGACTACCTGGGTCAGAATCGGTTCGGCCTGGGCCGCGCTTAGTACCGCCATATTAAGCTGATTGAGGGCCGCCGTTTCCTGCTGGCGCAATTCGGCTTCTCTAGTTTTATAGCGGGCGCGGGCGGCTATCTGGCTGGTAATAACCGAGGCTACCAGAAAGCCGATAACCTCCACCACGCCCGCCCACGACTCGATAAACAGGCTATAGTAGGGCGGAATAAAAAAATAGTTGAGGCAAAAAAAGCCCAGCACCGACATCACCAAACCAAGCCACAAACCATACTGGTTGGCAATTAGCAAAACAATTATAATAAAAACCAGGGCAACATTATAAAGGTATTGCTGAAAAGCGAACAGCCGAAGAATCGCGGTTGCTGCCACTAATCCTGCTATTCCACTTATTAAGCCTACAAGATTTTTTTTGGCCCAACCCCAGCCCGATTTAAGCCTTTGTGTAAATCCGTTGGTGCGAATAAGCACAACCATAAAATCATTCCAGATAAGTATACATAAGAGTAAAACCTTTTTTGCAAAATATTGCGTTACCAATAGATTTTACTACTTTTTGAGCGGTAGAGTATAGTGAAAAAAAGGATTGAATGGAAGTTAGGGCAAGTCCAAGAAAAATTGGAAAGAAAGAAGCGGCTGTGTTAAAATTTGCGGCTGGACAAAGGATTTTGGCAGAAATTTAATGCCAGCAAAAGTTAGATTCAAGAGGAGGTTAAACCAATCACCAGCTTAGATAAGAAGCCGAAACAGCTAACAGAAGAAGTAAGCCAGCCTCAGACCCAGGAGCTTTTGAACGAGGTAGGGTCACATAAGGAGGCGGAAGGACTTGCGCCCGACGAAATCGGGGTGGGCGGCACGCTCTGGCTGGCCCGTCACGCCGATGTGCATAACCCGAACAAGGTTTTATACGGGCGCTTGCCTCGCTTTGGGTTGAGTAAACAGGGGCAGGCACAGGCCAAACAATTAGGGCAATTTCTAGCGCCTGAACCGTTAGCAGCGATTTATTGCAGTCCGTTGCTACGTACTCGGCAGACGGCGGCGGCTATTGCCGCTTATCACCCTGGATTGAAAGTGCAAACCAATCAGCTTTTGCTGGAAGTGCGTACCAGTTACCAGGGTGTGCCTTTGGTGGAAGTAGGCGATTTTAATTTTTACGAGCCGATAGCGCATCCTTCCGATGAAACGCTGGAAAATGTCGCCGAGCGACTGTTGAGGTTTATTCGTCGCTTTATGAACAAGCACAAGGGTCAGCAGCTTGCTTTGGTTTCGCACGGCGACCCGGTGGTGGTAATGCACGCCCTTTATATGGGTCTACCTTTGCGCCTTGCCAGTCTGCGCCGTCCTAATTTTTACCCGGAGCGTGCTTCGGTCACGCGCTACGATTTTCCGCCCGAAGGTTTTACCGAAGACCCACGCCAGGTACGAGTGAGTTATTACGAACCGCCATTTTGAGAATTTACGCACCCAGAGGGTACCCGCGATTTACGATTGAAGTTAGGCAGGTTAGGTTAAGGAGTAACCGCCAAGACACCAAGAACGCCAAGTTTTTTAGGAATGTTTCTCGTTGTTTAGGTTAGCCGAAAAGTTGAGGTCAAGCAAAATCCATTGGCGGAGCAATGTCCTACGAATTGGGTGCTTTGTAATGGCCCTGGAAGTACTAGGAATTTGGCTTGCCTTAATCTTTTAAAAGCGTTATTATAGGGTTAGCTTTATGTAAACTCAGTTCGGTTTCTAAAACTTTGAACTTTGAACTTTGAACGCTTTAAAGGGACGGCTACTTGGAAAAGGGGTTTGGCGCATTAACGATTAAGGCACGCGCGTGGGTAGTACCGCGTCGCCGCTTGTTGTTGCTTTCGATGAGCGCGGCACTGGCGGCGGGGCTGCTGCTATTTTTGGTGTTGCGCTTGCTGGTGCAGCCGCCCAAACCAGTGCCGGATTTGTTTGAGCAGGGCCGCGATTTTTATCAAAGTGGCAATTATACTTTTGCGGTAGAAAAGTTGCGGAGTGAGGTACAACTGCATCCGACGCGGCAAGAAGCGCGGCTGTTACTGGCCCAAAGCTTTGTTATTTTGCGAAACTGGACGGCAGCACAGGGCTATTTGAGAGAACGGTTGGTGGCAATTCCGCAGGATGCTACGGCGATTTACTGGCTGGGCCGGGCGCTCTACGGGGCGGGCCGGACGGCGGAAGCCGAACGAAGCTGGCAAGCGCTGCTTGACCGCAAGGAAGCAGGCTGGCAAAGCCGGGCGGGGCTGGCGTTGGGCGAAATGTATTACAAACAGGCCGATTACAACCGGGCGGCGAACGCACTTTACGAGGCACTAAACGCCCGTGAAACGCTGGAACCGCTAGAAGAACAAAAAGGCCGCTACCTGTACGGGCTGCTATTGGCACGAGATTTGCGCTTTGAGGATGCCCAGGTACAGTTGCAATATGCGGCAGATTTGAAGGCAGAGGGTATCTGGTCGGGTAATGGCCCGGTACAAAATACGCTGGCCCAAACCAACGAGCGTGTCCGCCAGACGTTACTGAATTTGCCACAGGCCAGCCGTGAAAAAGTGGAGGCGGCGCGGCGGGCGAAATTGGCTTACGCTTTTATTCTTTCGGAAGAATACGGGTTGGCGGAAGAGCAATTAGGGCAGGTGCTGGCGCTTTTCCCCAACTTCCCGGATGCCCGCGCCTATCAGGGGCTGGTCTACTGGCGCACCGGGCGCAACACCCAGGCGATTTCGGCTTTGAGCAACGCGATTAATCAAGAGCCAAAAAATCGGTTGGCTCGTCAGACGCTGGCGCAGGTTTACACCGAACGGATTCAGAATTATCAGCCGGAATTGAGTTCGATTGAGCAGGTGCGGAAGGAAAGCGAAGACGCGCGCCGTTTGTTGGAAAGTTTGCTTTCCGAAAAGCCGGAAGATGTGCTGCTGATGGTGGATATGGCCCGGCTCAATATCGCGCAACGCGATTACGATAAGGCGGAAGCGTTTTTTTATTACGCGATTGAGACGAACAAGAAAAAGCCAGTGGCGGGAGTAAATCCGGGCGCGATGCTAACGCGCTTCTATGCCGAAACTGGTTACGACCCCTGCCGTCGAGGAATTGACGCGGGTGGGCAGGTCAGCCGCGATATGCCGCAAGACCCCGAAAGCTGGTACGCTTATGGGCTGGCGTATGCCTTCTGTCACAAGCCGAAAGATGCCGCCGTCCAATTTGAAAAGGCGTTGAGCTTGCGCCCCAACTGGCCTGCGGCGGCGCACCGTTTAGCGCTGGTTTATCAGGAGTTAGGGCAACAAACCGAAGCGGATAAATTTTTCGCCCGCGCCACCGACCTTGACCCTGTGACGAAGTGGAGCCGCTTTTAGGCTGGTCAAGATACTTCCCCAAATATACAGGTCTTGAAATTAGTACTTCGGTGCGATCCGCCCTGGAATAAATTCCGGGCTACGTAGCTGAAGTGGATTAAAAATCCACTGAATACCGAATGCCTCTAACTATGTATCCAGTGGTTTTCAAACCACTTCAGCCACGTAGCCCGGAATTTATTCCAGGGCGGGCTAACACAAACCCCTATTTTTCAGGCTTAAACCTTTAACTTGATGGATATGATGCGAATGCGATTCGCTCTTACCGAAGCGTTTTTAGGCTTCCCGATTAGAGTTTTAATTCGCCTGCCAGATGGTCAATGAACTGACGGGCAAGTCGCCCGCTCCGACCACTGTGGCTTAGTTCCCATTGAAGGGCGCGGCGCTTGAGGTCTTCTTCGGGCAGGCGGTCATAAATTCCGGCCTGTTGCGCCAACCCGTAGACGATGGCAAGATACTGGCGCTGGTTGGGAGCAAGGAAGGTGAGAATCAGGCCGAAGCGGTCACTGAGCGAGAGTTTTTCCTCGACGGTGTCCCAGGCGCTGATTTCTTCGTCGCCGGGGCGGGCGTTATCGCTGAACTGCTCTTTAATCAGGTGGCGACGGTTGGAGGTGGCGTAAATCAGGACGTTGGGCGGGCGGGCTTCGAGGCTGCCTTCTAAGAGCGACTTGAGGTCTTTGTAATAAATTTCGTCGGCTTCAAACGAGAGGTCATCCACAAACAGGATAAATTTTTCGGGCCGTCCGCGCAAGGCTTCAGCAATAAGCGGGTAATCACTCAGCCAGTTTTTATGAACTTCGACCAGACGCAAGCCCTGTTCGCCGTAGCGGGTCAATAATCCTTTGATGGTGGAGCTTTTGCCCGTACCGCGTGCGCCGTAGAGCAGGGCGTTGTTGGCGGGCAAGCCAGCCAGAAATTGCTGGGTGTTCTGGATGAGGGGCAGGCGCACTTCGTCGTAGCCAATGAGGTTTTCGAGGCGCTGGTCATCCACATGCAGCACCGGCTCGAAGCGGGTAGTTTCGCCAAAGCGATGCCAGCGAAAGGCGTGATAGCGCCCGAAATCGTCTATACCTTCGGTGGTGTAGAAATTTGCCAGTTCTTCGGCTAGAGTAGTCCAATCGGATGAGTTTGCCAGGGTGCGCTTTAGTTGGGCGCGGCGATTAGGTTTGCCAGGGTCGGCAGAGCCGAAATTATCCCAGGCGGGTAAATCGGTTTCTTGCAAAGCGGCGCGGGTCTTTTCGGCAATCTGGCGAGCGCTCAGGCCGAAAAGTTTTTGCAGAATTGCCAGGTCGTGCCGAGCCGCTACAACCAGCGCTTCGCTCATAGACTGAAAGCCATTGCGGGCCGCTTTAAGCGAAAAAGGGTTGTTGTCGTCTAAAATTCGGTCAAGCAGATAGTTTTGCCATGCGTCCCCAACCATTTCCCCTTCGTAAAATTCAGTTACTTCGGCCAGTTTGCGAAATAAAGTGCCATAGGTAGAACCGATGGAGGTGGCATCAGCGCCGCCTTCTTCCAGCAAGCGCAGAAGTTCCAGATAGCAGCGCCCAACTTCATCGCTCAAGACGTTATTGAATAACAATAATTGATGGGCCGGGTAATAAACACTTTTTATCATCCTGATTACCTTTATAGATTTCATGCTTTGAATTTGGGATTTTGAACCTTGGGCTATTTTAGCATTAACTGAAGTTTTAAGCACAAAGACGCGAAGGCCCAACAGGACGGTTGCAAAGTACCAAAAGTTAGGGCAAATCCATTGGCGGAGCAATGTCCTACGAATTTGGGGCTTTGCAACCACCGTGGAAGGCTCAAAGTTTCCCAATTCTGTTTGAGATGGGTTGGTGTTCAAGGGCGAGGAGACCTCGTCCCTACGAGTGAACCAGCCTTGCAAATTATGTCCCACCTTCAGTTAAACAGGGGTTGTAATTTGGTGGGGTTGGCTCTATAATCAAAGGGCAGTGAGTTATGACAAGTTGAGGCAGAAAGGGGTTTTGATGGGACGGACGGGGCGGTCAGGGCGTTACCGAACGGTTATGGTGGCTGGTTCACTAATAATTATGGCGGGTGTGCTGGTTTTGCTGGCGCTGAATTTGCCGATTCAGCCGGGCGGCGAGAATTATCGGCGAGTGACACGGCCCGAAGATTATAACGTGGCGCGTCAGCCGGAATTTGTAGCGGCAAACGCAACTGCCAGTCCATCCCAGGTTGCCGGGTCAGGGCGGGCCAGCAGCGCAAAGCCGACGGCAGTTTCTCCCAAAGCCAGCGTTGCGGCGGGCAATCCGTCCAATCAAGTTGTTGGGGCAAAGCCGCCACCAGAGGCAGAAGTATTGCCGTCGAGTGGTCTGGGCGATTATTCAACCGAGGCGCTAAGGCAAATTCTTTCGGATGATGTACGGCCCGGCCCAGGCAAGGGGCTGAATGCCCAGCTCAATAGCCAGATGCCGTTCGATGCCCGCTATAATCCCGTGGCTGCACCGACTATTCCGTTCCAGATTTTTCAGCAAGTGCTGGCGCAAGGCAATAGTCCGGCCTTGCCGGAGGCGGCGGCGATGTACGATGTGTGTCTGCGCGAACGTTGCGACCCGGCGCTGGCGCTGGCTTTTTTTGATACCGAGTCGTCGCTGGGAACGCGGGGAGTGGCGGTACAGACGAAATCACTGGGAAATATTCGCTGCAAGAACAATTTTTGTGTCAGTACCGATGGGAACGGGGCGTTTCAAAGGTATTCAAGCTGGACGGAAGGCATGGAAGCCTGGGCGGTGTTGCTGCGCGATACTTATTTAGCGAAGTGGAAGTTAGCTACGATTGAGGAAATCGTGCCGCGCTACGCTCCGGGCGAACAATCTATTAATTATGTAAAGTCGGTGAAGGCTAAAGTAGATAATTTGAGGCTGCGGGGTCGCTTGCGGTGAAAAAAGGTGGTGGTCGCGCTCGGCACTCACCCACAGGGCAACCCTACGGGCCGAGGCCGAGCTAGGTAGCGTAAATCCGCTAAAGGGATTAAAATTCTTGGGTAGCTTGGCTGTTATATTAATGACGTAAGTTTAATTCCAATCCAATAGGGAAGCTAACCAGGAGAGCGGTGGTGCTGGTCGCCTGCGAGTAAATTCGCAGGCTAAAAAGCGCAAGCCGATTAAACTCGGCTGGAAATACCCGTTAGCTCAAGGAGAGATTATAGTGAGCTTCAGCTTACTTGAGCATTTGAGTCTGCGAATTTACTCGCAGGCGGGTGATACATACGTACCAATTTCAAGCTAAGACGCTCAACTTGGCGCAAATGAACCTTACTCCTACTTGAAGGAGCAAATTATGAGTATGCCACAGGTTTTGCAACAATTAATCGCACAAGAATTGAAGTTAGTTCGCGAAAACCCGAAGCATTTAGTTCCACCGATTGCTCGTCAAACAATCTACGAGACCTTCAATTTATCCAGTCACCTTTCTAATGATGCTGTCCGAAAATGGCTGGAAGTTTTAACGGTTAAGCATATCCTTCCAATCTGGAAAAATTGGCATGAAGACTGGAGTCTATATCCTACACCAGAACAATTGGTAGAAATTGCTCAAAGTAAATTGGAAGGCAAATTGGATAGGAATGTACGTACAGACATAGAATCAACAGCGCGAGAAATGAGCGACTTAACAGGAGAGTCATTAGACTCGCCTTTTTACCCAACTTGGTGCGTTTTTGAAGCGGCAGTTAGTCTTTCTACATCAACAAGAGACGATTTAATAAACGAGTCAGATGAGGACTGGAAATCTTCTAGTGACGATGTTACAAGATACGCCTTAATCGTTTACGCAGGGCGTATAGATAGCCAGATTACTAATGCTAAAGAACTTCAGAATTTTTGGGAATGGTGGTATTACGAAAGCCATCAAAATACGGTATTGCCATGGAAACATTACTTTGACCCTCAAGCCTGTTTGGAATTCTGGGAGTGGTGGCTGACCGAAGCAATTCCGCAAGCCTGGGAATTAGCAAATCAGGATAGCGCAGATAAAACTTTGTGATGAAATCTTAGCGAAGCGTGAAATTGAAGACGGAGTGTGAAGTATGGGAAGACTGGATGGCAAAGTGGCCCTGGTCACGGGCGGGGGCGGCGGCATCGGGCGCGGCATTTGTAAATTGCTGGCGACTGAAGGCGCGGCGGTAGTGGTGAACGATTTGGGCGTGAGTGTGACGGGCGAAGGACAGGATACTTCTCCGGCGCAACGGGTGGCGGACGAAATTAAAGCCGAAGGTGGCAACGCCATTGCCGATTTTACCAACGTGACCGACTATGATGGGGTTGGCGCGATGGTCGAACGGGCGGTCAAGGAGTTGGGTAGCCTCGATATAGTGGTGAACACGGCGGGGATTTTGCGTGACCGCATGATTTTTAATATGAGCGAAGCCGAATGGGACGCGGTTATTGCGGTTCATCTCAAAGGCACGTTTAATATTTGTCGTCATGCTTCGGTGCGCTTCCGCGAACAAAAATGGGGACGGTTTATCAATTTTGCCTCGGTATCGGCCTGGGGTAGTCCGGGGCAACCGAATTATGGGGCGGCGAAACACGCTATTCTGGGCTTTACGCTGGCGCTGGCAAATTCGATGGTGCGCTACAACTGCACCGCCAACGCGATTGTGCCGGGCTTCGTCGCTACCCGCATGACCGACTCAACTCCACGCGGTCAGGCGGTGCTGCAACAGGCGGGCAAGCCAATGAGCGAAGCTTTCAAAGGGACAGAAAACGACCCCGACAACGTTGCACCCATCACGGTCTATCTTGCCACGCCCGAAGCCAATTATATCAACGGGCAATTTATCGGTATTCAAGGCTATACCCTGCATCTGTATTCGCACGCCGAAGCGCTCCGCATTATCCAGGGCGGACAGCGCTATTCGCCCGAACAATTGTGGGAGTTGATGCCCCAGACGTTGAGCCAGGGTTTAACGCCGCCACCTTTGCCGCCCAAACCGGGCGAAACCGCCGCGCCGCGCCGTACTCAAACTATGCAACAGGACGAATCAAGCTGGTCGGAAATCGCGCCCGGCGTAAAATACTGGACATGGGACGAGTATTTCAGCACCAAACGCGCTTAACCAATCGTAAATCGTAAATCGTAAATCGTAAATCGTAAATCGCGGGTACCCTTTGGGTGCGTAAATCGTAAATGAGGTAGATATGGGTAAACTTGAGGGCAAAGTCGCGCTCGTTACCGGCGCGGGTCGGGGGATTGGTCGGGGAATTGCGTTAGCGCTGGCAAAAGAAGGCGCGGCGGTAGTGGTAAACGATTTGGGCGCGTCGCTTTCGGGCGAAGGTCAGGATACCAGCCCGGCGCAGCAAGTGGTAGATGAAATTCAGGCGGCGGGCGGCAAAGCTTCGGCTAATTACGGCAATGTGGTTAGCTGGGACGACGCGGCGGGAATGGTGGAGCAAGCGGTCACGGATTTTGGCAAGCTGGATATAGTGGTGAATACGGCAGGGATTTTGCGTGACCGCATGATTTTCAATATGAGTGAAGCTGAATGGGACGCGGTTATTGCGGTGCATCTCAAGGGTACTTTCAACGTCTGCCGCCATGCGTCGGTAAAGTTTCGGGAACAGAAAGCGGGTCGCTTTATTAATTTATCTTCGACATCGGGGTTTGGTGCGCCCGGCCAGCCGAATTATGCCGCCGCTAAATCGGGCATTCTGGGACTAACCTGGGTGTTGGCGAACTCGATGCGCTCGTCGAACTGTACCGCCAATGCGATTTTGCCGGGGGCGTGGACGCGCATGATTGATGCTATCCCGCGCACGGCCCAACGGGTAATGCAGGAAAGTGGCAAATTGCCCAGCGAAGTAGCCGAAGGGACGGAAATGGATCCGGCAAACGTCGCGCCGCTTATCGTGTATCTGGCAAGTGACGAAGCGGCGAACGTGAGCGGGCAATGCTTTGCGGCATCGGGCTACACCTATTCGCTGGTTTCGCAACCGCAAGTTATCAAAACGATTCGCAACGAAAATGGCTGGACGGTGGACGGTCTGGCGGCACTGTTGCCAAAGACTTTTGGGGAGGGTCTGAAAGCTCCGGGGTGGCACGAAGATGGTACGGCAGAGCAGGTTGGCCTGAATTTGCACCGCACCGATTTGCCCGATGCGTCGTGGGTGGAAGTGGCGAACGGCGTAAAGTACTGGCAGATTCCGTTGCCGCCCTACGGGGAGACGCGCTAGAGAAGGAACGAGGAACGA
This sequence comes from Chloroflexia bacterium, assembly GCA_038209275.1. Lineage (GTDB taxonomy): Bacteria > Chloroflexota > Chloroflexia > Chloroheliales > Chloroheliaceae > L227-5C. The sequence continues at coordinate 1,383 of JBBQXW010000026.1, read as the reverse complement.
GGAACGAGGAACGAGGAGAAATAAAAGGAGAGAAAATGACGGAAGAACGGGATGCTTATTTTATGGGCAGAGCTTTAGATTGGGCTGAATTAGGATTGACGAAGGGGCAAGCGCCGTTTGGGGCGGTGGTAGTTGGGCCGGAGGGGGAGGTGGTGGGCGAGGGACATAATACGGTCAATGCCGATAGCGACCCGACGGCACACGGGGAAATGGTGGCAATTCGGGATGCCTGGAAGAATCTGGGAAGTTCGCAGATGAGCGGCTACACGCTTTATACCAGTTGCGAACCATGTTTGCTTTGCTCGTATGTTATTACGCAGTTAGGGATAAGTCGGGTAGTTTTTGCGGCGCGAGATGAGGATGTGCCAACCAATAGGCCGCTATTAGGAGCAAGTCTGCGGCAGGCGGCCCAATGGGTCAACGCGCAACCGGATTGGGCAAAGATTGAGGTAACGGGAGATTTTATGCGGGAGCGTGGGCAAAAATTATTGCTGGCGTATTTCAAGAATTAAGACTAAATCTGGTCAAATACACATTTGTAAGGGGGCTACCCTTTCGATTTCGGCTTATGGTAAAGGAAAAATCGAGGGCGCAGCCCCTTCCTACAGCGATTTTGGATTTACCATTAGCATACAGAGCTATATATCATTGGTTGGGGGAAGGCTGTACCAACCGGGAGTGGGTGACTCAAATTCGCTGGCAAGGCAGTCCATGTAAATATCGTCGTAGCGCTGCCCGTTGAGCAGGATTGAGCCGCGCCGCCGTCCGCTTTCTTTGAAGCCGATTTTTTGGTAGACGCGCTGCGCTCTGGTGTTGAAGCTGGCAGTTAGGAGGTGGATATTATGGAGGTTGAGGAAGCGAAAGCCGTAATCTAGCACCAGGCGGGAGGCTTCGGTGCCGTAGCCTTTGCCCCAATACGCTTTATTGCCGATGGTAATGCCAAAAGTGGCTGTACCGTGCAGCAAATCAATATCCATCAAAAGGCTTTCGCCAATCATGGTTAATTCTTCCAGCTCGAAGACGGTGAAGATTACTTCTTTGCTGCTGGCAGGTTTGGGAGTTTCCAGGTTGGAAACCGCCGGGAGCAGAAACGTGCCGTTGCCATAAATAGCGATTTCGGGGTCTTGCAGATACACTTTGGTGTAAATTTGTTGGTGTTCGGGCAGAAACGGCCCTAATCCAACCTTTGTGCCGCGCACATTGATAATGGGCGGCGGCTTGCTCGGCGAATCGTTACTCATTGAATTCTCTATCAAACCAGATTCTCCTCCCGTTCCAGTTCAGCAATTTCGGGCGAATTGTAGCGAGTATAGGTATCATAGCCAACCTGTACCAGACAAAGCGCCACCAATAGACCGAGCAACAAAGCCGGGTCGAAAGTTG
>JBBQXW010000025.1:0-39212 GCA_038209275.1 Chloroflexia bacterium | reverse complement strand
CGCCAGCCCGCGTATCTGGTAAATCCGACCACGCGGTGAATCGGCTTCCAGCCCGGTTGCCTTATAGGTCGGGCAATAAGAGAGGCACAAGCCGCAATGCACACAGGTCTTTAATTGCTTTTCGGTAATTATATCCAGTATCGGGCTACCAATGTAAGGCGAAATCCCCGTCGCACCGCCGCCATGCCCGGCATCCGCCATCGCATCCGGCAACTGCCCCGCCGCCAAATTTAAGACTATCGAACGTTTCTCGCTACTTGCCATTATAGTTCCTTTAGAAGTGATGAGTAATGAGTGATGAGTGATGAGTAATCAGCTGACGGAGCAGCATCCTACAATTCATTCCGGCCTTGTGAGACATTGCTCCGCCAATGGAAAATCAGCTGACGGAGCAGCATCCTACAAATTCACCTCCGAAATTGTGGGACATTGCTCCGCCAATGGACTTACCACTCATCACTCATCACTAACGTGTACAATCATCTCAATTTCGACGGGCATATTGTTGGGAAGACCACCCATGCCGACGGCGGAGCGGGCGTGCTTGCCGATTTGTTCACCGAAAACCTCGACAAAGAGGTCGCTTGCGCCGTTGATTACCTGGGGTTGTTGCCCAAAGCCCTCAATCGCGTTGACCATGCCCAGCACTTTGACCAGTTTTACCACCCGGTCTAGCGTACCCAGTTCTTTTTGCATGGTCGCCAGCATATTTAGTCCGGTCAGGCGGGCGGCTTTGTAGCCATCTTCCACCGAAACTTCCGCGCCAACTTTGCCGCGCCAGGCCAGTTTGCCATCTGACCCGGTTGGGCCGTGTCCCGATAGAAAAAGCAGTTCGCCCACTCGTACCGCCGAAATAAAATTCATGCCGGGAGGCGCACCCCAGGTCGGCGGAAGTTCGATGCCGAGTTCGGCGAGGCGCTGCTCAATTTTTCCATTCGTTCCATCAGTAGCTGCCATTGTTCAAATTCCTTTCACGAAGCGGCCCGGATTCAAAATGCCTTTCGGGTCGAGCTTATTTTTAAGGGCTTGCATCGAGGCGAAAGCGTCGCCTACGTCGCCCCAAATATCTACTTTTTCTTTGAGGGCGGCGGGCGCAGCTTCGATTACCAGACTGCCATCCTTGCGACGTACTTCGGCACGGGCGGCTTCGATTAGCGAGGCGGCTTGCTCAATTTGTGCTTCGGCGAGATTGGCGTAAAGATACAGAACGCCCGTCCCAGCGCGTATTTGTAACGCGGCATCGGCAAGGCCTAAACTTGAGGCTAATTGCTCGGCGCTCTTGAGGGCGGTAGGCAATTCGGTCAGCAGACTGCTCCATTTCAAACGCAAATTGTAGGACGAGCGGTTGGGCAAATCTTGCAGACCACGCCATAGCGCGTTAATCGCTTCGCCGCCATCGGTTTCCAGCACTTCGCTTGCTCCGGCGTTGCGGCAAAGTTCGGTCAAAGCTTTAAGCTGATCTTTTACCGCCACTTCAACTCCTTCGGCGGCAAAAAACAGTACGTAAGGCGCTTCGCTTAAAGCTAGATTGGTAATATCGGACAAATGCTGCTGGGCCGAGATATTCAAAATTTCGAGGGCGGCAGGGCTGGTGTTGGAGCGCGCCGCCTGTCTCGCCGCCTTTAGCGCATCTTCGGCTTTCTCAAAGAGTGCCGCCGACCATTCGCTGTATTGCGGAAGCGGCAAAATCTTGAAGGTTACTTCGGTTAGCAAGCCGAGCGTGCCAAGCGAACCAATCATTAGCTTGTGCAAATCGTAGCCCGCCACGTTTTTCACTACCCGACCACCGCTCCGCCCGATGCTCCCATCAGCTAACACAAACTGGCAACCGATAAGCAAATCGCGGGCGGTACCATAAAGCAAGCGTTTTGGGCCACTGGGATTAGTTGCCAGCATCCCGCCGAGCGTTTCGCCTTCCAACCGGGGTGGGTCGAGCGCCAACCATTGCCCACGTTCGCCCAAAATACTTTGCAAACGGGCCAGCGTCATACCCGCTCCAATGGTAATCGTCAAATCTTCGGGCTGGTAGGCAATTAGCTCGTCCAGCACTACCGTCGAGATTTGCAAGGTGGGCGCTTTCGCCAGATTGCCCAGTTCTTGTTTTGTGCCGCCACCCACGAAGCCAACCGAACTGGTTTCGGCATAAGCGGCGCGAAGTTGAGCCGAAACTTCCTCCGCCGAGGTTGGGGTGGCTAATTTTACTGTTTGTTCAACTGATTGTGCCATAGCAACTACCAGACCTCCCCTAAATCCGGCTTGACATAAGTATTTTGGGCTTTGCCGCCAGTCTGGATATGAGTTTCGCCACAGCGCCCCGGTGTCGGGAAGACTTTGCCAGGATTGCACAGGCCGTCGGTATCGAAGGTGGAGCGCACCAATCGCATAATATCGAGATCGCCCTCGCTGAAGATAAAGCACATCATGTCGCGCTTTTCCATGCCGATGCCGTGTTCACCCGAAAGCGTGCCGCCTACCTCGGCGCACATTTTGATAATTTCTTCGCCCGCCTTTAGCGTCTTTTCAACATCCCCCGGTTTGTTACCGTCGAACATAATGAGCGGGTGCAGATTGCCGTCCCCGGCGTGAAAGACGTTGGCAATCGCTAAATCATACTTTTTGGCGATTTCGCCGATAGCCGCCAGCACGGGAGGCAGTTTCGAGCGCGGCACTACCCCATCCACCACATAATAATCGGGCGAGATTCGGCCTACCGCGCCGAACGCTCCTTTGCGACCTTTCCAGAGTGCATCGCGCTCGGCGGCACTTTTAGCCGTCCGAAATTCCAGCGCTCCTTCTTCCAGGCAAATCTGCTCAATTGCTTCGGCCTGTTGTTCGAGAGCTAACGGAAAGCCTTCACACTCAACCAGCAGCACCGCCTCGGCATCTACCGGGTAGCCCGCGTGGGTCGAGGCTTCGACTGCGCCAATCATCAGGTGATCCATCATTTCGAGGGCTGCCGGAACCACGCCGCGCCGGATAATGCTGGAAACAGCGTTGGAGCATTTTTCGACGCTATCGTAAACCGCCAGGAAGGTTTTTACACCGGGCGGCAAAGGCGTAAGCTTTACCGTAATCTGGGTGACAAGACCAATCGTGCCTTCGCTACCAACAAACAGACCGCAAAGGTCGTAACCGGGCGCGTCGGTGGCTTTCGTGCCGTAGTGCCGGATTTCGCCGTCCGGCGTAACCACTTCCAGGCCGAGCGTGTGATTGGTCGTAACGCCATAAACCAGCGTATGCGGCCCGCCAGAATTTTCGCCCACGTTGCCACCAATCGTACAGGCTTTCTGGCTGGATGGGTCGGGAACATAATACAGGCCGTAGGGCGCAGTTGCTTGCGAAAGATGTAAATTGACCACCCCCGGCTCAACTACCGCCCGCAAATTATCCGGGTCAATTTCCAAAATGCGGTTCATGCGGGTGAAGGCAATCAACACTCCCCCGCGCAACGGAATCGAGCCACCCGAAAGCCCCGTTCCCGCGCCGCGTGCAGTGTAATAAAGTCGCTCCCGATTGCAATAGCGTACCAGTTTAGCGACCTGCTCGGTAGAGGTGGGGAAAACTACCGCTTCGGGCAAATGTTTGTCAATCGAGCCGTCGTACTCATAGAGCTTGAGGTCATAATTTTTCCATAAAACCGCGTCCTGTCCGACGATAGCCGCCAAATCGCGGGCCAACTTCACCCGGTCAAGCGGGGTTTCGGGCCGGGCTTGTGTCGCTCCGGCAACTGTTTCTTTGCTGATGGTCTGCATACCACATACTCCTAGCAAGGGGATTTCTTTACCTTAAGGCTGTGCTTGTTAAATAGAGCAGATACTTCTTGAGTCTAACAAAACCTACCCGTTTTGTAAATCGAATTAGCCGAGGAAAAATGCAGGAACACAGATGGACACAGATTTTGTAAAATTTTGAATTGAAGAAGGAACACAGATAAACACAGATGAGTTTATAGATTTTTGTAGAGCTAATTGAGCTTTTCTCTTTTGAATTAGTGCGTCAGTCAAGACCGCCCTGGACAACCCTACGGGCCGAATTACTGGCTCCGTAGCTCAAGTGGATTAAAATCCACTGATTACAAGTTAGCACCAGCGCCGTATCCAGTGGTTTTCAAACCACTTTAGCATCGTAGCCCGGAATTCGGCCCGTAGGGTTGTCCAGGGCGGCTTCTTAGCAAGAATCTATAAAATCATTCGTACCTATCTGTGTTTATCTATGTTCCTTCTTCAATTCAAAATTCAAAACTCAAAATTCAAAATTTTACAAAATCCATGTTCATCTGTGTTCCTGCATTTTCTTTTTATTCCGCCTCGATAACCCCCGTCAGCGTGCCGTCTTTTGCCATTGAGCAGAGTGCTTCGGGGTCGCACAATACTTCAATCAGGCTGGGGCGACCACTGGCGACGGCGCGGCGCACGGCAGCGACAATCTCATCAGGTTGAACGATGGTTTCACCGTGTGCGCCCATAGCGCGGGCGATGGCGGCGAAATCCGGGCCGCGCTGCTGGAACTGGGCCGCTTCCGAATTGGTATAGGCTATTTCAGTCGAGATATAGCGTTCGCTGAAATACCAGTTCTGCTGCTGGTGAATCAGGCCCAAAATGCCGTTGTTCAGCACGAAAATGATGACCGGGATATTGTGCTGGACGGCGGTAGCCAAGTCCATCAGGCTCATCTGGATTGAGCCATCGCCGACCAGGTTGCAGGCTAATCTTCCGGGCTGGGCCACCATAGCGCCCATTGCCGCGCCAAGTCCCCAACCCATAGTGCCAGCTCCGCCAGTCACCATATAGGTGCGCGGCTCGTACACCTCGAAAAGCTGGCCGCTCCAAATCTGGCTGATACCGCAATCGTGGGTCACAAAAGCGTCGCGAGGCAAACCCTGGCGCAAGTCGGCAATAGCACGTTGTGGCTTAATCGGGGTCTGCTCAAAATCGGTCTTGCGGGCCAGCGCTTTTTTATCCAGTTGCAATTGCTGAATACGCGGCTCGTTCATAAAAGTTTTGCCAGCATCGCGCTGCTTTAGTTCGGCAATCAGGCCGCGCAAAAAGCTTTTCAAATCGGCGGCAACCCCCAGGTCGGTTGGCATGGCCTTGTTAATCTCGTTCGGGTTGAGATTGACGTGAATAACTTTCGCACCGTGCGCATAAATTTCGGCTTTACCAACGTGCCTGTCGCCCCAACGATTGCCCAGGCCCATAATTAAATCGGCTTCCAGCAAAGTTTTGTTGGCGATGGGCGTGTTAATCATCGTGCCGCAGTTGCCCAGCGCAAGCGGATGGTCTTCCGGGAACGAGCCTTTGCCCATGTAAGCCGTTGCCACCGGGACGGCGGCATATTCCGCCAGTTCGCGCAATTCCTGCCAGCATTCCGCCAACAACACGCCGCCGCCCGCCACAATAATCGGGCGTTCGCTTGCCAGCAACATATCGGCGGCTTCCCTTATCTGGGCCTGGGTCGGCTGCGGCATGGTGCGCTTTTCGACGGCCCATTCTGGCAAATACTGGCGCAACAGTTCTTTGGGTAGTTCGTAATCGGCTTCGAGCATGGCCGGGTCTATTTCAATCATGGCATCTTGTACGTTTAGGGGCAAATCGAGCAGCACCGGCCCCATCGGTGGAGTCAGGGCGATTTTTAGGGCAAGATGCGCCACGATGGGCATTTCTTCGGGGGTATGCGGCTGAAAAACCGCCTTTGTCACCGGGCGCACAATGTCGGGCGTGGGCGCTTCCTGAAAAGCGTGCGTCCCGATTGAACCAGTGGCGACCTGCCCGGTCAGCGCAATCATTGGAATGGAGTCGAACCACGCCCCGTACAAACCCGTCACCAGATTAGTGCTGGCTGGTCCACTGGTAACGCCGCACAGTCCCACCCCCGGCCCTTTGGCCCGGCTATAGCCTTCGGCAGCAAAGGCGGCGGTCTGTTCGTGGCGCACCACGTAACTCTGGATTTTGCCACCGTCCCGAATGGCATCGAAGACTGGCAGAATAGCCCGACCAGGGATGCTAAAGATAGCCTGGCATCCGGCGTTTTCCAGCACCCGCACCAGCGCGGCGGCAGCCTTCATTTTCACCGTTTTGGTGGCTTGAGTCGGTTTTTCGAGTTGCTGAGTCATGATTTTTACCTCCTGATATTTCACATTGCGAAAAAGGGTTTCAATGAATGAAATATACCGTATCTTGAAATGATTGTCAAGATGTGAAAATAAAGATTGTGTGAAGGTCTTCAAATGTGCTTGACAGTCCCGTTTTATTGCCTTATTCTTAAGGTATATTTTCGTATCGTGAAATTAGAAAGGTCTTTAAATGCGGGGCAGACCAAGAACCACTAATCTAGCCGAAGTTCAGCCGGAAGAAAATGGACGAGCGGCGGTACATACGGTACAATCGGTGGAGCGCACGCTCGATATTTTAGAAGCGCTGGCCCAAGCAGGCCATCCGATTACCCTTTCGGAATTGAGCCACAAAGTTAATTTGCACGTCAGTACTGCTCATCGCCTGCTCGGTACTTTAATCGAGCGCGGCTACGCCCGGCAAGATACCACGAACGGACGCTACAGTGTTGGCTCACGGCTGCTGGAACTGACGACGGGTGCAACCGAGCAGATTGATGTACGAGCCGAAGCCCGTCCGTCACTGGAAAAGCTGGCGGCGCAGGTCGGCGAAACGGCAAATCTGGTGGTGCGGAGTGGTGATAATTTAGTTTATATAGACCAGGTGCAGACCGATAGGCTGGTGCGAATGTTTACCCGCGTTGGTTCGAGCGCGCCGCTATATTGCACCGGGTCGGGCAAATTATTCCTGGCCCTTACGCCGGAAGCCAATTTTGACCGCGAATTCAACCGCTATTTACTGGAAAATCGGTTAGAACCGCGCACGCCCCACACGATAGTCAAACCACAAGCCTTGCGCGAAGAGTTGCGGCGCATCCGCGAACGCGGCTACAGCTTTGACAACGAAGAGATGGAAGAAGGCGTTATCTGTATCGCCGCCCCGATTTTTGACCGAAGCGGGCAAGCCGTCGCCGCCATCAGCATCAGTGGGCCGGGCAGCCGCCTGAAAGAAGGCCACATCTCCGAGGCAATCGCGCCAGTCGTAGCCGCCGCTACCGAGGTATCCGGGCGACTGGGATACAAAGTAGATAAGTAAAATTAAGAAAGAACACAGGTAGTTTTGAATTTTGAGTTAAAGACGGAACACGGATTAGCACAGATTAACACAGATTTTTTAATTTGGAACAATCATCTGACGGAGCAGCATCTTACAAATACCTGTCCGAACTTGTGGGACATTGCTCCGCCAATGGAAAATCAGCTGACCGAGCAGCATCCTACAAAAGTTTTCATTCATTAAATTCTATCGGTGTCCATCTGTGCTAATCCGTGTTTATCTGTGTTCCTTCCCTGCATTTTTTAACGCTGAAGAAAGGACAATATAAATGGCAGCCCACAATGTAAAAGTGTACGCAACCGTCTGGTGCGAAGATTGCAAGCGCGTCCGAAAATTTTTGGGAGAGCAAAAAGCTCATTATGATTTTGTAGATATTGAGCGTGAGCCAAGCGGTTTGTTCTACGTAGAACGGCTGAACAAGGGCAAAATTATCGTGCCGACCCTGACAATTGATGATGAAGTGTTTCCCAATCCCTCTAATTTTGAAATGGCGGCGGCGCTAGGCTTACAGGTCAAGGCGCAGCGCCCGTTTTACGAACTAATCATTATTGGTGGTGGCCCGGCCGGATTGAGTACGGCCTTGTTTTGCGCCCAGGAGCAGATAGATTGTCTGGTAATCGAAGGGGCGGGCCTGGGCGGACAGGCCGGGCTGACCGAACGGCTGGATAATTATCCTGGCTTCCCCGAAGGCATTACCGGCGAAGAATTTGCCGAGCGACTGGTTTTGCAAGGGAAGCGCTTTGATGTGGAAATGCTATCGGCCCAGATGGTCGAAGATATTAGCACTGATGGACGTTACAAGACAGTGCGAACCTCCACTGGAGACGAATACCAGTCCCACGCCGTGCTGATTGCGACTGGCTCAAAATATCGGCGGCTGAATATTCCGGGCGAATCCGAATTGAACGGGGCTGGGGTGCATTACTGCTCGACCTGCGACGCGCCTTTTTACAAGGGGCAAAAGCTAGTAGTAATCGGCGGTGGCAATAGCGCGGCGGAAGAAAGTTTGTTTCTAGCCAAGTTTGCTTCAAAAGTAACCATGTTAGTCTGGAAAGACCAGATGACTGCCTCGAAACTCTTGCAACAAAAAGTGCTGGAACACGCCAAAATCGAGGTGCTTTACAATAGCGAAGCCAAAGCCTTCCAGGGGCAGGGCAAGCTCGAAAATATTTTAGTGCATAATAGCGAGACGGGCGAAGATAGAGAGTTAAAAGCTGCCGGGTGCTTTATCTTCATCGGCCTTGTGCCTAACGCCGAATTTGTTACGGGCAAGTTGAGCAAAGACGCGGGCGGCTTTTTGCTAACCGCCGCGAACCTCGAAACCAATATGTCTGGGGTGTTTGCCGCCGGGGATGTGCGTAGCGGCAATATTAAGCAAGTCCCAACCGCTTCCGGCGAAGGCACCATGGCAGCCTTTATGATTCAGCGTTACTTGCAGACGATTTAGTATCTAGCTGAGAATCTGTTTCAAAACTGGTAGGGGGTTCGAAGGGTCGAACCCATTTGAGCTTGCCCCTTCAAGCCGCTACCGCACTAGGATAGGAAGTGCCTATTTGTGAAGAGGTGCATTTTGGTAAGGGCGAATCGCATAAGCCCTTGAACACTGTGCCAGATCAAAAGGGCGTATGCGATTCGCCCCTACCTCTTCCAATTTCGGCACTCCCCCGCACTATAATACAAATCCTCAGCATGAACTTGGTTTACCAGCGACTACCGTTCGAGCTTGGAGTATCTTCGCCGTCTTCTTCCTCATCCACCTCTTCTTCGTCTTCTTCGTCCTCGTCGAAGTTGGTGTAAAATTTGTAGCTTTCGAGGCTGGGCGAGAAGAAATCGAGGCTATAGTCGGCGGGTACACCGATTGGCTCGATAATTTCGTCCAGCAAATCTTCGACCATTGCCTGCACGTTGGTAACGTCCACTCTCTCAACCAGTTCCGACCAGACTAACATTGTGCCGTAGACCATATCCGTATCGTAGTGCAGGTCAACCTTACCGATGTTCTGTGGGCCACCATCGTCGTCGGTCTGGTCGAGATCGAAAAGAGTCCACTGCTCCGAACTGCTGGTGCGTATTTTGCGCTTAATCCTGAGCCGCATATTTTTCTTCCTTTCGTCCTTTCGGTGAAATCGGTGATTGCAGAAATCCATTGGCGGAGCAATGTCTCACAAATGGGGAAATCCATTGGCGGAGCAATGTCTCACAAATGAATTGGGCAATCGCCGGGCTTTCGCTATCGCTGGTGACGGGATTATTTGCCGCCGCCCACGACATAATCAATAATTACCTGGTCAATAACGCGCTCGACTGGCGCCCAGTCGTCAGTAAAAACAGTTTTTTGGTCGTTCCATTCCCGAATGTCGCCCGTCTGCACCGTCATTTCGCCCACCTGCTTTAGCAAAGGATTTTGCAATCGGGCTACGTTCTCGCGGAAAGTGGCTATATCAGTTGGCTGCGGCGTAGCAACCACGATAGTATTAAATGTCCCTTTGACATCTATAATATAGACGCTGGGAAAGACCGAGCGCATGGTACTCGCCAGGGCTTCGACCAGCCGATAATCGCGCTTGCCATTGACCGAGGGGCTGCCCACGTTGGCAACCAGCGCCCCTTTCTCCGAAAGGTGGTCACGGGAGAGCTTGTAAAACTCCTGAGTCGTCAGATGGAACGGAATATAGGGTTGTCGGAAAGCATCTACTGCAATAATATCATATTTCTGCTTGCTCAGTAGCAAAAAATAGCGTCCATCCTGGGCCACTGCGTTTAGATTTTTCTGTTCATCCATCGCGAAATATTTGCGACCTACTTCCAGAATAGCCGGGTCGAGTTCCGCGCCATCTATCTTTAACTGTTCGCCATAAGCCGCCGTCAAGATGCGCGGCACTGTTCCCGCCGCCAGCCCGACAATATAGGCGCTCTTTACATTCTGCTCGACCACGCCCTTGTTAAAGAAGGGCGCGACCATATAGTAATCCCAATAACCGCCAGTCAAAAGTTGCTTCGGATTATAAATCGAGTGAATCGCGTGGCCCTCGTTCAGAATTAAGCTCACCTGGTCGGGGTTATATTTGGGGCGCACCACCTGAATATAATTATGGGCCGACTCGCGTTCGTAGAGTAATTCGCCATCCAGCGCGGGCTTTATCAAATGGCCCAGCACCAACAAAGCCGAAGCCAATACTACTACCAACATCCCGGCGAAAATCGGCACTCGCCGCGAACCACTGCGCCACAACCCAAAAATCGAAAAGCCCAGCAACACCACCGAAAAAAGATAGAGGGTTGAGCGTGTACCAATCGTGGGAATCAGCAGCAGCACTGGCAAAAACGTACCAAAAATCGAGCCAAAAGTAGAGAGCGCGCTGATAGCCCCAACCGTCTTTCCGGCACTCTGTACGGCACCAATACGTAGCCGCAAAGTGAACGGCGAAACGCAGCCCAGCAAAATTAGCGGGACAGAAAAAAGCAAAATAATTCCAAAAAGCGAACCAAAGAACAAACCGCCATTGGCATTGCGAAATCCTTCGTTGGAAAGGGTCAGCACCGGGTCGGAGAGCAACGGAATCAGGCCCAGCGCAAAGGCGGCTACGCCCGTTAGCTGATAAAGCGTAGTGGCGCGGGGAAAGCGGTCTCCCAACCGCCCGCCGATAAAATAGCCAATCGCCAGATAAATCATAAAAAAGCCAATAATATTGGCCCAGATTAACAGCGAGTCGCCAAAATAAGGCTGGAGCAAGCGACTACCGCACATCTCAGTCGCCATCACCGCCATGCCGCTCACAAACACCACCGTCAGCAAAAGCGGCGGGCGCTTATCCCCTCCTATCGCTGTAGGAGAGGGCTGCGCCCTCGATTCCTCGCCTACCAAAGCCGAATTTTCTTCTTCACGGTTTACTTTTATAGTCATTTTAATTTAATTCTTAAAAAGGCTCTTGATTTTTAGTTTGAAACCCGGCAAAATATCTTCGCCGTCCAATTCATCATTTATACCCAACACGATTGGTCTAGTGTCACCCTGATGATAAATTTCTACAGTCTGATTATCGGGACGAACGACCCAGATTAAGTGAAAGCCGTTTTTCAAATAACTCTCAACCTTGCGGCGGGCTATCCGTCTTGAACTTTCATCACCGTAGTCACTTTTTGACCAGACTTCTACTGCTAAATCCGCCGGAACAGTAATTGCGCCCCGGTCAAATTCAGGGATGCGTCCGGCGCTAAAGAAAAATAAATCAGGGGCAGCTTTGAATTTACCAAACTGGAAGCGCCCCGGAGGATACGCCCGTCCTAACTTCTCCGATAAATCGAAGAACAAAATAGCTCGCCAGATTATGCCGGAAATGTTGCTATGTTCACCGCCTGCGGGTGGTACCAACCGTATTTCCCCTTCCACTAACTCATAATAACTATCATCTCCCGGTTCGGGCAACAAATCAAATTCTTCGACAGTGTATTCCCGACTCAGATCAACTAGCGTTTTTAGTTCGGTTGTCATGCTAACTCCTGATTTGTAGTTGCCGCTTTCCCTGGTTTAATCGTGAAAAATACATTAGCTTTTATTTTAAAGCCGGGCAGTATTTCTTCTTCCCGAAGTTCATCATCCCCGGAAAAGACTTGCACTTTCAGGCCCATAGGTAGGCGATAAACAAAAACTGTCTGGCTGACTGGATAAACTATCCAGACCACCTTTACTCCGGCTTGTTGGTATTGCCTCACCTTTTTTTCAATCTCGTAGGCCGTATCATTTTTGGAAACTACTTCAACTGCAAGGTCAGGAATAGCCGTTAATTCTTCATCGGGCGGATCAGGCATTTTTTCCAGGCTGACAAATGATACATCCGGCTGACGTTTCGGTTGCCCATCCTTGAAATTGTAAGTAGCAGAAGACTCGAAGACCCAACCTAATGGGTTGGATCTAATATAGGTTGATAAATAAAAACTAATGTTCGATGCAATAAAACTATGCAGTCCACTTGCCATTTTCTTTGGCTCTTCCTCCTGAACAAGGCTCAGGTCGTCTTTTATTTCTAGCTCGGTTGTCATAGCTTTATACGTCCTTCAAGTTAGCCCAATTAGCCGCCGAATTTTGAGGTTTGCCGGACTCTCGCTTTATTTTAGCGTTTGAAAATTTTTACAAAAATTTTCAAACGCTAAAATAAAGCACCAAATTATTTGCCGCCGCCGACTACATAATCAATGATAATCTGGTCAATCACGCGCTCGACTGGCGCCCAGTCGTCGGTGAAGATAGTGCCGGGCTTCGTCCATTCCTCGATAGTGCCCTCGTCATAAATGCGCTGGGCCACCTGCTTGACCAGTTGATTGCTGACGCTACTTTCGATTATTTGGCGGAAAGAAGCATCGGTGATAGCGGTTGGCTTGTTGGTCGCGACCACCAGCGTGTTGTTCAGGTTCTTCAGCTTAATCATATAGACGTTCGGATAGACCGATTTCATGGTGCTTGCCAGCACTTCCGCCAGCCGAAAATCGCGTTCGCCATGCACCAGAGGCGCACCAGCGTTAACTACCGCCACGCCATCGGGGGTAAGATGGTCGCGCACTTCCTGAAAAAATTCGCGGGTGGTCAGGTGGAACGGAATATAAGGCTGGCGATAAGCATCCATGCCAATCATGTCATATTTTTTCTGGCTGGTTATCAGATAATAACGTCCGTCCTGAGCGATTGCGTTCAGGTTCGGCTCGTTCATATCGAAATATTGCCGCCCGACCTTGATTATTTCGGGGTCAAGCTCTACCCCATCAATCTTTATCTGGTCGCCATAAGCTTTGGTCAACTGCTTGGGAACTGTCCCTGCGCCCAGGCCGATAATCAAGGCGCTTTTGAAATTCTTCTCGTTCAGGCCGCCACCGCTAAAGAACGGCGTGACCATATAATAATCCCAGGGGCCACCCGTCAAAATCTGCTTTGGATTATAAATCGAGTGAATCGCGTGGCCCTCGTTCAACACCAGATTAACCTGGTCGGGGTTGTAGTTGGGCCGCACCACCTGCACATAATTAAACGAAGATTCTTTCTGGAAAATCAGTTGCCCTTCAACCGGGGCTTTAATCACGTTGGTGGTCAGCAGGAAGCCCAGCAGCAGTACCACCGCCAACTGCAAGGCGTAAAAAGGGAGCCGACTCCGATTGCTCAGGTAAAGACCGAGCAGCGAAAAAGCCAGCAACGTCGCCGAAAAAATATACAGCGTCGCCCGTGTGCCGAACGCCGGAATCAAGACCAGCACCGGCAAGAAAGTTCCCAAAATCGAGCCAACTGTCGAAAGTGAACTGATTGCCCCGGCAGTTTTGCCCGCGCTCTTGACCTCGCTCACTCGTAAGCGGGTGGCAAACGGCGAGACACAGCCCAATAAAATGAGCGGTATCGAAAAGAGCAAAATAATTCCTGCCAGTGAGCTAAAGAACAAACCGCCATCTACGTTCCGAAAGCCCTCATTGGAGAGCGACAGAATCGGGTTGCTCAACACCGGGATAAGGCCGATGGCAAAAGCGGCACAGGCCGTCAATTGATACAAAAAGGCCGGGCGCGGGAAGCGGTCAGCCAACCGTCCGCCGATAAAATAACCCGAAGCCAGGTAAATCATAAAAAA
This sequence comes from Chloroflexia bacterium, assembly GCA_038209275.1. GTDB lineage: Bacteria > Chloroflexota > Chloroflexia > Chloroheliales > Chloroheliaceae > L227-5C. The sequence goes on along the minus strand of JBBQXW010000025.1, from coordinate 25,441 downwards.
GCCGATTAAATTAGCCCAAATTAATAGTGAATCGCCAAAAAAGGGCTGAATCAAGCGGCTACCGCACATCTCGGTTGCCATCACGGTCATACCACTGACAAAGACGATGGGCAACAGGAACGGGGTACGCGCCGCTTTTGCGGGAGGCGCGGCAGTAGCCTTTAAATCTAAATCTTCGGCTACGCCACCTGCATCGGCAGCTACCGACTCATTTCTCCTCTGTGTCTCCATGTAACATTAAATCCTTTTTCTTTTCCGATTGATTTAGGTGTCTTGCATATATTGGACAAAGTTAATCACTGATATGCCATTATAACGGTATGTAGAGCTTGCGGCAAATAGGAAACGTCTGCAAAGACCAAAAAAGCCGGAGATTTCTCCGGCTGCGGATTAAAATCAGTTTAGAATTCGCGGCGAATGTACCAGAAGCCGCCGATAGTCGCCAGCGCGATAAGTGGGAACAGCACCAGCACACCTACCTGCCAGAACGGAATATACCCAACCTGGCTACACGACGAGGCTTTGAATTGAGCCAACCCGACCGCTTTGCACGAACTTCTGTCAAACTCGTCTTCGTTTATCTGCGACAATTTAGCCAGCGCGCCATCATAAGCGTCAAACGCTTCGTTAGATTTACCGACATTCAGGTTGATAGCTTCTGCCAGCAGACTCTTGGTGAAATTATCGCGGATATTTTTATCTACAACCAGATAATTATCCAGCCCGTAAGTGCTGCCGGAAGGACACGCTCCACCTTTGCCGCTAGGATTTTGGGTTACTTTGCAAAGCTGATTTCGCTCATCCGGGAAAGTTATATTTCCCCAGGCCAGCCCGATTTGCTCTTTCATCAAATTTATCTTTTTATCAAAACTGTCTTTTAGGTTTTCCGACCGAAAGGCATTTCGGACATCGGCGGTAAGAGCCGGGCTGGTGCTATCTAGCCCTGGTGTTTCGGGGCTAATAAGCAAGCGCGACTCGTCGGCATTAGCATCGGCAGCTAACTGGCGCGCTCTGGTGGCAGCATCAACGCTGGCAAAACTGCTGGCCGAGATATTTTTGTAATCGCTTGAGCCTTGCAACAGATTTGTCATGAGGGCTATTGTCAACGCCACTGCCCCGATAAAAGCCAGCCCAAAACCAGGATTAATAATGCGGTGGGTTATGGTAGCGTAGCGGAAACAGATAAAGCCCAACATTGCTACCAGCAAGACACACAGCACCCCAATAATCAGCGTATTCACGCCCAGGCTGGTGCTGGTAGCGTTAGCCGATTTATCCAGTTCGCGTTTGTTGATTTCGGTAAGCTTCTGAACGTTCGCTTCAATCCCTTTGTACTGGGCTTTAACATCGAACTTTTCTTTATCCCAGCTGCGTAGCTTTAGTTGTTCTTCGGGACTGCGCCCTTTATCGTCCAGTGGCACATTGCCGACATTACCGACCAGCAAGTCGTGGGCCGATTTATAGGCTGCCAGTGCCGCTTCACGATGGCCCTGATCCAGTTCGTAGCGCATAATATTAATTCGGGCTACATAGTCGAGAAAACGGTCAGAAATAATATCAAGTGCCTCAGCTTCGCCTGGATAGGTTACATTGGTACGGGCGTTGAAGAGGGCGCTGCTAACTTCCTGACGGCGGCTCAGGAAAGTTTTCCAGGCTTGATTTCGCAAACCGTTATCGCCGTAAACTTCCGGCCTGAAATCGGGGCTGGTGACATCAATCCGGGTAGTTAGCTGGTAATCGGCGGCTTTAGCATCGGCATCCTGAATCGCCTCCCCTAGTTTTTGGGCGGCGGAAATGCTGGGCGCGCTATTTTTAACTATATCACTAAACGATTGATTAAGGCTACTCAAGACCCAGAAAGAAGCTATCAGCGCCAACGTTGCCAGTATCACGCTAATTAAAACCAGAGTATTAAATTGCCCGCCCAGCGTATCGAGCCGGATTAGCTGGCCTCTACCCCGATTAATCGGGGCGGGTTTGCCCGAATTACCTGGCAAAGGTGCTAACGGGCCGGGCGACGGCGCGCCAAAGCCAGCAGGAGCTGAATTTGATGCCGGTTTAGGAGGAGTAACAGTCGTGTTCCGCATGGACATAAACAAAGTTCCTCAGACTGATTTACGATTTACGATTTTTTTCCAGGAATTTAGGAATCAAATCCCTACCAGGCTTATTTACGGATTAGGATAACAAAAAGTTTGGGTTAAACCGGGTTTTCGTGTGAAACCTTTTTTCAAAACCGGCTACAACTTAAAGCGACCCCATGTTCTCTGGTTTGGTATGGACGAAGGCGACCCAGTTGTTGTCTTCGCGTTCTTCCAACTGCCATAAACCCGCCGCTTCCAGGGCAGCAGCTACTTCTTCGGCTCGTTTTTTGCTAATACCACTACTAATTAACAGGCCGCCAGTACGTAGCGACTTGCTGAACGGTTCCGCCAGCCCAATTACTACATCAGAGATAGTATTGGCGAGAATTACATCAAAGGGCAGCATATCAGCAAGAACGGCGGGTGGGTGTAGTGCTTCCTCCGGGAAAACGTAAACATCTTCGCGATGTTCGGTTACGATTGCCAGCGAACCCGTTTCTACTGTTATTTTTTGATCTAATTCGTTCAAAGCGACATTTTGGCGGGCCGAGTCTACCGCTTTTTGGTTGGCATCGAGTGCCAGAACCTTGCCGCCGCCAAGTTTAGCGGTGGCAATCGCTAGAATCCCCGTGCCTGTTCCTAAATCCAGTATACTATGATGTTTCACTGGGTCAATCCGTTCTTCCAATAGCTGCAAGCAAATTTTGGTAGTCGGGTGCAAGCCATAGCGGTCAGGGCCGAAGACCCAGGTGGACGGCACAATTTCAATTACTACATCATTCGGTTTGGCCTTGTAATCCTGGCGCATCAGGCTAATAACCAGATGGCGACCAACCCGGTGAATATTGAAATCGTCCCATAAATCGGCCCATTCGTCAGCATCGCGGGTAGCGGTCTGCAATTCTCCGAGCTCGGCGACTCTGGCAAGCGTACCCAGCGTTTCACGCATTTTAGCGGCGATTGGCTCGGCTTGCTCATCCGCCAGAAGATAGGTACGAAGGGTTGCCGGGCCGTTTTCGTCCGCCAGCAAGCCGCCATCGGGCCGGGGTATCGCCGGACGCTCGATCACAATCCGCTCTCGGTAGCCGTAACGGGCAAACAAGCGCCGGATTGGTTGAATCAGTCCCGCATTCGCCCGCACACTCAGTTCTAGCCAATTGGTCGCTGCCATAGTCGCGCCAGGAGTCAGGCTATCCAGCGAATGTAATGTGTCGGGCGCTTCGTGCCACCAGCCCAGTTCGTCCATTGGCGTAAGGTTACACAAAGCCAGCATCGCCCGGTCTTCGATTAAAGTTTGTGAAGTTTCAGCGAAGGGCAAATACAATCGGTCAAGGCGCAATATCTTCTGGGACATTTCCAGCAAGGCCAGATAAAGTACAGGCGATTGCAAGGGTGGCACGGCTTCTAGTTCCGGCTGCATTATAAGCCCGACCAACCGCGCCTGCTGCTTCATTTCGTCCAGCCGAAAAAGGGCCAGCCCGTTTACATCTGCCAGATGGCGGGCGGCGGTATAGCCACCAAAGCCGGTACTATTCCAGGCATTATCTATTAATTGCTCAAGCAACGGGAAATCTTCTTCGACCAGCCGACGCTTCTCTAAATTGACGATTGGCGATTGCACCCCGTCGGGTGGGCTGATGCAGCCACGATTGACGGTTGTGGACTGTTCACGGTCTAAGAATACTAAAAGTTCCTGGGATTTAAGCCAGTTTAAGACGGTGGCGCGAGTAGCCGCAAAAAGGGGCTGTTTCTCAAACCAATCAAAGGCATAGAACATCGCAACCTCCCTTATTTCCTGGATACATGTAGCTTTACATTTCGGTAGAGGCTAATAACATTTGTCCTTTGTCAGGCGCTTACCAACATCGCTCTGTTCCTGATTCAATTCGTTGTATAATGCCACTGAATAGTCTAACAGACTTTACTAGCACTTTACAAATTTTATTCGCTGAATGAAAGGTGTTTTTAGTGTTTTTTGGCGTGGAAGATTAATAGTCAGGAAGTAAGCAGTACCGAATTATGTACACAGATACAATTAGCGCTATTTCAACGGCGCTCGGTGAGGGCGGAATTGGAATTGTGCGGCTGAGTGGGCCGGACGCTTTCGCCGTCCTCAAGAAAATATTTCGCGGGCCAAATGGCAAGCCGCGCCAGAAGTTCGAGAGTCACCGGCTTTACTACGGGCAAATCATTGACCCCGATGGCGATGTACATGAGCCATTGGACGAGGTGATGGCGGTGTATCTGGCCGGGCCGCGCACTTATACTCGCGAGGATATGGTTGAGCTAAATTGTCATGGCGGCATGATTCCGTTGGAGCGGGTGCTGAATTTGACCTTGAAACAGGGAACGCGGCAGGCTGAACCGGGCGAATTTACCCTGCGCGCTTTCCTGAACGGGCGGATTGATTTGGCCCAGGCGGAAGCAGTGGTAGATGTCATTCGCTCCAAGACCGGGCCGGGCCTGGAACAGGCGCTCAGTCAACTGGCGGGCAATTTGTCGCGCCGGATTAGCGAAGTACGCCAGAGTCTTTTGAGCAGCCTGGCCTGGCTGGAAGCCATGATTGATTTCCCCGAAGATGATGTGCCGCCCGCTTCGGTTGCGCCCCAGTTGCGTCAGACCCTCGCCGGACTGAACGAACTGCTGGCAACCGCCGATGCCGGGATGATTTATCGCCAGGGCATCCGGGCCGCTATCGTAGGCGTACCCAACGTCGGCAAAAGCTCGTTGCTCAATGCTTTGCTGCGCTCTGACCGCGCCATCGTTACGCCGATTGCCGGAACGACCCGCGATGTAATCGAGGAGACGGTCAATATTCGAGGCGTGCCAGTGGTGCTGGTGGATACGGCAGGGATTACCGCCACCGAGGATGTGGTGGAAAGATTGGGCATCGAACGCAGCCGACAGGCGCTTTCCAGTGCCGATTTGCTGCTGCTGGTGCTGGACGGTAGCCGTCAGCTTCAAGCGGGCGACCTTGAACTAATCGAAGCGATACGAGCTGAACTCGCCGAAAGGCCGGGCAAACGCGCCTGTATCGTCCTGAACAAGCAGGATTTAACACCGCAACTAATCGAGCAGGACAAACTTGACCAAAATTTGCCGGGCGTGCCATTGGTCGAAATTTCGGCGCATACCGGGCAGAACTTGGGCCAACTCGAAGAGCAACTGGCCCGTCTCGCGCTAGGTGGACAGAATTTAGCGGGGCGCAGCCTGATGGTGACAAACGAACGCCACAAACGCGCCCTGGAACGCGCTCGCGAACATTTGCTGGCAGCGATTGCCAGCAGCGATGCCGACATGCCAGCCGATTTCGCCTCAATAGATTTACGCTTGGCAATGGAAGCCCTCGGCGAAATAACGGGCGAAAGCGTCCAAGACTCGCTGCTCCGCGAAATTTTCGCCAATTTTTGTATCGGGAAATAACCCTACAGCGTCTCGTTAGTGTAAGGAAAACCCTTACAAACTTTCCACTATTTTCCCACATACTTTTGCTCTCTCAAGCTGTAAAATTTGGCTGCACTTAAACAATCAGTACTTTTTATGGTAGCTTTTGAAATTTTTTTGCAAAAAAATTTCAAAAGCTACCATAAAAAGTACTGAAAGTAAGCAATGAGGGAGTAAATTCAAATGAGTGATATTCATGCGGCCCGCGCCCAGATGGGAACATCGCTGGCCTTTCATATAGTTTTTGCGGCGATTGGCATCGGTTTGCCTTTGTTATTGGTGATTGCCGAAGGATTGTGGCTGCGCACCAAAAACCCGGTTTATTTAAAGCTGGCGAAAAAGTGGGCGCAGGCTACCGCGATTTTGTTTGCGGTGGGGGCGGTGTCGGGGACGGTACTTTCTTTTGAAATGGGCTTGCTTTGGCCCGGCTTTATGAAATTTGCGGGGGGTATTATCGGGATGCCCTTTTCGATGGAAGGGTTTGCCTTCTTTATCGAGGCTATTTTCCTGGGCCTTTATCTTTATGGCTGGAAGCGCTTATCGCCCCTGGCCCATTGGCTGACCACGATTCCCCTGGCGATTAGCGGGGCGGCTTCGGGTATCTTCGTAATTGCGGTCAACGGCTGGATGAATAGTCCTTCCGGCTTCCGAATGGTGGACGGCAAGCCCACCGATATTAACCCATTGGCTGCCATGTTCAATTCGGCCTGGGGGCCGGAAGCGCTACACGGCACGCTGGCCTCGTATGTCTCGGTGGGTTTTGCACTGGCTGCCGTCTATGCCGTTGGTATTTTGCGCGGCAAGCGCACCGAATATAACAAGCGCGGCATGGCCCTCGGTTTGCTGATGGGCTGCGCTATGTTACCTTTACAGCTAATCAGTGGCGACCTGAGCGCCCGTTTTGTGGCCGATAATCAGCCCGCCAAACTCGCCGCGATGGAAGCGCAGTACGAAACCCGCGCTTGCGCTCCTTTGCACATCGGTGGCATCCCCGACCCGAAAACCGGGACGGTAAATTGGGCCATCGAACTGCCCTGCGGCCTCAGTTTTCTGGCTTACCACGACCCTAACGCCACCGTGCGCGGCCTCAATTCCTTTCCGGCAGACGAGCGGCCTAACCCGTTAATTGTCCACAGCGCCTTTTTGCTGATGGTTGGGGCGGGTATGATGCTGTTAGGTCTGACCGCCTGGGTCGGGTTTCTTTTCTGGCGCAAGCGTCACATCCCTGAAGGGCGCTGGTTGCTACGGGCGGTGGCGTTGTGCGGCCCACTCGGTTTTATTGCCCTGGAAGCGGGCTGGACTGTCACCGAAGTTGGGCGGCAACCCTGGATAATCTACGGTCTGTTCAAAACTACTGATGCCGTTACGCCTACGCCCGGCCTTGTTCCAATCTTTATCAGCTTTACCCTGCTCTATGTCGGGCTGGCAGTAATGGTTATCTGGTTATTGCGTCGCCTTGCCCGAATTAAGCCGGAGCATGAGGACGGCGACAAAGCTGTTGAGGTTGAGATAGTCCAGGAGGAAAAAGAACATGCTCTCGTCTGAGTGGATTGTGGCGGGTATTATGGTGACGGCCCTGACCGCCTACGTCGTGCTGGCGGGAGCGGACTTTGGCGGCGGGGTCTGGCAGGTGTTGGCCTTCGGGCCACGCACCGAGCAACAGCGTCAGGCCATCGCCCGCGCCATGGGGCCAGTCTGGGAAGCCAATCACGTCTGGCTTATTCTGGTGATAGTGTTGCTCTTTACTGCTTTTCCTGCCGCCTATTCCGCCATCAGCACCGCTCTTTTTCTACCGCTAACGCTGGCTCTGGTCGGCATAGTACTGCGCGGCGCGGCTTTTGTCTTTCGGGCGCACGCGGCCCAGGCTGCCGGAGCGCAGCGCTATCTCGGCAATATTTTTGGCGGCGCGAGTATTGTAACGCCTGTGCTGTTGGGGATGTGTGTCGGGGCGCTCGGTTCGGGCAAAATTCGAGTGCTAAACGAGAAAGTTAATCCCGATTATATTACGCCCTGGCTTTCGCCTTTCCCGATTATGATTGGCTTATTAGCCCTAGCGCTGTGCGCTTTTTTGGCGGCGGTTTATCTGACCTACGAAACCAGCGGCGAATTGCGACAAGATTTTCGTAAGCGGGCGCTTTGGGCCGGGCTGGTTATGGCAATTCTGGCCTTTCTGACCCTGCCGCTAACCATCAACGGTGCGCCGCTCCTCTGGAACGAACTTAGTTGGGGACGCGCTACCCCTCTGGTAATTGGCATGGTTGTTTTGGGACTGGGAGCGCTAATCGTCTTCTGGTTGGGTCACTATCGTTTGGCCCGGTTGATGAGTATTGGCGAAGTGGCCTGTATTGTGTGGGGTTGGGCGCTGGCTCAAGCTCCCTACATTATCGCCCCCGACATCACTATTACCGGGGCGGCGGCTTCGCAGGTTAGCCTTCAAGCTTTGCTAACTGTGCTGGCGGCTGGTTCTGTTGTCCTGTTTCCGTCGCTCTGGTTACTCTTCGCAGTTTTTAAGGGCCATAACCCGGCGGCAGAATAAAGAATACCCGACCATGACTGTTACTATTGAAAAACCTAAGAATATTAGGAAAAACGTCTTAATACTGGCCTAGCTTGGGTTCACTTCCAACAAGCTCAACCTAAGCTTTCTCAGATTCGCGGCCCATTTACCTAAGTACAGCAACCTGAAAAAGGAGTGAGGAAATCAAGCCACCATTTCCTCACCCCTTTTTCAGGTTGCTGTACTAAGAACTAGATGTCTAACAGGTTAAGCCTTTAGACCCCACGTTTTTTGCCAGCCCTTCATCTGCTCAATTTCGGCACTCTGACTCTTGATGATGTCCTGACCAATTTTGACTAATTCCGGGCGTTGCGTTTTACTGGGAATAAGGCTCGCCATATTGGTAGCCTGAGTATGATGTGCTATCATCATGCGAAGGAAAAGCTCGTCGAAGGCGGCATCTTTAGCGGTTTTAAGCTTGTCCATATCGCCCATCATTGCCATCATACCGGGTGCGCTCATATTATCAGCTAAAGGTTTGGAGTTATACCAACTGGCTAACCAGCCGGTCATATCACCAATTTCTTTGGTCTGAGCGGTAATAATATTCTGGCTCAATTTGATTAGCTCGGCTCGCTTGGTGTTGGTGGGAACAAGCTTTGCCATATCTAGGGCCGACTGATGATGAGCAATCATCTCCTGCATAAACATGACCTCAAATTCTTTCCCGCTCAACCCCTTGAGGCTGTCGGTCATCGGGTCACTTGCCATCGCGCCACTGGCCGCAGTTGTACCCATCGCCGTACCCGGCATACTACCGGAAGCGGCGGTAGTTGCATTTGCGGCAGCCGTGGTAGACGGAGCCATTGTCTCAGCCGGCTTCATCGTTATACCTGGCATACTGCCGCTATCGGCGGTGGCGGCAGGTTTAGAAGTAGCCGTAGCGTCGCCGCAGGCAGCTAATACAAGAGCCAGCAACAAAGTTGCTACTAAAGCCAAAATAACACGTTTGTTCATGCTAATATTATTTCCTCTCTCCTAGTTTCCAAATATCTAGTTCAAAATAGCTCTTTATTAACAACCATTTGAGGTTTTGTAAGAGCTATTGAACCTAATCTGACAACCTTTTGGGTTCAGTTTTACCCGCACCATTATATATAACATACATACTATTGTCAATAGTAGGCTATTTTATTTGGCAGCTTGGTTATCTTCACTTGTTCTATTAGCATATGTGGCGAAAAGTAGCAATTACTTAAATAAGCCCGTTTGTATCAGAGCCTCGTAAGAAATAGCCAGACCCAGAACAGTAATTATTAAGGCACTTACGACCGCTTGCCCAAAGAAATGATTTTTATCCGCGAGCTAATTCTATCCGGCCTGTGGCGTTAGCCGCACCATTGGAGCGTGCCGCAGGACGACCAGGGCCGCGCCGTCGTCGAAGTTTAACCCCTCTAAATAAGCGCTTTCAATCATTTCGGCTTTGTGCTAGTCTAGTAACGATTGAAGGCGCTCCCATTTTAATCGAGAGCCACAACATTCCCCAATTTATAATGTGCGAGTTAAAAAATTAATACCTAAAAAAGGCTTGTTTTTCAGCAACTTTTATTTTACAATAATACCAGCACTATAGAGCAGTTATGAGCGTAACCCCTGTACTATCGAAACAAAAACTTAATTACAACCTAGGAAGTCGCAAAATGAAGAAACCTCTCGCTTTTTTCCAGGCTCTTTTTAAGTCTATTTTTGGAACGTTCCGCAGACTTTCGCTAAAAGCTTTCGCGCTTGTGCTGGTTAGCCTGCTGGTTTTGGTTAGCTCCGGCACGCTGTTTGTCGAAGCTGCCGTGCCTCCGCTCCAGGTTGGCGCTACTCGTTCGCTCTCCGGCGTGTTCTGGGCGATTTTTGGCGACCCCGGCCCAAACACCAGCAAGTTGACCGAAACGCTTTATTTTTTGACCGACGATGCTGGTCAGACTTACAATTTGCAGATTAATCCTAAGAACAGTACAAGCCCCAATGGTGTTATGGGCATGGTTAAGAAACGAGTTAAGCTCAATGGTACTGTCGCCAGCGTTGCAGTAGGCAGTGCAAATCCGACTCTTGTAGTACAAAGTGTTCAAATTGACACTACGCCGGGCCTGCGACCAGTCCCTGGCGTGGCTACTCTTGGCAGCAACCCGTTCATCTCGATTATGTGCCGCTATTCCGATAATCCGGCCCAGCCTCAGAACCAGGCTTACTTTGCTACTCAACTGAACAACACCAAGCCCGGCTTCGATAATTACATTCGCGAAATGTCTTATGGTCGCTACGACTTAATCGGCAGTACGGCGGCGGGCTGGTTTGCTCTGCCCCAAACCCGTAGTTACTATATTGGCTTAACTGGTGGCCCCAATGTGTACCTGAAAAAACTTGCCGAAGATTGTACTGCTGCCGCCAATGCCGGTGGGGTCAACTTCGCTACTCCGACTCAGTATTACGGTATCAACTTTATGTTTAATGATGCGATTGATGGTTCAGCCTGGGGGGGCGGCTACCCTTTGGTTTTGAATGGCGTAGATAAAAATTGGAGTATGACCTGGATGCCCTATTCCGGCGCATTCAGCACCTTTGGATGGGCTGAACATGGCATATTAGCTCACGAAATAAGCCATGCTTTTAGTTCGCCGCACTCTGGCAGCACCGTTTCTTACCAGTATGGAAGTTCGTGGGACGTTGTAAGCAATCCCCAGGCTCATTGTGGGGACGTGGCTGGAGTAGTTGACCCTAATTATGGTTGCGTAGGTCAGCACGTTGTAGCAGTTAACAAGGATGCCATGCAGTTTATTCCACCTGGTCGCAAATATACCTACACTATTGGTTCGGGGTCACAAACTGTTACCCTGGAAAGAGTAGCGCAACCTCCCACGACTACCAGTATTCTTATGGCCCAAATCCCGATTTCGGCGGCAGCTGGTACTTATTACACTGTCGAAACCCGCTTTAGAATAGGCTACGACATAAAACTACCCAATGCCGATGGAGTTATCATTCACCAGATAGACCCAACCCGTGTTGATGCAACAGGTGCTGAACTCCCGGCTATTCTGGTTGCGCCGCCGGGCGTAGCCGATGATGCGTTGCGTGGGCCAGCCGGTGGGCCTGTCGGAGTGGGCGATAAAAATGCCCTCTGGCCTGTTGGCACTACCTTTACTGACCTGCCTAATAATATCCGTATCAGGATAGACTCGGTTTCGGCGGTCAATGGTACGGCAGTTATTACGATTAACCCTCCCGCCCTCCCGCCGATAGACGTAACCAATCCTAGTGACACCGGGCCGGGTTCGATTGGCACAGTTGGGACACTTTCTTACGCCTTGACCAATGTTGTCAATGGTCAGAGTGTCACCTTTAACCTCACGAGTGGTACGACGGTACAGGCCAGTGGTACGCTGCCGATTCCGCCATTGGGCAGCATCATTGATGGCGGTAGCTGTACTGCCGGGCCGCGTATTACTATTCAGGGAACCGGGGCTAATACCGCCGCCGGAGTAAAAGGTCTGGTACTGAATAAAGGCGTTAGCGTCAAAAATATTCAGGTGACTGGCTTTGGCGGTCAGCAAATCTTTGTTACAGGCGGTAACGACGCAGCCACCATGAAGTGCGTAGTCGCCAAGAAGTAATACTAATTCTTGAAGGGTAGCAGCAATTCCATGAGTGATAGTAGTATGAGCAAGCAGGAGTTATTGCGCCAGGGGATAGAGTGGTTCAAAGCCGAGCAAAACCGGGTCATAGAATTGTGGCAAAAGAGTTTGCTAGAAGGCCCGTTTGAAGTTTACCGTGCGATGGGTGAAAAGCGGGCAGGCAAGTTTGCCACTTTGCACGTAATGGGCCTGCTTGACCGCCTGGAACATCAGACTGGTTTTGAGGTCGAGCAAATCAAGCAGACCTATATCACTTATCTGGAAAAGGGACTGACTATGCAAGAGTTAGTTGGTGGCGTAGAAATCCAGCACGACGCGCTGGTCAAACTGGTGCAAGAAGAATTAGCCAATCAGCCGCAAATGCAAGCGATTTTCTTGAGCCGGGTCGGTTACATCGTCAATCTGCTCAAAGCTACGATTGCCGCCGCCGCAATCGAGTACCAGAGCCGCCCTTAGCCTGATTTCAGCCCAAAATGCTAAAAACGCTTTATTTTATTTCAAATTGGTGTCAGTGTGATAACCTGATAGCGCTTGTTCTTATTTGTGTGGAGACCATGGGCATCAACTACCATGTCGCCAGGGTTTTGGGCAGTGCTGAGACGATTATCAGTAGTATCGTGGAACAAGAACCCAAAGCCGTTACCCACAGCATGAGATACTCCGGCATCCGGGTCATTGAAGACAAACTTATTTCCATCAAAACCAATAATCAGCAGAGAGTGTTCTTCGGGGAAGCCTCCCAGTGCTGTACGTTTAGAATTAGGTATGGGCGGTACGTTAGGATTTGTACCAATTCCAACCCCACTAAGTACGCGAGCATGGATTAGTTGACCAGCATCCAGGGCCGCTTGCATTTTGGCTACGGCGCTGGCTACGCCGCTCTGAGTAATAAAGTCACCTAGATGAGTAAGATGAGTATCGCCCTCATTTTTAACTGCTGCTGTAGCGGACGGCTCTGAAGTACTGGTAAGCGTACCTGCATCTATTGGTCGCCGATCATGAAAACCGCTCCCGGTAGAAAGAACTGCGCCAGGGAAAGATATTTTCTTATCACGAGCAACAATTCCGCCTTTTTTCTTCAGCCGTTGTGCTACAATAAAGGCGTGTCCGCCGCAATTGACCTTGTCAAAAGTCATCAATTTTCTAAACATGGTCAGGGAAGTGAAGGAGGAAATCTTTTGATCATCTGCCCGGTCTTGCGGGTCATTGTTAAGCGCGTTCCATAATAGAGTTTCTAAATTGCCACCAGCTAATCGGAAGTTTTTGAGCAGGCTTAACATCTGGGGTTTGCTGCTGGATTTGGTTTTTGCCGCAATCTTGCCAAGTTGAAGCAATAAGGCATCAATCTTCGGAGCTTTTGGGTCTTTTATAATCGCAGTTGTGGCTTCGAGCGCGGTGTTTTTAAACTTTAGTGCATCAGGGTCGTTTCCGAGGGCATTAAGCTGGAGAACCAGAATATCATTCATTCGCATTGACCAGATGAATTGACCCTGATTGCTTACATTACGACCAGCCGGGCCTGGATTACTCATATCAACTTTTTGTTTAAACCGTTTGACCGCTTCTTTGATGTCCACATGTGAGGCTGCCTGAGTAACTAGATTCGAACCGGCAAAGGCGCTGCTAGTAGAAGCCTGACTATTAAGGGAGGTAACAATCACATCATCGGCAGGACAGCTTTCGTTGTCGCCTTCATCGTCCGCTACCGGCCCAGGCTCCTCATTCTCAGGGCCAGGGAATAGCTGATCAAGCCGTCCCATCGTGCCAGGCCCAACGTCACCAAACTGGGTAGAGCCTAAGCTTTGATCGGCCTTGAATTTCTTTACGGCATTAGCGGTTTTATTTCCATAAATACCATCTACCCCGGTTTTACCCAGGTCGTGACCGAGTTCTAAAAGGGCTTGTTGAACTTTTTCCACTGCCCCGCCCCGATCTCCTACTCGAAGACGGTCTTTGTCATCAAAACAGGCTTCCAGCTTGGGGTCATCCTTAAAGCGCGGTGAGCTAAGGTCGTGACCATCTCCTATAATACGCTGGATTGTTACATTCTGTGTTGTAGCACTAATATTCTTTCCTTCTTCTTCTATTTCCGCCTTTTCCGCTTGTTCACAGGCACAAGAACGCTGTACCGGGGTCGGCTTTCTTAGCGCACCGATCATCCGTAGAGTCTGCCGATTGCCGTACTGATGCGCTATATTTTGAGCAAGCGAAAGACGCTGCGCGCCTGCTATACGCCCGGTGTTTAACATACTAACAGCTTTGAAAGTTTTATCTGGCGTTTTTACGGTTGGTGCAGCAGTGCTAAAATCCAGGCTTTCTTCTGCCTCCTGGCTTTTAACACCCTTACTCTCAAGAGGGCTTACCAGGCATTTAGATTCAAGCATATTATTAGCTCCCTGTGCGAAAGAAAAAGGAGGTTTTATTTGGTTTAAAGTTTAGAAAAATATAGTGAATTGAATGAATAAAATGCTAATCTTATTAAATCCCATTTAAGCTGCTTTGTCAATAGCCTTAATCAAGCGGAAAGCCTTATTGTAAAGAGGTAAATTTCGTAGGGGCGAATCGGATACGCCCTTGAACGTCAGGCTAGGTCAGAGGGCGTATCCGATTCGCCCCTACCTCGACTGTTTTAGGCATTCCTTATAAACTAAAACAAAAAGGGGCATATTTAGTTAGACCAAATATGCCCCTTTTTGTTTTAGTTTAACAAAATTTAGCCCTTTACTGCTCCGGCGGAAAGACCAGCCACATAGTATTCGACCAGGAAGGCGTAGGCGATAGCCACCGGGACGGAGCCGAGAATAGCCGCGGCCATAATCTGCCCGTAGGAAGGGGCATCGGCCCGGAAAAGTTCGCTGGTAATGCCAACCGGGATAGTTTTTTGGGCGCTAGACGAGAGGAAAATCAGGGCGTACAGAAACTCGTTCCAGGACAGCGTAAAGGCAAAGATGAGAGCCGACAGAATGCCCGGCACTGCCAGCGGAATCGCAATCCGCCACATCGCCGTAAAGCGACTTGCGCCATCAATCAAGGCCGCTTCTTCCAGTTCAAACGGCACGCTCTTGAAATAGCCCATTAGTAGCCAGGTGCAGAACGGAATCAAGAAGGTCGGATAGGTCAAAATCAAGGCCCAGGGCGTATCGTACAGGCCAAAACCGCGCACTACATCCTGCAAAGGCAAGAAGAGCAGCGTTTGCGGCACTAAATAGCTGATAAAGATAGCCAGCGCCAGAAAGCTCGCGCCCTTGAAGCGCAACCGGGCCAGCGCGTAGCCCGCCAGCACGCCGCAGACCAGCGAAATAGCGGTGGAGGCTACCGAAATGAAAATAGTATTCATCAGCCAGACCACAAAAGAAGATTTTTCAAAAAGCTGAAGATACTGCTCCATTGTCGGCGCGCCAACAATAAAGGGATTGGCCTTACGGTCATAGTAAAGCTCCCGGTCAGTCTTAAAGGAAGTGACTAGCATCCAGTAAAACGGGAAGAGCAGCACTATCAGGAAGGTTGCCAACGGTATCCAGAAGAACAACACACGCTGCACCCGGTAGCCCCAGCGACTGCCCCGCACCATGTGCAAAGTTGGATTAGCTTGCGACATTTAGTTGCTCTCCTTGCGTAGGCGGCGCTGAATAACGAACACGACCAGCGCCAGAATCGGGAACATAAACAGGGCAATCGAAGCGCCCAGCCCAATCTGACCACCGCGCAAAGCGGTATCATAAGAATAGGTAGCGAAAAGCTGAGTCGAATTTAGCGGGCCACCTTTGGTCAGCACGTAGACCAACTGGAAGTCGGCGAAAGTCCAGACCACCGAAAAGAGCGTGACAATCATCAACACCGGGCGAATGGTCGGCAGTGTAATGTGCATAAAGCGCTGTACTGCGTTCGCCCCGTCAATTGCGGCGGCTTCAAAAAGTTCCAGCGAAACGGTTTGCAGCCCTGCCAGCAGCGAAATAGCGAAGAACGGCACGCCGCGCCAGATATTCACGAAAATCACACAGCACAAGGCTAAAAATGGGTCGCCTAACCAGCTTGGGAATGGGCCAGACCATGCAAACCAGTTTTTGAGTGTCCAGTTCAAAATACTATAGCTGGGGTCGAACATCCATTGCCAGACGACGGTACTGAGTACAGTCGGCACAATCCAGGGTAGCAACACAAAGGCCCGAATGAGGTTTTTGCCACGAAACGGCTGATTCATGAGCAGTGCCAACCCTAGCCCTAGCACCAGTTTAAAGATAGTGGCAACGATAGTGTAGACGAAAGTATTTACAACGGTTTTCTGAAAAATAGTATCCTGAAGGTCTTTGATAAAATTATCAGCGCCGACAAAATTACCGGGGAGGCTGGCCCGCTTATCGGTCAGACTGAGCCAGATGCCCAGCACAAAAGGATAAGCAATAAAGACCACCAGCACTATCAGGGCCGGGGCAAGAATGACGTAGGCAAACACGCCTTCGCGGTCAAGATAACTCCGTAACCGGGTAAGGGGTGCAGGCCGCTCAAAAACTTCTTCTAATCTCTTTGGTTGTACTGCCATTGGAACTCCTGAAGTTATCAGTTGCCAGTTATCAGTCGTCAGTCGTCAGTCAAACTGATAACTGACGACTGTAACTGACAACTTCAGAATCTATTTTTTCGCGCCGTAAATTTTGACCAGTTCGGCCTCAGTGTCAGCGATAACTTTCTTGGCATCGCCGTTTTTGGCGGCACCAGCAAACATGTTGACGATGAGGTATTTAGAAAACGCCTGGGTCGCGGCAGCCGAAGGCGGGCCAGGCCAGCCAACATTGCGTCCGTAAGCCAGGGTATCTTTGAAGGGGAGAAGCACCGGGTCTTTATCAAAGACAGGATTCTTCTCGTAAAGCTTGGCGGAAGGGAAGCTATAAGCACCCCCGACATCCAACCACTTATTGTACTGGTCAGGTTGCATCAGCCACGAGACAAACTCTTTAGCCGCATCCTGGTTCTTGGAGTAGCCCATTACCGCGTGGGTTTTGTTGAGTTGGGTGGCGGCGCGACCTTGTGGCCCGGCGGGTTGAATGGCCTGGGCCATATCTGCCAGATAAGGAGCGTTCTGTTTCTTGGCGGTCAAATAGATACTCGCGCCGTTGAGGGTGGCAGAGATTTGCTCGGCCTGGAAAGCCTTGTTGTTGGAATTATCGTCCCAGGCAAGTACGTCGGGGGTGAAGCAATCCTTGTAGATCGCAATGGCTTTCTCGACTGCCATCAAAGTTTCGGGACTGTTGATAGCGACGGTTTTGCCATCTTCCATAACTTCTTTGCCGCCATGTTCCCACAGGAAGCTATACCACATACCAGGGGCATCGCCGAAAGTCTGGCCCATCGTCTGAAGCATCGGACGGTTTGCCGCCTTTAGTTTCTTGCCCGCATCATAAAACTGATCCCAGTTTTCGGGGAATTTATCAATTCCGGCTTCTTTGAACCAGCTTTTGCGATAAACCCAGGCACCGGGAACGATGCAATAGGGAATAGCGCGGGGCGTGCCGTTGACAATCGAGTTTGCTTCCATAAAAGCCTGGAAGCCGCCTAGTTGGGTTTTCAAGGCGTTATATTCTTTGGTCATGTCCGCCAGGGCAGTTTCATACAGCCAGGGCCAGTTGTAATCCATCTGAATGATGTCAGGGCCAGCTTTGGCTTCGATAGCCGCAACGGTTTTGGGCTGCACTTCGTTGCCGGGAATTGGTTCAATTGTAACCTTAACGTTGTTCTTTTTGCCCCATTCTTCGGCCTGGCGTTTGATTTCATCGTCGGCAGCGGGTACAAAACTAACCCATTGCAGCAACTTTAGTTCACCGCTAAATTGCTTGGTCGAAGCGGCGGCAGTGGTAGCAGACGCGCCTCCGGCAGCCGTAGTACCTCCACTACTTGCGGCAGTAGTGGCAGGTGCGCTGGTGGCAGTTGGGTCGCCACAAGCAGCAAGCCCGGCAGCACCGAGCGTTAAACCAGCGGCGGCAAGGCTGGCTCTTTTAATAAACAAACGACGGGGAATCCGGGGTGTAGGGTCAACCTTATCAGACATAGTGGGTATCTCCTCCTTCATTGGCTGAGAGCTTCATTAGCCACAACAGATATAAATTTTGACCTTTAGGTTGTGTGCACTTTTCCGTACTTTATTGTTATGAAGTGCGTAAACGGAATAATTGCATAGTACCTTATTGATAACTCACTGTCAATGTAATTAGCATTGTGAATTCGGGAGTGAATTTTCCTGGCTACCGTCAATGACCCGCCCCAATTCAGGGTGGGCTAAACTTTTAAGTAAGGCTTTGGCAATGGGCAAAAAACCGCCTGGTGGTCAAAATTATCATTTTGGTGTAACAAATTTGACGCTGGGCAACGCAGCCTACCGACGGGCTAATTTCGAGGCGCTGGATGGTTTCCCGGTTGGCTATTTTCCGCAGGAAGACCAGATTTTTCATGAAGCTGCTTGCCACGAGGGGATGCAGATTCGCTTTGACCCACAAATTGTGGTAGCGCAGGGCCACCGCACCGAGGCGAACGCTTTTTTGAAGCACCAGCACCACATCGGCAAGGCCAATGCCCGCGTAGTGGGCCAGCTAAATATGCCCGGTGTAACTTTTGTGCGCTATCCCTGGTTGGGCCGACTATTACTTCCGGCGCTGGCCGCCGTGAATCGTTGGAAGTTATGGAGTAAGGTGGCTATTCTCTTTTCATTTACGGTTAGCCTGCACTATTGCTTTTACCCGCTTAGTTTTATATCTGGTCAACCATATCTGTTAGTAGCGCTCCTAACCTTTAGTGGGCCAATTGTTTACTTGCTGTACACGGGTTTACTTAACGAAGATGGGAAAAAGTGGTTCATCCGAAAGATGTCTATAAATTAGACCAAAAAAAATGAACCGCCTCAGACTTGAACTGAGAACCCACTGATTAAGAGTCAGTTGCTCTGCCAATTGAGCTAGCGGTCCACTTTAATCAAACTTTATTATAAATCGGGTGACCCTGATTTACATGAGCTATTATAACCCAACCTCAATCGTGCGTCAAGTCAAACCAGATAGTGATAGCCCCTAAATTTATTGGTTTCTGCAAAATTTTTCAAATGCCAAAAGAAAATTCCTTATTGGATACAGCAAAGTTGCTTATACTTTGGCCTGGTAGTGCAGCGCTACTTCTTCGCAGGTGTAGAAAGCGGCAGCGGGGTGCTGCTGGATGAAATCAATTACTCGTTCCAGCAAGCGTACCCGACCAGGCCGGCCCATAATGAAAGGGTGCATGGTCAGCACGTAGCACTTGCCGCGTTCCCGTTCGGCGTAAAGTCCGGCAAATTCTTCCGTCCAGGTTTCGTAGACGGTGCTGAGAGCGCTCATGGCACGAGTGTAAGGGGCGCGAAACATAAAAAAGGGGGCATCATCCAGAATCCACTGCACTGGCAGTTCCACGATAGGCCCGCCAGGGCTGGCAATCGGATGCAAATAAGGCGCGTCGTCGTCCATCATATTGCTGGAATAGAGAAAGCTATTTTCAGCCAGCAATTCGAGCGTATTGGTGCTAAAATCCCAGGAAGGCGAACGGTATCCGACCGGGTTGCGCTGGGTAATTGCACTAATCGCTTCGATACCCCGCCTCATAGATTCGGTTTCTTCTTCGCGACTCTGGCTGGTGGGCGGAGTGTGGGTATAGCCGTGATGCCCGATTTCCCAACCCGCCGTTACTGCTGCCTGCACCGCCTGCGGATATTTATCGGCGACCCAGCCCGGCACAAATAGCGTCGCGGGTAATCCCTTTCGCTGTAAAAGCTCAATCAGACGGTACAGCCCGACCTTTGGGCCATACTTACCGGGAGAAAGCACGCCAGGGCGATTGGCATTTTCCGGGTCGTTTGCCAGAAAGCCCGACTCAGCATCCAGGTCAAAAGTTAGCATCACCGCAAATTTATCGTTTTCAACTGTACTCGCCATTTAAATTCCCCTCTCTTTTCCTCTTTTGTAATTACTCAGCCCGTCACGCCCCTTTACGGGGTGTGAGGTACGAAGCATCTCTAGTTCCCAAACCTTCCTCTCCTTCTCCTTCTCCTCTTTCTCAGGCACTGACCAATTCTTCTAACAATTCCTTCAGTCGGATAGTCCAATCATCTTTAAGGAATTTAGTATTGAGGCGCATCTGGTTAGGGGTGATACGCAGAGCTTCGCCAAATTCTTTCATCAAGCGGCGGGCATCTACGTTGGCCCGTCCGCCCGATTTACGGCGGGTGGTTTCGGGTTGCGGTTTTTTGGTGGCCTGGCGGCGCATTTCAGTTTCAACCGAAGGGGCGGGCCAGCGAATGAAAATCTCGCTATCCTGCTCGATGATGCTTTCGATACCGGCCCGAATTGCCAGCACTTTAATATCGAGCAGATACATCAAGTTGCGGGCTGGTTCGGGCAGCTTACCAAAGCGGTCTTCCAGTTCGCGCACCAGTTCGCGGATTTGCCCGCCGCTTTGCATTGGGGCAGCCAGCTTGCGGTACATATCGAGCCGGATAGCCTGGTCGCTTACGTAATCTTCGGGCAGATAGGCC
This sequence comes from Chloroflexia bacterium, assembly GCA_038209275.1. Taxonomy (GTDB): domain Bacteria; phylum Chloroflexota; class Chloroflexia; order Chloroheliales; family Chloroheliaceae; genus L227-5C. The sequence goes on along the minus strand of JBBQXW010000025.1, from coordinate 5,188 downwards.
GGAAGCGGCAGTGCCAGATTAACCGTAGGTGCATCTACCTGCGCCTCGATAGGGCGTTCCTCCGCGCCCCTTTGCTGCTCGACTGCTTCCTCTAACATTCTAATATAGAGTTCGTAGCCGACTGCCCCGATTTGTCCGCTCTGCTCTGCTCCCAAAAGATTGCCCGCGCCGCGAATTTCGAGGTCTTTCATAGCGATTTTAAAGCCAGCGCCAAGTTCTTGCGTTTCCAGCATCGTATCGAGCCGTTTTTGGGCATCTTCGGTCATAACGCTGCCCGGCTTGTACAGAAAATAGGCGTAGGCCCGGTTTCCGCCGCGCCCAACCCGTCCGCGTAACTGGTAAAGTTGGGCCAACCCGAACATCACAGCGTTATCAATAATTAAAGTATTAGCGTTGGGAATATCCAGACCCGACTCGATAATGGTAGTTGAAACCAGCACATCGGCTTGCTGTTCGGTGAAAGCCATCATCACCTTTTCCAGTTCGCCTTCTTCCATCTGCCCATGCCCGACCAAAATCCGAGCTTCCGGCACAAGGGTCTTAAGTTGGTGGGCAACCTGGGCAATAGATTGCACCCGGTTATGGACATAGAAAATCTGCCCGCCCCGTTCCAGTTCGCGCAAAATTACTTCGCGCACCAGCGTATCGTTGTAAGCGGTCACATAGGTTTTGACGGGCAGGCGCTGTTCGGGCGGCGTTTCGATGATTGACATATCCCTTACACCCACCAGCGACATCTGCAAGGTACGCGGGATGGGTGTAGCCGAAAGCGTCAGCACATCCACCTCATGCCGCATCTGCTTCAGGCGTTCTTTGTGCTTTACTCCGAAACGCTGCTCTTCGTCTACTACCAAAAGCCCCAAATCCTTGAAAATTACATCTTTTTGCAACAGTCGGTGCGTCCCGATAATAATATCGGCCTGTCCTTTTCGTAGCCGTTCCAGCGATTCCTCTTGCTGTTTTTTGGTGCGAAAGCGCGAAAGCACTTCAATCGTGGTCGGGAAAGCGGCAAGGCGCTGGGTGAAAGTATTGTAGTGTTGCTGGGCCAGAATAGTCGTCGGCACTAATATGGCTACCTGCTTGCCATCTAACACCGATTTAAAAGCGGCCCGCAAAGCGACTTCGGTTTTGCCGTAGCCTACATCGCCGCAAATTAGCCGATCCATCGGGCGTGGTTGCTCCATATCGGCTTTCACATCCAGAATAGCCCGCATCTGGTCGGGTGTTTCGGTATAGGGGAAAGCTTCTTCCATTTCGTGCTGCCAGTTGCTATCCGGCGCAAAAGCATGACCTTCCCTGACGGCGCGAACGCTATAGAGTTGCAACAATTCTTTGGCAATATCCTCGACGGCTTGCCGCACCTTGCGCTTGGTGCGTATCCACTCGGTGTTGCCCAGCTTGTTCAGCGTTGGAGTGACCTGTCCTGGCGCGGTGTAAGGCAATACCCGGTCTACCTGCTCAATCGGTACATAGAGTTTGTCTTGCTCGGCATATTTAAGAAATAAATATTCGCGTTCGAGCGACCCGTCGGGGCTGGTGCCACTATCGGCCTTTAGCTTTATTAAACCTTCGTAGCGGGCAATGCCATGCTCTATATGTACCACGTAGTCGCCCGGCTTCAAATCGCGCAAGAATGCCTCGCGCTGGGCGCTGGAACGCACCAGCCCGCGTTGTTGCCCCTCGCCTCGTTCGCTGCCACGCTGCGATTGTTTTGTCCAGCCAAAAATCTCGCGGTCAGTGAGAACTGTAATACCAAGCGGTAGCGAACGCCAGCCCGTCAGCAAACTGCCTGATAACAAATTAAACGCGCCGGGCGAAGGCACTTTATTCAAAATGCTCTGCCCACCCTCTTTGCGCAGCACCGCAAACAATTCGGCATCCTCAAATTGCTCTCGCAATCGCTCCGCCTGCGCGCTCACAATCACGACGCGCTGTTGCTCTCGCAGCGCCGCCCCCACATCCTCAATCAACCGCCGCGTCTGTCCAACATACTCCCCAGCGCCGAAGAATAATTCTAAATTTTGAATTTTGAATTTTGAATTTTGAGTTTCTAGTTTCTGGTTTCTGGTTTCTGGTTGTGTATCCTCTCCTTCTCCTTCTCCTTCTCCTCTTTCTTCCCGTCTGTCTTCCGCCTCATCGGTACGATTGAGTAAGAGGCGGGGATATTTCAAAAGCTGGCGTTCCAGCTCGTCCCAGTTGAAATAGGGCCGAATCAGGCCGGGAGGCATTTCGCCCTGCTTCTCAAATGCAGTTCGTAGTTCTTCGGCCTGAATACCCAATTCCTCGACGGCAAAGAGAATCTGGGCCGGGCCGTCCAGCGTCACAATCGTTTCGGCGGGCAGGTGGTCGAGCAGACCACATAAATCTTCACCGCCGGTGTAATAAGGCATAAATTGCTCGATGCCGTCGAAAGTTTCGCTATCCTCGACGTGGTTCAGGATGCGCTGCCACTCTTCCAGCACTTCGGGCCGCAACGTGTCAGTGGCAATGGTTCGCAATCGTTTAAAGGTTTCTTCCGAGCGCCAGATCGGAACTTCTACCGGCGGCGTAATGGTAACGCGGTCAATCTGGTTTAAGGTGCGCTGGGTGGTGGGGTCGAAACGGCGCAGGCTGTCTATTTCGTCACCAAAAAGCTCCAATCGCACCGGGTAAGCGGTGGTTAGAGGCCACAAGTCGAGAATACCACCCCGGCGGCTAAACTGACCGGGCCGCTCCACCACTGACTCGGCGCTATAGCCAATTCGCACTAACTGGGCTAAAATTCGGTTCAGGTTAATCTGTTGCCCTTTTTTCAGCTTGATTAAAACTTGCCGGAAATCTTCTTTGGAGAGAGTAGGTTGCATCAGCCCTTTAGCCGAAGCAATAATAAGCAGGTGGGCATTATCGCCAGGGGTTAGTTCTTGCAACGCTGCCAGGGTGGATAAACGTCCGGCGCTAATTAGCGGTTCTTGCCCGATGCGTTCGTAGGGCAATGTATCGGGAGTAGACCAGCTTACCACCAAATCGGGTTGAGCCGAATAAAGGGCGGTCTGTTCCGCCAGCGCTTTAGCCTGGGCGGGGCGGGCCGTTACTACCAGCAACGGGCGACCCAGACAGCTTTGCAATGCCGCCAAAAAATAGGGCCGTACCGCCGCACCAAGTCCACTCAGGTTGAAGCGCCTGTCTTCTGACGTTTCCGCTTTAATTTTGTTGTGGGTCTGTGCTGCTTTCTCAAGCTGTTCACAGACCTGTTGGAATTCCTCGTTCTCTGTCAAAAGAGGCAGTAACCCTGCCAGATTTAAATCCATATAATTTTTTCTAGCTTCTCCATTTGCCTCGTTTATTCAACTTTGAGCATTATAACATAGCCCTCTGGCTCTGCCTAACCTCTTTAATACTTGTGCAATACTTAGACCAACCTTGTATCTTAATACTATTTTAATCTTTGGCTGTTGACTTTCCTGTAAACAAAGGTTATCATACATCTAGTTAAACAAATATTAGACAAAACTTGAACTAGATGTTAATAACCTCAATCAAGCCGCTCTAGTTTAACCTTTTAGACTATATCTGCCTAGCTCAACAAGTCCACATCCACACTCATAGCACAGAAGCCAGTCGAAGTCCCGACTGGCTTCATTATTTTGAGATTTTTCGGCTGGGTTTTTGCCAAAAACCCAGCCGAAAAATCTCAGTTTTTGAGCATGGGAAATTTTTTGGAAAAATTTCCCATGCTCAAAAGAAGGAAAATTCGCTAGGTCTTTAGACCTACTGGTTTTACGGTCTTTTTACCATTTAAAGTGCGCGCTATGACCGATGTGTAGTATTAACCTGTTTGTTATTATTAGGCCAGGACAGGAAACACACGAACAGGACTGAACCGAGCAAAACAAAATAAATAAAAATTAAAATCTTAAATCGGGGATGTTCTGAACGAAATAATCTAAATAAAATCTTAAACCGGGACTATCCAGGCGAAACGAACAACGGGGCAATTGGGACAATTGAGAAACTTAGTCAATAAAGGGAAGGCCGAAAATCGAGCAAGTAACATCATTCAACTTTCGGAACGAAACTAAAATTGGCAAACTAAATTAAATTATTAAACCGTCGTAACAACATCTTACTCTCGTCGCAGCAGCGCAGCCGTTCTTGCAATCTAAAATCAAATTAAAAATTAAATTTCTAAACACTCTGGCATAGTCGCACTACAAACCTACTTTCTATCTAATCTGGCTGTAGCAACTATTCCAAACATCGTGACACAGTTGTAGCACAAACTTATTTTCAACGCCCTTCAATCGTAGTAACTATTTGAACCGTTGTGGCACGTTCGTAGCACAAACTAACTTTCAATTTAATCGAATCGCAACAAATATTTGAACCGTCGTGGCACGTTCGTAATACAAATCTAATCTCGCTGTACTTTAGCACTAGCAGCTATTTCAACCGTCCTGATAATGTCGTAGTACAAACTTGATTTCGACGCAGTCTAAACGTAATAATTACTTCAACCGTCTTGACAATGTCCTGGCACAAATCTAATCTCGACCTGGTTTAATCATAATAGCTATTCCAATCATCCTGGCAATATCCTGGCACAAATCTAGTTTCGACGCACCTTGAACGTAATAACTAATTCAAATACCTGGAGTCATATTCTAGCGTTACAATTCCAATTTAGCTAATCCGCAATTATACTTTCCTAAACAAAAGGCGGCAGACTCTCTGAAAAGAAAATCTGCCGCCTTTTGCCGCTCCCGGCGCTTTCGACTGGCCCGATTTTCCGCTGTAGATACGGTCTAAAAAAGAATTTGGATAATTTATTTTCACAAAATTATGATTTAGCTACTGCAAACTTAGACTACTTTAGAATTTAACGACTTATTTACAGATGTTTAAATTGTTATTAACAAGTTTTTCGTATAGTAATATCAGAAAAGAAGTAATAGCGAAAATCAGTAAGAGCCTTGAAAGCGTCAAAACGATTTGATTTAGTTCTAATATTCCTGGAGCGATTCTATGATATTTAATTTTTTTAGCTTTCTCTTTTCACTCCCTTTTCTCCTCGTAGGTGGGGCAATTTCAGTAGCTGCTGTGTACTATTGCCTTAGTAATTTAAAACTTTCTATGACTGGCACCGTTACTATGGGAACAATCGTCCGTGTGGAAAGCTCTGAAGGCAGTGACGGCGATACTTTTTATTATC
>JBBQXW010000024.1:0-39488 GCA_038209275.1 Chloroflexia bacterium | reverse complement strand
GAACGGCATCGGGCCGGGGGCGACTATTACTCCGATTAACCGCGCCTGGGTAGAAGACCCGATAAAGAAAGCCCAGGTTGAGCAGCACATCCCAATGCGCCGGGCGGCGACCTCAGAAGAAATGGCGGCAGTAACGGCTTTCCTGGCCTCGGAAGAAGCTTCCTATATCACCGGGCAGACTATTTTTGTAGATGGCGGCCTGACCCTCTTCCCTAGCTTCGAGAGTAGCTGGTCTTCCGAATAGAATTAGAGCTTTCGCTTACCCCCAGGCTAAACCACTAACAATTACCCACAAAGCAGATTTAGGTTCAAATTCCCGGACATGAATGTCCGGGCTAAGAAATAAACCAGTCTGTTTTGAGCCAGGACATTCATGTCCTGGTTCAGATGTGGGTAATTGTTAGGGCTAAACCCTGGGAAATCCTTAGTTTTTTTGCAAAAAAAAAACTAAACTAAGAGAAAACGGAAACTTCTTAGCTTTGGAAAAATTTTCGACGAAAATTTTTCCAAAGCTAAAGGAAAAGTGAAATTCCTGAGAATAGTACAAATTATTTGATGGCAGGCAATACCTGGTTAGGGTTGCCCGTAACCGCAAGAAGGGTGAGATAAATGATAAAAGGTGTTTTGAAGGTAGGTTTTACCGTTTCCGACCTCGAAGAAGCCCTAATTTTTTATACCAAAGTGCTACCCTTCGAGCCGGTGGGCGACATTATCGAAGTGTGTGGCACTTCCTACGAAGAACTGCATGGCCTGTTTGGTTTGCGAATGCGGGTAGCCACGCTACGGCTGGGACAGGAAACAATAGAACTCACCGAATATCTGACCCCTTCGGGCCGTCCCATTCCTTCCGACTCTCGCAGCAACGATGGCTGGTTTCAGCATCTTGCGATTGTAGTCAGCGATATAGATGAGGCTTATGCGCTGTTAAGACGGCACAAGGTCAAACATGTTTCCACTGCACCCCAAACTTTGCCAGAGTGGAACGTTGCTGCCGCCGGAATTAAAGCCTTCTATTTCTATGATCCCGACGGACACAACCTCGAAGTTATCTATTTCCCACCCGGCAAGGGCGAACTACGCTGGCAAGAGAAGCATCAACTATTCCTGGGGATAGACCACACTGCGATTACGGTTAGCAGCACTACGGCCAGCCTCAATTTCTACCGCGATTTGCTGGGGCTAAAACTGGTCGGCAGTAGTTTCAACTACGGCCCGGAACAGGCTCATCTCAATCAGGTCAAGGATGCGAAGTTACAAATCAACAGTTTGCGGGCTGAAGATGGTCCGGGGGTAGAGTTTTTGGAATATTTGCAACCGCGCATCGCACGACCACTGCCTGCTCTCCTCAAGAATTAGCGACCAGATGAGTGTAAACCACTACCCGCCTATCATAAGTATGTTGATCTCGCACAAAAGTGCCATAGCAACTGATCAAATTAAGTTGCTTTTCGGTGCTGGGGCCAAAAATCCGGCCTAGCGGCATTTCTTTTAAACCATAGCTTTGAACCTGGCTTACTTCAAAGGTCAGCTCGTATCCGTCCTGGTCAGAAACATAAATCTTATCGCCCGGTGTTAGATTGCCCAATTTCCAGAAGAGGGCCGTTCCGCGCACGCTGTCTTTATGACCATCTATTACGGCGTTACCGGTTTGACCGGGCCGCGCTCCCGATTTGAGCCAGCCAGCGTTCCAGATGTTTGTAGGTACATCCATTGCACCGTTGTAAAGGCCCAGTTCTTCCACATTGGTATCAATCGAGAGGGCCGGAATACGGAGGCGCGTCGGCATAATTGGCGCAGTGGCGGGCTTCAAGTCAGCCGGGTCAGTATTAGTATAGTGTTGTATCTGAAGCGTCGAGAGTTCCTTGCCAAACATCTCAAGGTCGGAGACTCCTGCTTGCACGCTCGAACCACCGCCATCGCCGGATACAGTATTCAGAGGCTGCCAGAGTAGCAAGGCCAATCCCAGCCCGACCAGCAGCAAGCCAGCTAACCAGTATCCCCATTTTTTAGTCACTTGTTGTGCCATAACTAACTCACCTGTTTTCTATCTATGTGTGATTAATCTAAGTTTAGCTGAAAATCTTTGGCTAGAGGAAGCTATTAACTACCCCTATCTGTTATTGCCAGTAGCCGGCTGTCCAACATCAGGGATTCAGCTTGAAATCCCTGATGTTGAATTTTGAACTACCTGGCTTGCTTGCGCTGTCGTATTCGGAAGCCCAGTAGACCGCCACCTATTAGCACGAACAGGCCACCGCTTACTTTACGCAACCAGTCCATCAGGTCAGACCCGGTCTCAGGTTGCAGGGCAGCCTGGCCCGTATTAGGTGGATTGGGAACTGCTGATAGGCCAGCGCTTGCACTGGGCGTGGCGCTATTCAAATTAAAGGGGATGCCGTCTTTTTCGCCGCTCATAGTAGCGGTATTGACTACCCGCCCACTAATGCCCACAGCGGCTTTAGTGGTAACTATAATCGTTACGGTTTGGCCGGGCAAAACTGTACCGACCTCTACCGTTACTAGCTGACCATTAAGCGTCACCGTGCCTTGTGAAGTAGTCGCTTCCTGCACTTTTAGCATAGCCGGAACATCGTCCGTAACCACTACTTTATCGGCTGGAATACTGGCCGGGTTTGTTACGATAATAGTAAACTTCACGAGTTGGCCCGGACTGGCAAACGCTGCGTCTACCTTCTTCACAATATAGGGAGCGTCCGTCGTCACCGTTGCCGTTGGCCCAGGAGTAGTACCCGGACTACCCGATGACGGCGGCGTAGAGGGAGAAGGTGTGGCTGTGGACGACCCAGAACTCGGCGGCGTAGTTCCAGCCCCAGGGCTGCTGGAAGGAGTCGCCGGATCAGGCGTTGACGATGCACCAGGAGTCGTGGACGGATTCGGGGTACTCGTCGTGGCCGGGGTTGGCGTTGCCGGAGTAGCTGTCTGAGAACCGGCAGGTGTAGCAAAACTGGCGGGAGGCGTAGCCGTCCCTACCGGGGTAGTAGTGGTGGTCGGACTACCCTCGACGGGTGAAGTGGCTGGTGGCGTAGTCGGGACGATGCCGGAAGTTGCAGTTACGCTCGGCGTATCACTTGGTGCAGTACCTATGACAGTCGGCGTACCCGTTACGTTAGGTGTACTTGTTGCAGTCACACTAGGCGTACCCGTCGCTGTAGCAGTTGTTGTCACGGTTGGCGTACCTGTTACGGTTGGCGTACCTGTGGCAGTCGCTGTACTCGTAGCAGTGGCAGTCGCGGTTGCTGTGGCTGTCGGAGTGGCAGTAGTCGGTAGGTAAATACCCGCATCCACTGTCAGATTGCTCTGACCCGATGTAAGCGTAACAGTAGCGGTACGCCCGGTGCTAAGATTAGCATCGCTATCTTTTGTCGGGTCACTACCCTGGTTTTGAGGGCTGAAAACGTAGCCATTAGGCAGAGTAAAGACCACGTAATAATCGCCGGGATTAAGGTTGCTAAAGCCGTAAATTCCGTTGTTGTCAGTGCTGGTTGTACCCAGGAGCGTATTATCGCTACCACGATACAACTTAACGGTCACTCCGACTACTGGGCTTTCCCCATTATCTTGAATACCGTCGTGGTTGGTATCGTTCCAGACAAAATCGCCCAACGAAGCAGGCTGCCACAACCCGGCATCAATTGTCGGGTCGTTCTGCCCGGCCACTAATGTTACCGGGGCAGTCTTGCCGTAATTCGGGCCAACTGTAGGATTAGCGTTACTATCTACCGCCGGATCACCACCCTGATTTTGAAGCGTCAGAGCATATCCGGCGGGCGGTGTAAAGACCACATAATAACTACCGGGATTTAGATTGGTAAAAGCGTAATTCCCGCTTATATCAGTATTCATAGTGGAAAGCTGGGTATTGGTGCTGGCATCGTAAAGCGTTACCGCTACCCCTTGCACACCCGTTTCGCCCCCATCCTGAATACCATTGTGATTAGCATCCAACCAGACCCGATCACCCAGCGAAGCCAGAGCAGACGGCTGATTGATTCCGGCATCCAGCGTCAGATTATTATCACCGGGAGCGAGCGTTACAGGCGCGGTTTTGCCATAGTTTGGGCCAACCGTTGGGTCAGCATCGCTGTCTTTAGTCGGATCGCCGCCCTGGATTTTAGGGCTGAAAACATAGCCTGCCGGAAGAGTGCTGAAACCTACCGAATAAGGGCCGGGGATTAGATTGGTAAAAGCATATTTACCGCTCAGGTCAGTACTGGTTGTACCAGCCGCTACGCCGAAACTATCGTAGAGCGTCACCGTTACGCCCTGCACGCCCGTTTCGCCCGTATCCTGGATACCGTTGCGGTTGGTATCGTACCACACAAAATCGCCCAGCGCCGCTAGTTGAAACAAGCCTGCGTCAATCGTCGGGTCGTTTTGGCCCGCCACCAGCGTAACGTTGGCGGTTCTACCGTAATTTGCACCCGTAGTCGGGTTGGCATTGCTATCCACTGCCGGGTCACTACCCTGATTTTGAAGAGTCAGGGCATAGCCAGTGGGCGGCGCGAAGACCACATAATAGCTACCGGGAGCAAGATTGGTAAAAGCGTAATTGCCGCTTATATCGGTAGCAGTCGTCCCTACCAAATTATTATTGGAGGCATCGTAGAGGGTAACGGTTACGCCCTGTACGCCGAGTTCGCCGCTATTCTGGATACCGTTATGGTCGTTATCCAACCACACCCGGTCTCCCAACGAAGCCGGAGGTATAGCCGGGATATTTATACCAGCATCCAGTGTCAGATTGTTATCGCCGGGGGCGAGCGTAACAGTGGCAGTTTTGCCGTAGGTTGCTCCCGTAGTCGGGTCGGCATCACTATCGGCAGCTGGGTCGCTCCCCTGGGTTTTAGGGCTGAAAACATAGCCTGCCGGAAGATTGCTAAATCCTACCGAGTAAGTACCGGCGGCTAGATTAGTAAAGCTGTACTTGCCGTTCGTATCGGTTGTGATCGTGCCGATGCCCGTACCGCTGCTATTGTAAAGCGTCACGGTTACGTTCTGTACGCCCGTTTCGCCCGTATCCTGGATGCCGTTGCGGTTGGTATCGTACCACACAAAATCGCCTAACGAAGCCGGAGCGGGTGGTTGGTACAGCCCCGCGTCCCAGGTCAGATCGTTCTGCCCTGCCGCGAGATTCGTGATGGCGGTAAGCCCGGTAATCAAGTCGGCATCGCTGTCTTTAGTTGAATCGCCGCCCTGGTTCTTCAGAGTGAGGATGTACCCGGCGGGCGTGGTAAATTTGGCAAAGTAAGCCCCGGCGGGCAAGCCTGGGAATAGATAAGAGCCGGGATTACCGCCGCTATCGTTGACCGTCAGGGTAGAAGCGACCAGCACATCGTCCCCTGTCCCGGCCAAACCGTCCGGGCCGGGTTGATAAAGGTCAACCTTCACCCCGTTCAGCCCGATTTCCCCGGCCTCCTGGATACCGTTATGGTTGGTATCAATCCAGACGTAATCGCCGTAGCTGGCGGCAGAAGAAGCCTGCACCTGGATATTCACCTTGATTGGCTCGGAAGGCAACAAGGTTTGATTGTTATCATTGCGCGTTCCGACGTAGCCAAAGGAATTCCAGGCCAGCTTGCCGGGCAATGTCCCAACTGGCGCACGCATCGGCCAGCCCAGGGTGAGGCTGGCGGAAGGACCCAGCACAATTGCGCCGAAATCGAATTTGAGGGATTGTACCGTCGAAGGGTCGGCGGGCAAAGTAGTTGTCCAGTTGGCCGGACTACAACCCGCCGGGCCGCCTGGAACCAGTTCAGGACGACAAGGATTTTTCTCAATACTGTAGTAGACCGTTACCCCTGCCGGAGCGCTCACCGCTGCGATCAAGTTGGGCCGCCATTCGCTCAAGCGGTCTTGCGGGTCAATGACACCCGTATCTCCGATAAAGGGTAGAATATCAATTACCTCAATATTCTTGATCGGAATGTTGCCAGTATTAGTGATGTTTAATTTATAGTCCGCCGTACCGCCAGGGATAGTAAGCCCGGCCAGGCTGTAGCCACTATCTAGCTGCCCCTTGACCAGCTTTTGCGAGGAAAGGGTAGCGACCGAGCCGACTGCCAGGCCAGAATTGGAGTTCTCGCAACGTTTGTCAGTGCTGCTACCGTTGCCGCTCAGGTCGTTAGTATCGGTGGTAGCGCAGTTAGTCAGACTGGTATTCGAGGTCAGTGCTTCAATATTGGTAATCGTCCCATTAGTAGTACCAGGGACGATTTGCGCCACAAAATCAACATAAAACTCGTTGCCGGGTGGTATCGAAAGGCCGTTCCATTTCCAGCGAAGGAGAGTTCGGCCTGTGCCGTTGTAATTAGGCAAATTCTCGAAACTGGTCGGCGGATCAATCGTGCCAGGAGTCGCTAACGCGCCCGCTCCGTTAGTGATGATGTAGCCCGGAGCCGGGGCGGTTACAAAGTTTAGCGAAGTGGGCAGCAAATCCATCAAGATCGGGTCAATGAAATTAGCGGTAGAAGCATTGTTATTGGCTACCTTTAGCCGATAAGTTACTTGCTGGCCGGGCAAAAAGCCACCAGCTGGAAGCGCCGTTAGCAAAGATTTGGCGGGATTAGGTTGGGCGGTAGCCGATTGGGTGGTAAAGGCGGCGCAAACGTTGGAAGAACTGCCCGGTGTACCACTAAAATCCCAGTTTATCTTGCTACAGTTATTAATACTTGCCCCCGAAATTACCGTCGCTCCGCTTGGGTCGGGACTGAGCAAGCTGAAAATAATCTGAGGTTTGGTGCCGGTAGTAAAGCCCGGCGGCACTGTCCCAAAATCCCAGCGTATCCCGGTAATGTATTCATTCGCTGCCAACCCCAGGCTGGCGACTGTAATAGTGGTGCTGGCGTTGCCAGGGTAGGGATTGGTCAGCCCGGTATTATGATAAGCCGGATTGAGGTTGGTTTTATAAGTGACCGTTACCGGGGCGGCTGTCGAATTAATCCCGGTAGTCAGGCTGGTCAGGGTAAGCTGGGTCGGAATCGGATCATCTTCCAGTGTAAAATTATCTAACGCTATTGAACCGTTATTTGAGCCGGAAAGAGAGTAAGAAGAACTGTTGCCGATTAGAATAGTGCCGTTAGCAACGGTCTTGGTAGAAGTGGCGCTGGCACTGGGGGCGGTAGCGAAGGAGGCGCAAGTATTGGAAGTATTGCCGGGTGTGCCGGATACGTTCCAGGTTACTTTGCTACAGTTATTAATCGTAGTGCTGGGATTTACGGTTGCCCCGGTTGGATCAGGGCTAAGTACACTGAAATTAATCCGAGGCTTGGTGCTGGTAATAAAGCCCGGCGGCACTGTCCCAAAATCCCAGCGTATCCCGGTGATATATTCGTTGGCCGCTAAACCCAGACTGGCAATTGTAATAGTAGCACTGCTGTTGCCAGCATAAGGGTTAGTCAGCCCGGTTGTATGATAAGTAGCATCGAGATTAGTTGTATAGCTGAGATTTACCGGGGTGGCCGTCGAATTAATCCCGGTAGTCAGGCTGGTCAGCGTAATCTGGGTTGAAATCGGAGCATCTTCAATCGTAAAATTATCCAGTGCTACCGAGCCGGTATTAGAACCCGTCAGGCTGTAGGAAGAACTATTACCAATTAGAATAGTGCCATTTGCCACCGTTTTACCGCTGCCCGCGCCAGCACTAGGAGTAGTGGTAAAGGCCGAGCAAGCATCGGTGGTGTTGCCGGGCGTACCAGCGTAGCTCCATCTTACTCGGTCACAGTTATTTACGTTCACACCAGAATTAACGGTTGCGCCGCTGGGGTCGGGGCTGGTCAGGCTAAAGTTAATTTTAGGATTGGTAGTGGTGCTAAACCCAATTGGCACTGTCCCAAAGTTCCAGCGCACTGCCGTAATATATTCACCTCCCGCCAGACCCAGACTGCTGATATTAATTGTACTACTGGCGCTGCCAGGATAAGAAGCGGCTAAACCAGTAGAATGATAGGTAGCATCGAGGTTAGTTGTATAGCTGAGGCTTACCGGGCTGGAAGCCGAATTAACCCCGGTAGTCAGGCTGGTCAGGGTAATCTGGCTCGGAATCGGAGCATCTTCCAGCGTAAAGTTGTCAATCGGCGCTGTGCTAGTATTAGAGCCGCTCAGGGTATAGTTACCCGTCGCGCCGATCACAATAGTGCTGTTGCTTACGGTTTTGCTGCGACCAGCGGTAATAGTCGGGGTGGTCAAAACATGAGTTTTACTGGCCGTACCAACTGGAATCACGGCAGCCTGGCCGAAAGGCTGGCCGTTGGCCTGGACATCATTGGTTACGCTCTGTCCGGCGGTAAAAGTCGGCGAGGGATAAACTACCGTAACCGTCCGGCTCTGAGCACTGGTAATCGTCCCGGCAAAAGTCCAGGTCACGGTACGATTGACCGAGTTATAAACCCCGGCGTTAGAAGCCGAAACAAAAACTGCTCCGACTGGAAGCGTATCTACCATCGAGGCGTTGGTCAGGCTTAAAGCGCCGGTAGCAGGAGGCGACATCTGGACGGTATAAACCGTATTGCCGTCAATCGTGCCACCACTGGTCAAATTCTTGGTCACACTCCAGTTGCTGGTGGCGGTCGCGGTAACGTTTACCGGGCTGCTGGTGATAGATATGGCGTTAGAGGCACTCATCGTGGCGGTGTTGGTGGCTACTGTGCCGTTGGGAGTGGTGTTATTGGGAAACTTGACATTAAGGGTTAGCGTGCCACTGTTCCCGGCGGGCAAAGGACTGATGAAGGTAAACAGAGCTTTGCGGGTAGCCGGAGTATAACTATAGCTGGCAATGTCCGGGGTAGAAGAAGCCAATACTACATCCACTGCCAGCGAGGAAAGTTCAGGCGGTAAAGTGTCAGTCAGGGTCGCTCCCAGACAGTTCTCGGTAATACTGGCACAACGATAGCTAAAGAAGTAACTAAAGGTTTGCCCGGATGGGACATTGCTCACGCTGGCTGCTTTAGTAATTTCGAGGGTAGGAGCGGCCAGCGCAACTGAGCCAACGGGGAGTAAACCTAAAAGCAAAAATAAAAGTGCCATCACGCGAAGCCCTAATAGATTGCTTCTGCTACGGGCCTTGCGATTTGGCCGTGAAACATGACGAAGAAATAGAAATAAGTGCTTGTTCTTAAAAACCACTTTTCTCTCCTGACTATAATGTTATTTGTACTAAGCTACAACTATCTAACGATGCTCACTGGCGGCTAAATTAAATAGACCAGCCAGTTAATTCAAAGTAATACACGGCTTTAGCGAATATTTACTTGTAAAAGATGTTCTATAGAGAGTGAGTTTTGCTAACTACGTTATAATAAAAAGATAATCTGCTTGCTGTCACATAAAACGCCTAAAAATTAATAGCTCTATATTAAGCATAATATACCACCCGAACATTACAGGATAACTTACGAAATAGAGGGGTTCGTTAAGTGCTTGGCATTATAAATTAAATTTAATAACTATGTAAATTTACTTACAGTCCACAAAGATTGTGGAACTGAGTAGAAAACGGTTCCAACCAACGCGCTTTAGACAATTTAAGCATAATGAACTGTAACCAGGGCAGTTCGCCTAGCTCCACTCCGGCTAATTCCGCCGGGCTTTTACCGGCACGCCTGGCATCTGAGCCGAAGCGTCGAAAATCGTAAACTATACCCCAGGCATTGAGGGTGGCTTTGCCACTTTGGTCGGTGCGAAATTGTTGCACGCCCTACGGGTGTACTAAACTTACGCTCCAATCGCTTAAATATTCGGTCAATCGGATTGCTAGTCGGGGCCAGGTTCGGGTCAGTGAAGCGTAAGCTTAAGCCCAATACCATTCAAATAACGTCTGTAGGAGGGGGCTGCGCCCTCGATTTTACCCTTACCACCGCTCAAAAAACCCTCCTACACCGATTTTGCCCTTATTTGAATCGTATTGGGATTAAAGGTATATTTGATATGGTCTTCCTCGTAGTGGTGAATTTGTTGGACGCAAATTTTAACCAATCTAACGAAGAAGACCGTTTTTAGCAAGCTCTAAGCGACTTCCACAATCTTTGTGGACTGTAAGGAACAGCGAATGAGCGCAAAGTTTAATATCTAGTCTTTGTAGAATTGAGATTTGAAAAGAGCAAATAATGGAGAAACGAAAATTAGGCAAAAGTAATTTGACCGTGCCGGTAATCGGTATGGGAACATGGAACACTTTTGATGTACGGGGAGCAAAGCCGGAAGCCGAGCGTCGCGAAATTGTTAAAACGGCGTTTGAGGCTGAGGCCAATTTGTTTGATTCGTCGCCAATGTATGGACAGGCCGAGCGTGTGCTGGGCGGGGCAGTCGCCGACCTGAATATCCGCGATAAAGTTATGATTGCTACAAAAATTTGGACGAACTCGGAAGACGAGAGCCGCCAGCAATTTGAAAATGCTTTCCGTTACTTTGGCGGCTATGTAGATTTGTATCAGGTGCATAATCTGGTAGCCTGGCAAAAGCGGCTGGCCCAACTGGAAGAATTTAAGGCGGCTGGCACAGTGCGCGCCATCGGCATTACCCATTACAGTCACGGCGCTTTTGGCGATATGCTGCGGATTATGCAGAGCGGGCGGGTTGAAGCGATTCAAATTCCGTACAATGCGGTTGACCGATTGGTCGAGCAAGAAGTTTTGCCTCTGGCAGCTTCGTTAAATATCGGGGTGGTCGTTATGCGACCATTGGGCGAAGGCGCTTTGTTGCGACATACCCCCAAACCCGCCGACCTTGCTTCGTTCGAGGCTTTTGGCGTTAAAACATGGCCGCAAATTCTGCTAAAATGGCTGGCGAGTGACCCGCGGGTCAGCGTCGTTATTCCGGCTACGTCGCGGGCCGAACGCATGGCTGAAAACGCCGTCGCTGGCGACCCGCCCTGGTTCGACCCGGATACCCGCGAACGGGTCAGCCGTTTAGCCCGAATTTAGCGGGAGTAGCGATTGATGGTCTTTAACGAAATAACCCGTAAACGGTCTTCGGTAGGGGCGAATCGCATACGCCCTTTTGACCTGGCACAGCGTTCAAGGGCGTATGCGATTCGCCCCTACCCTATTTACGGCTTAATCTCTTAAAGACCATCAATCGCTTTTTGGATAAGTCAGTCCAAAGCGATTGCAGCCAGTGGCCCGATTGGGCAAATCGCTACTACTTTTAGGATGGCAAGCGAAAAAATTACCTTATGTAGAGGTTTTGGAGCAATTATGCCGCCGCAAGCAAGCGACGAACAAGTTTATTACATGTGGAAATGCCATAAATGCGGCACGACGCATGGCGAAGAAGTGCTGTTTTGCACTCGTTGTGCCGCCACCGAAGGTGCGACTAACGAAGCCTCCGCTCTTACTGATAAGGTTGGCAAGATAACCGAGGCTATGATGGGCGCTATTGGTTGGTCGCTGCAACACGCCCAGCTTAAAACCGCCGATGTGTTGGCTCAGGCCACCAAGCGTGGCTATAGCGTTAGTATTCTGGAAGATTTGCAAGCCTTGTCATTAAGTGAACTAGACCAGCTTGCCGGAAATTACACCGCTATGAACCGGGCGGGCGCGACTGGCACGGGTTTTACCGCCGGGCTACCGGGTGGTCTGGCTGGCTTTGTCGCGATTCCCGCCGATATTTCCGCCGTGATTTATTTTTCGTTGCGCTGCCTGAGCGGTATCAGCCAGACCTATAGCTTTGAAACCGCCAGCGATACCGGGCAGACCATTCAACTGCTGGCATTGGCCCAGGCTTGCCGCATGGAAACCGTCATAATCGGGGCGAAGCGGCTAGAAAATTTTGAGTTGGCCCGCTACTTACTGCAAAATCCCGCCCCTTACAGCGCGCTGGCGAAGGCGTGCGTCTTGAAACAGTTAGCCAGCTATCTTGCCATAGATTTTGCCAAGACCAGTTGGGCCACTTTTCTGCCCGTCGTTGGCGGTGTGGTCAATGGGACAAACAACTTCTTCTTTCTGGGTGATGTAAACAACCGGGGCAAGCAGTTTTATCACAATCTGCTGCTCGCTATTAAGCCCGACATTGCCCTTACGCCCTCCCCAAAACCTAAACCCGCCCAACTTTCGGCCCAACCGCGTGTCCTCACAATCGAGGTGCGCGAAATAAAGCTGACTCTGCCGGGCGGCGATCTGAAAGCCCGCATCATCTGTGCCGACCAGAGCGAAACGGCAGAGACATTATCATTGGTGCTGGTGTTATGGGAAGGCAGCACGGGCAGTGATTTAGCTGAACGGTTGGCGGAAAACGGCTTTACTGCCCTTTGGCCCGCTTCTAGTGTTAGCGCGGCGCAACTAAATGCGCTTTTGAATTATCTCACTGAAAACAAACTCGAATTTGCCCCGTCCAATCTGGCGCAAGGCAAGCCGAAACTGCTGACTTTTGGCAAAGGCGCGGCGGTAGCTCTTGAAATGCTGGCAGAGACACCCGATGCGCTGGGCCGGACGGTGCTTTATAGCCCGGTTGGGGAAAGCCGCGAAATAATTACCAATGTGCCGATATTGCTTCTATGGGGCGAGAATGACAAAACGGTAGCTACAGACTGGCCCGAAAAATTGCGCCCTCGCGACCATATCGGCCTCATTTCCTGCACTGGCTATAGCGGTGTCGGTCACGATTTCGCCAATCCTGCTTCGCCCGAGTACCACCGCAAAGCGGCACAATGGGCCTGGTCGGATACGCTTGATTGGCTGACAAGTGAGAATTCAAATACCCGGACATAAATGTCCGGGCTAAGAAATAAATCATCCTTTTTTAGCCCGGACATTCATGTCCGGGTTTACATGATGAAATGTTAAAATCCTGAACTTACACTACTTGCAATGCTTAGTTGGTTGTGCTATATTGGAGTTGGATAACCCTGATTTTATTTAACGGGAATTTATGAGAGGAGGTACGTGTTATGTTTATAGTTGCCGGGAGCAACTTCGAGCTGAATATTAGCATATCACGTCCTCGAAGGGTTATGAGCTAAATATTTCGGCACTAAAATAGGCCGGAAATTTAGGTTGGGCTGTTCGAGTAAGAACGGCTTTTTTAATGTCTGAGCCGCGAACGTGATTATGGCGTTCGCGGCTTTTTTATTTCTAAAAATTTAGTGAAAGGAGCAACTGAAATGGCTATGAAATTGACGCTGGCAATTGCTTTAGATTGTAGCCCTACGGAGTGTAAGGCGCAGCTTTTAGAAAGTGGCGAGGTTCTCCTGACCCACTATTCCGCCCCGGTACAAGCCCGAATCAGAACTCTGCCCGGTCAGCTACTTGCCTTGAATCTTAACCTGACCAGGCCCGAAGTAGTTTATCGTTGGCATCCCGGCACGGTTTATCAGTTGAAAGGAGGTAACGTCATTGTAGTAGACGACCAACATTCCAGCTTAATCGAAGCATGGAGCGCGCCAGGGCTGGAAGTAGCCCCGCAAGTAAACGACTGGGTTTTTGTGAGTTCTGGCTATTCCGGGCGCTGGGAAGTAGCCGATATTGCGATAGATGGTCGTCCCGTCCATACCGAGTATTTGAGCAATTACGCCTTTCCCAGAATCGAACAGCTTTACCGTGAGATTGCCGGTAGCGCTTAATTGCATCATCGTGGCGAACGTGGATATACGTTCCCGGTTTTCAATTTTCAATTTTCAAGCTTTAATAAAGGAGCAATCAACATGTCTATGAAATTAGCTTTGGCAATCGCTTTAGAATGTTTACCGACTGAGTGCAAGGTGCAGTTTTTAGAAAGTGACACGCCTGTCACCGTGCATTACTCAGCCCGCGTTCAGGCCCGTATCAAAATTCACCCCGGTCAGCTAGTGGCCCTCGACACCACCCCGGCTATCCCGGAAATAGTTTATCGCTGGCACTATGCCAGAGTAGCCGAGTTGAGGGGAGATAAAGTGGTGGTTATAACCGACCATCAAGGCCAGTTAGTAGAGCTGGTAAAGGCTGAAAGGCTGGAAATAGCTCCCCAGGTAGGCGATTGGGTATTTGTGACCCTCGGTGGCAATGTCGCAGAATCGGAAGTATTCGATATTGCCATAGATGGTCGCCCGACCCACCCTGTTCAACTTGCCAGTTACGTCTTACCCAAGGTCGAACAGTTTTACCAGAAGATGAGGGGTGCCTAAAATTGGTAGTAGTCCGCCTGGGAGTTTATTCCATATGTGTCAACTTAAGCTTTTCCCTTCGGATTATTACTTTGGTGCGACCCGCCCTGGAATAAATTCCAGGGTGGGCTTGCTCAACCACCCAATTTCACGAGTAATGCCATAACTATACGCCTATGGAATTTAGTCCCAGGCAGACTGCTATTCAGGTTCAACGCCAGGAGCGGTGATAGCGCGAGCGGCGCGCAGAGTCAGGGCCAGCCTTTGGCCCTGGATGGCTACTTCTGCCGCGCTTTCGCCTTCCTCATCCCGGCCTAGCCGAAGTACGTCACCTTCCTGGGCTAAATAATAGCTGGTCTGCTGGCGGCGCGCCCGAATCAAAGTATTGAGCGGCGCTCTTAAATGAATATCACCTCGTTTGCGTTTGCTGCCTGCCGGAATAGGCGCTTCGGTAAGTATTCCGGCTTCTTTGCATGGTTGCGCCTCAAAAGCACGGTGACGGTGGCAGTAAAGCGCAAACGAGCGCGCCCACCCCAGATTAAGCGAGATTGGCGCACCTAACCCATATTGCTCCGCCAGCGAAGCCTGGCTAGTCAGTAATTCCTGCTCCAATCGCCGACTTTTGCCGTTTTCGACCAGCCAGACTTCTTTGTATTCCACCGTTAGCGCCTCGATTAGCGCCCGGCGGTAGTCACTCAAAACCTGCCACGCCCCTTTAAAGAGTTTGGCCTCGACCAACCAATCTACCTGGGTCGCCGAAAGATGGAGCGGCACAAAAAATTCTGGCCCGGCCTGGCGGTAAAAGCGGCGCGCCCCCGGCGGTACAATCATCTTTAGAATTGCGACTGCTCGTTCGCGATATGCCCCGACCACATACAGATTTTCGGCAGCGACCAACACACACCAGCTTTCGGGCGGGCGTTTTTTGCGTTCCTTCGTCTCTGCCATCGCTTACTCCTTTGGTTTGATTTTCTGGCTGAATCCAGCTATTAAAAATTCATAAAAAAGACATAGAAAAGACTTGCGTTCTGGCCCACAAGGATTATAATAGAGACAATCAAGTTTGCATACTCGGCCTTTGCACTTAGAAAAGGAAATTTAATACGCTGGTATGTCCGGCGCGGAAATGAGGGTAACGTCCAGCATAGGGCGGGGCGCTGCTTTCCTGTTGCTATTGGTGTATAATAGCTTTTGAAATATTTACAAAGAAGGAGAACAGTGCCATGAGCACAATATTCTTTTATTGGGACATCCGGCCTGAAAAAGATAAAGAGTATATGGACTTTATTTTTAACGATTATCTGCCTTCTATGGCTCGTCTCGGTATCAGCGTTACCGATGGTTGGCTGAAAATGGCCGGAGAAGGCCCGCAAATTATGGCGCTTGGCGAAAGCGACGACTACACCAAAGCCAGGCAAGCCCTCGATTCGCGGGAGTTCCGCGCTACTGAAACGCGCCTGCTAAACTACGTTGAGAACTATAGCAAGCACCTGGCGCGCCGCGACATCAAGAGCGAAGGGCGCTAAGATACTTCGGTAGTTTTGCCATTTAAAGAAAGAAAAACCGCTTCTGGCCTCGCTTTATCGAGGAGAAAGCGGTTTTTTTGCGCCGCTTTTGTCCATGTCTAGCATTTTTTATCACAATGTTGACCTATTCTACAATTGAGTTTATACTTAATGCACAACGAAGAAAGCGAACCTAAGCGTTAAACAGGAGAAGTCAAGGATGACATTTAACCACCCAGGGCGCAACTTGCAAATTGACCGGGTACGACAAATATGTGTGGTAGGAGCCGGGACAATGGGCGCACAGATAGCACAGGTGGCAGCACTTCATGGATATGAGGTCAATCTTACAGATTTAAACGCCGTAGCATTAGAGAAAGCGATTGAAGGCAATCGTTTTCAGCTTCAATGTAGAGTTAACAAAGGTAAACTTTCGCAGAGCGAAGCCGATGAAGCACTTTCCAGAGTGCGCACTTTTACTTCACTCGAAAAAGCAGCCAGTTCCGCCGACTTTGTGATTGAAGCGGTGGTCGAAGATGCTGAGGTCAAGCGAGAACTCTTCTGCAAGCTTGATGCGATTTGCCCTCCACATACTATCCTTGCCAGTAATTCTTCTACCATTGTCATTTCACAAATTGCCCGCGATATTGAACGCAAAGATAAAGCCGTCAATATGCACTTCTTTCATCCGGCCCTGGTTATGCAGTTGGTCGAAATTGTGCGTGGCCCAGAAACCAGCGACGAAACGGTAGCCGTAGCGCTGGAATTGAGCAAGCGTATCGGTAAAGAAGCCGTCGTGATGAACAAAGAAGTCTTTGGTTTTATCGTTAATCATGTTCTGGTGACTGAGATGGATGCCGCTATGAACCTCTATCCCGATGGTCACACCAGCCTAGAAGACGCAGACAAAGCTCTGAAGTCAGGTTTGAGCCATCCAGTTGGGTCGTTTGAACTGGCTGATTTCAGTAGCGTAGGTGCTGTTCACTCGGCCCGCCAGCAAAGCTATAACGAAACTAGCGACCCCCGTGATAAGCCACCAACTTTCCTGGAAGATATGGTGAGCGAAGGTCGTTTGGGTCGCAAAACCGGGCGGGGCTTTTATGATTACAACGCCTCCAAGTCGCATTAAATAAAATAAGTTTCAAGTTTCAGGGCTAACTATTGCCGCTTTAGCCAGATTTCGTAATTGTCGCGCATTTGCCGCAGATGCAGATGCGTGTGTTCTTCATAAACGTCCAGCCAATTCTGAAAGGTCATCAGGCCATTTTCGGTATGATTGACTGTGTTTGACCAGACCGCGTCGGGCAACGATTTTATCAATTGGTAGCTGTTGTGGCGCAGCCAGCGAAATAGTTCCAGCGACTCGTCGGTACTCTGATTGTGATAATCCAGCACATTGGCCCAGGTGTTTTCATTGTAGCCCATCACCGTCTCGCCCGGTTCGGCTATAAACCGACGGCAGCGCACGTAGCTGTTGGCTTCGCTATCCGCCAGGTGAATAATGATTTCGTGGATACTCCAATCGGCAGGCGAAAGCTTGAATTGCCACATCTCTTTCGGAAATTGCTTCAAACCTTCCACTAACTCAACATAGGCGTTGCCATAAGACTCGATTTGCTCTGTTCGGCTTCGGGTAATCATTAAAATTCTCCTCCTTAAATCTAATTCGATTGGTCTAATACCAAGTCTTGAAGGGTGTGGTTATTCAAGCGAGTTGGGCGAATGTAATGAGCCAAGTCTAAACCAACTGGCTATTCTCATGCCGTCGAAATAAAGGCCGGACGCACGATTTACACCGCCGGGCAGGTCGCCCTCGATGCGTCGGGGCAACTGGTGGGGCAAGGCGATTTACGAGCGCAAACCGTCCAGGTCTTCGAGAATTTGAAGGCGGCACTGGCTGCTACGGAGGCTGGTTTTGAACATGTGATTAAGCTTAACCTCTATATGGTGGATATTTCGCAAATAGCAGTAGTGCGCGAGATACGGAATCAATATCTGACTTCTCAACCACTGCCCGTCAGTATGTCGGTGCAAGTGAGCCGTCTGGTTCACTCCGATTGGCTGGTTGAGATTGAAGTAGTCGCTTATCTACCAGAGTGAAAGTCCTGACAGCAGCCTATTCCATTTTTCTCTCATTTTCGCTGTAGAAACAAGTACTCCCCTAAAGTTTATTTTATCACCCACCATGCCACTTGTCCATCCGGGTAGAAGATTTGCCAGAGTGGAGTTGTGCCGGGGGCGGGCTGACGGGCAATAGCTACGCCGCCTGGCCCAAGTCCGGCGGGGGCTTCGCAATCGAATTCATAGCGGTCGAAGCGCTTGACGAAATAGCTCTGGTTGGGTTCGAGCCGACCTTCTTTGGGTAGACGCTGGTAGGTTGTCGGGTCGAACTTAGTATGAAAAAGCACCTGCATATAGCCCTGGCTTAAATATTCGACGCAAATTTTCGCGCCCGGTGCCGCCTGCTTTTGAGCTTCGGCAAACGTTTCGCCCAGCCCGTATTGATACGAAGCGCGTTTGTGAATCGGGTCGGCTACTAAAGTAAAATGCAGATATAGTAAGGCGCAAATGCCAAAGAGCAGCCAGAAAGCGGTACTGACACTTCGCAGTAGTCGAGCTTGCCCAGCTTGTTTTAACTTTACATAAATAAAATAACAGCCAAAAGCGGCTAGAATCTCAAACAGGGCTATCCCGGTCATAGCTCGTACTTCGTTCGGCACTTCGTCTTTGGTCAGAGCATCGCCCAACGGAAAAATGAGCAGCCAGAACCACACCAGCCGGATTTCAGGTCGTCTGCGCCACTGTTTGCCAAAAGTCGCGATTAGACCAACAATGGTTGGAATTGCCAGGGCGGGCAGCACCACCCCAATCCAGGCCGGACGGCTGCTGAAAGTCGGTGCATAATCCCCGGTCAGCTTGAAAAAAAGCCGGAATGGGTCAAAGTGGCTGAAATAATTGCCGATGGCTATTTCCAGCCCACTTAGCGGGTCGGTATCCGACCAGACCGAAATCTGGCTAAAGCGATAGTTGATTTGCTTCCAGCCGACCAACAAGGCAATTGTGAAAGGCAAAGAGACCAAAGTAAACGGGATGGCCCAGGCCACGAAAGCGCGTCGTTTTTGCCAGAAAAGCCGCCAATAGACCACCAGCAACCCGACCACGAACAGAGCCATAAAAAGCTTCATAGTGTGGTAAGTCCAGGTTGCGGTCCCTAACATTAATCCTGAGCCAATCCAGGCCCAGCCTGCTTTTTTGCCTTCGGCTTCGCGCCGTAGCGCTATCAGCATCAGCCAGAAACCACCGACAAAGAAGAACGAAAGCGTCGAGACCAGCGAAGCGGCCCGGCTCTGGCTGATAGCCCAGGGCGAAAGCGCCACGAACAGTGCCGCCAGCAAACCGATATATCGTGCCGCCTTTACACCCGCCACGCCGCGAAATAATTCTACCGCCAGCCCGTAGCTAAACCCGGTCAATCCAATGCCCAGCAGCGCAAACGGCAACCGCACCGACCAGACATCCAGCCCAAACAGGGCAATAAAAGGAATAGCCACGTAGTTTGCCACGCCCGTCGGATAATCGTTAAATGAGCGAAAGAAAAGCGGAAAAAGCTCCCCATGATGGTCGCGCCCGGTTTTCAGCACGCTCCACGAGTCATATCCCAATCCCGCCTCATCCGGCTGAATCCCCAACGGCGACCCATCCAGATTATATAATCGTACCAGCGCTGCAATCGCAAGAAGAAGGAGAAGGAAAAGGACTGAGGACGGAGGAACGAGGACGGAGGAACGAGGACGGAGGAACGAGGATTGAAATTGGGGCTGCGCCTTCGATTTTCCCACGTCACCCGATATTTCTGTAGGAGGGGGCTGCGCCCTCGATTTCTCGCCTACCACTAAATCTTGCAAATCAGCAGGAATGGACTTAATATCCCGCTCGAAAATTGACCTTAGCACAAATGAAATACCCGTCGCTAATCCTGTTCCCAGCAGAACACCGAACCAACCCAGCGACAGCCAGGGCCGCGCCAAAATTATCAGCCCGGCAATAATTACTATAGAACCAATCGCGCCGATTTCAGGCCAGAAACGCCACGCCAAAAATAAGCGCGTTCGCTGAAGGGCCAACGCCACATAAAAAGCCAGCGCCGCCAGCCACACAGCCCCAAAATTGCCGAGCGGCGGCACACCGGGCAAACTTTCGACACGCACTGAACTAAAGGCTACGGTAAACAGGCGGCGGTCTCCTTTAACTTGAAAAGCGGGCGCGTCCAATTCCAGGTCGAGATAGCCGGGCGCGGCTAGTTTTTTGTCCAGCGTAAAGCTGTAGTCCTGCCAATCGGTTTTCAGGCTAAACTGGGCAACTTCTTTTTGGTCTATTCGCACGATTAAGGGTGTTTCGGCGCGCTGACCGGGGCGAGGAATAACCGTGAGGCGCAAAGTAATTTTGCTCGATCCGTTCAGAGGCGGCAGCACTACCCCCGCGCCAGTCGTACCCCAGCGAAAAGCCGTAGCCGGGTTGTCCGTGCCTTCGGGCGGATAGAAATTATGGAGATACTCGCTTTGTTCGGCCTGACCCGCCGTGACCTGAAAAGTGGCCGGGGTCTGGTAAGCCAGCCCAAAAGTCAGCAAAGCTATCAAGCCAATGGCAAGCAAACCAAACCAAAAATTTAACGGGCGCAGTCTTCGTTCGGCTCGTGGCAAGGTAATTTCAGTTTGGATAGTGGTTTTTAAGGGCTGGATAATTACTTTTCCTTGTTAAAATTGTCGTGGTAGGGGCGAATCGCATACGCCCGTTTGACCTGACCTAGCGTTCAAGGGCGTATGCGATTCGCCCCATACGCATCAAGCTAAGGATTTAAGCCTGAAATTGGTAGGCCAGTGCAGTCCGCCTGGGACTAAACTCCCAGGCTAAGTTGCTAAAGTAAGCTGAAGCTCACTAAAATACCCCGTGGTCTGACTGAATTTCAGCCGCCTTCAGACGGCTTTAGCTTTTTAGCCTGGGAGTTTAGTCCCAGGCGACCCTTACCACCGCGCTATTAGCTCAGCCTCTTTCTTAGCTTGATGCGTATGGGGCGTATGCGATTCGCCCCTACCGTGATACCCGGTTTATTTTGCTAAAATCGGTTATTGCGCGCTCCTACGCATCTTTAGATTGGGTGGCCTTTTGCTGCAATTCGTACAGCTTGTTAATCGCTTCGAGCGGTGAAAGCTCCATAATATTCAAATCGCGCAATTCGCTCACCACCGGGTGTTCTTCGCTTTGAAGGGCCAGGGCGGTAGGCGCGAAAAGGCTCATTTGCTGCCCGTTGCCGTTGCTATTAGCTTTTGCGTGACCGTTGCGGCGGGGACGCGGGCGCAATTCGGGTTCGTCGCCTTCAAGTTTCAGCAGCAACTCTTCAGCCCGGTGAATGGCGCTGCGCGGCAACCCGGCCAGTTGCGCCACGTGAATACCATAGCTGCGGTCAGCCCCGCCCGGTATCACCTTGCGTAGAAAAAGCACCTTTTGGCCTTCTTCCGTCACTGCCATATTAAAATTACGCACGCGCGGCAACACATTCGCCAGTTCGATTAGCTCATGATAGTGGGTCGCAAAGAGCGTTTTTGCACCGCACTTCGGATTATTATGAATATACTCTACCACTGCCTGAGCAATCGCCAGTCCATCGTAAGTACTCGTGCCGCGCCCGACCTCATCCAGAATAATCAGCGAACGGGGGGTGGCGTGCGACAAGATATAGCTCGTCTCGGTCATTTCGACCATAAAGGTAGATTGCCCGGTGGCAATATCATCCTGTGCGCCTACGCGAGTAAAGATGCGGTCTACCAGCCCAACAGTAGCACTATCGGCTGGCACAAATGACCCAATCTGAGCCATCAGCGTAATCAAGGCAACTTGCCGCAAGAAAGTAGATTTGCCCGCCATATTTGGCCCGGTTATCACCAGCACTTGCTCTTGCTGGCTGTTCAGGCAGGTATCGTTCGGTACAAAGATATGTTCACGGCTGGCCGCTTCCACCACCGGGTGTCGTCCGCCGCTAATTTTTATTGCTGGACTATTGTTCAGCACCGGGCGGCAGTAGTTGTTCTCGACTGCAACCTGGGCCAGCGCGCAAAATACATCCAGTTCCGCTACGCCCGTTGCAGTTGCTATCAGCCGCGCCCGGTTAAGGCCGATTTCTTCCATTACCTTGCGAAAAAGTTCGCGCTCCAGCCGCTCGATTTTCTCGGAAGCGGTCAGCACGATATTCTCTTTTTCCTTGAGTTCGGGCGTAATAAAGCGTTCGCCGTTCGCCAAAGTTTGCTTGCGAATGTACTCCTTTGGCACTTTCGCTAAATTGCTCGAAGTCACTTCGATATAGTAACCAAACACCTGATTAAAGCCGACCTTCAGGCTGGTAATGCCACTACGGGCCTGTTCGGTCTGCTGTAGCTGGCTAATCCACTCTTTAGCCTCGCGTGCGCTTTCTTTCAGGTGGTCGAGTGTTTCGCTGAAGCCGGGCCGGATGGCGTAGACCGGGTTGTCGGCGTTGCCCTTACCCAGTTTGTTGGGCGGCTGGTCAACCAGCGCACGGCTAATCAGGTCAATTATATCGGCGCAATGGTCAAGTCGGTTTAATTGAGTCACAAAAACGGTACTGCTAACGGGTGCTTCCTCCAATAAAGCTCGTATCGGCCCGATTTGTTCCAGGCTGGCCCGTAGCGCGAAAAGCTCTTGCGGCGAGGCTACTTTTTGAGCCGCCCGTGCGGTCAGGCGCTCTATATCCTGCACTTCGCACAGCAAATTTGCGATTCCATCACGCAAAGCCGTATGGGTGTAGAAAGCTGCTACCGTTTCCTGGCGGGCCTGTAGTTCCGGCAATTCGAGCAAAGGCTGGTTGAGCCAGCGATGCAGCATCCGTCCGCCCATATTGGTGCGGGTCTGGTCTAGCACACCATAGAGCGAGTGTTTTTTCGAGCCGCTCCGCCCACTTTCCAATAGTTCCAGATTGCGCCGGGTTTGCTGGTCGAGCGCCATATAATTTTTGGTGGTATAGGTAGCGGGCGTACAAAGCTGGGACAAATAGCCCTTTTGCATCTCCTTGATATAGGCCACCATCGCCCCGGTCACGCGCACCGCCAGCGGCACTTCTGCCATCCCAAAACCTTCCAGCGAAGCGACTTCAAAATGTTCCAGCAACGCCCGCCGCGCTACGTCCTCGTTCCAGTGCTGCCCGTCGTAAGGGGTCAGGGTGGGGCGCAATTCGGGTGAAGTGAAAAGCTCCCGGAAGGGGCGCAGAGGGTCTTCGTCCTCATCGGTAGCGGCGAAAAGCTGTTCAGGCCGCATCCGTCGCTCAAATTTCTTTGGCACAAGTAATTCCACCGGGGCAAGTCGTCCCAGTTCTTGCCGCAACACCAATCGCAGTTCTTCCAAATCGCGCTCGATAAATTGGGTGCAGTAAAATTCGCCGGTAGTTATATCGGTGTAGGCCAGCGCCGCCGACTTGAGTTTCTCGTCCAGCCACAGCCCGGCGAGATAATTGTTGCGTTTGGGCAGCAGCATACTTGGCTCAATCACCGTCCCCGGTGTCACCACCCGCACTACTTCGCGTTCGACCAGACCCTTCCCCGGTTCGGTCATCTGCTCACAAATCGCTACCTTGCGGCCCTTTTCAATCAAGCGAGGCAAATATTTATCCAGGGCGTGATAAGGGATACCCGCCATATCCCAGGGGTCGCTGCTATTCTTGTCGCGCTTGGTCAGGGTTAAATTCAGTTCTTCGTGCAGAATGCGGGCATCTTCCAGAAATACTTCGTAGAAATCGCCCAGCCGAAACAACAGTATCGCGTCCGCGTGTTTCGCCTTGATTTCGCGATATTGCTGCCGCACTTTTGTATCGTAAGTCATAACTCCACTATTTCCAGCCACTTCTTTTGGGTATTGCCTTTTCTTTTCTTTAGCTTTTTCTTCTCTCTTGTTATATATCTGGTAGTATACCATTTTTGGCCTGGAAACTTAAATTACCTCTTTGAGTTATGGGTAGAAGAAAGAACAGGGCGCAACCACTGGCTGTGCCCTGTTCTTTCTTCTTTTCTTCTACCCATAACTCAAATTTATATAAACTCAAAGATGGTTAGTTCGGGGCGGGCGTTGAAACGGAGACGGAAGCCGCTCATACCGAGTCCTCGGCTGACGTAGAGGCGGTTGTCGTTGACGTTGTACCAGCCGAGCGGGTAGCGGGTGCGGTGGGTGGTGTGGGTAAAGCGCGTCCAGTTGAGCCTATCGTGAAACGGCGGCAGGGCCGGGTTGACCTGACCGCCATGCGTATGACCGCTCAAGACCAGTTCGGCGAAATTATGGGGCAATTCCGGTACATATTCGGGGTTGTGCGAAAGCACCAGCAAGGGCCGGTCAGTTGGGGAGAGGTCGGCGGTGGCTTCGGCTAAATCGGGTTCGCCCCGGTCATTATCGTCCATGCCGACGACCCAGCTTTGTTGACCATTATAATGGAGCGGCAGGGCTTGATTGCGTAACAGCTTTACGCCAGCTTTGCCTAAATTCTCGATAATGCGTTCCGGGTCGTGCCGTCGCCCGAAATAATCGTGATTGCCCATTACGCCGACTACAGGCAAGCCCGCTTCGGTCAAAGTGCAAATCAGGCGACCCATCGCCGGATTCCAGACTCCCTTGCCAAAGTAATCGCCGCCCAGCACCACCAAATCGGGTTTGAGGGCCAGGGTTTGGGCGAAGGCTTCCCTCACGGTACGGAGTGGTTCGCCTTCTTTCATCATGTGAAAATCGCTCATAAAGGCGATACGGTAGCCGCGCCAGCCTGCATTAACTTGAGGAGAAAGTTTTAACTGCTGGCGACTGATGTCCAGCCAATAAGGTTCGATGTAACGGGCATAGCCCAGCGCCAATCCGCCTAGAGTGCTACTTCCCCCAATTGCCAGACCCAGCACCAGTCGAGCGGATTGACCTTGCCCGTTCTTCAGTTGCTTCTTCAGTGTTGCTGTTCCTTTCTGGTTCCGTCGGATGATCGGATGAAAAGTTGTTATAATTTTGTGCTAAAAGATTTTTATTATGAGGATACAAGCTCACCAAATGAATTGGTGGGCTGCTTTGTTATTTGCTCAACTATGGAGCAAGCCGCCTTCAGCATTATATAATAAAATGCGGGGTGCCTACATTAGCAACGGCGATTTTCCTAGATCAGCATTACATGATAAAATAGCGGCGGTTTAGTAAGGTCAGAATAAGAAGAAGGGGTTTTGACACATTTTAGGTATAAGAGACGTGACGGTAATCGGTTTTGCATCGTAAGAACAACATATCTTGCTATCAAAAATAGCGGTATAGTTATAATAGACCTATGTAGAAATAGATAGTTGAATGGAAAACCAAACCAAAAATTGGCGTTGTGCCTACATGCTGTTAGAATCCGGCCTGAGTTGAGTAATTGAAGGTTGGACATAATTACAAGGTTAGTTCAATTGTAAAGGCGAGGTTGCCTCGCCCTTGAACGCTAACTCATCTCAAACAAGATTGGGAAACCCAACCCATATCTACCAAACCTCGATTTGAGCCTAAGAGTATGTCCAGCCTTCAAACAATCAGGCCAGGGAGTAACAGATTATTATCGAGCCAAAGCTAAAACAAGCGAATACTGCACTAATGACCGAAACACCGCCGGAGACACCTGCTCCAGCGCAGCGTGATAGACTATCCTTTTTGCGTTTGCCTTATTTTGACTGGGCGCTGGGATTAATGGTCGCGCTAGGGGTAGTTTTGTGGTTGGCCTTACCTTCGCGGTTGCCCGCGCTGGGGTTAATCGGGCTGGTCGGAATTGGTGCAGTAGCCCGCTTTTATGCTTTGCGCCCGGCGCAACTAAGAAGTTGGCTGCGAGTAGCTTTCACGCTTGAAAATAGTGCGCTGGCCCTGATAATGCTAATCGCTTTTGGGTTGCGCTTCGTAGGCTTGCGGCAAAGCTTACCATATTTTGATAACCCGGATGAGCCAGCAATGGTTAATACAGCCTTAAAAATGCTTCAGACGGGCGATTTTAATCCGCATTTCTTTCGCTGGCCTAGCCTGCCGTTTTATGCCCAGTTTGTTTTATCCGTCCCGACCTTCTTCGCGGGTGTTTCCAACACCACTATCAAAAACCTGAGCGATATTCCGACTGAAAGTTTCTTTTTGGTCGGACGCTATATGTCGGCTATATTCGGTGTAGCCACCGTTTTCCTGACCTTTTTAATCGGGCGGGCTTTGTACGGCGCGGGAATTGGTTTATTGGGGGCGCTGGTGCTGGCAGTGCTACCGCTTCACGCCGAACATTCGCATTACGTCACGCCCGATGTAATGGTGACTTTCTTCTCGGCTCTGACGCTGTTGTTCGCGGTTTATATTTTTAAGAGCGGCGAACGGTACTGGTACTGGCTGGCAGGGGTAGCGGCGGGGCTGGCGATTGGCTCAAAATATAACGTGGCGGTGGTGCTGTTTACCGTCGTGCTGGCGCATTTTTTGGCTGACCGGGAAAAGCGCGGGCGGGTGGTCTGGTTGATTGGTACTTTCGCTATTGCGGCGGGCGTTTTTCTGTTGACTACCCCGTTCGCCCTGCTCGATTTGCCCGGTTTTCTCAACGAAATGGCCTTTCAGGTGCGCCACTACACTATTTTGGGGCATGGCTCGGCCAGTGAAGAAGCCAGTTGGTCGGCCTATCTTTCCTTTTTCTACAACGAAGCCTTTGTCTATCAAGCCAGTCTGGTTTTAGCGGGCAGTATCCTGTTTGCCTTGCTACGGCAGCGACGGACGGATTGGCTGATTTTGTCGTTTCCGGCGGTAGGCTATTTCTTTTTCTCGTCGGCGCGGGTATATTTCTCACGTAACTTGATGCCGCTTTTGCCGCCGCTGGCAATCTTGAGCGCGGTTTTGCTGGTGGCGATAGCTGGTTGGCTCTGGCGGTTTGCTCCGGCGGACTGGAAAAGCAGCAAGTATGGCGGCTCGATAGGAATCAGTGCTGTATCTTTAGGCTTATTCGCTCTTTTCTTTGCCTTCGCCATCCAGCACTCGATTTTGACTGATCGTTATTATTTGCAGCCCGATACGCGCCAGACCGCCGCCACCTGGATTGTGCAAAATATTCCGGCTGGGGCAAAGCTGCGGGTTGAGCCGCAAACCCCTATTCTGCCTGCCGGACGCTATCCCGGCGCGGACGAACGCCGCCCTATCGGGGCGCACCCGCTCGAATGGTACAAGCAGCAAGGTTACAGCTATCTCATCGCCAGTTCTTATCACTACCGTGACCTGATTGCAACCGATACTGAAGCCGCCGCTAACTACGCTGCTCTTTTCCGCGACGGCAAAATGGTGATTGAATTTCCTGGCGAAAGCAACGACCACCCCGGCCCAACTATCAAAATCTTCAAAATCGAGAAGTAGTCTCTAGGAGGGTGCTGGGCGCTCGATTTATCCTATGCGAACACCCGACTTACTGCTATCTTAAAGTTGGGCAACAAATCTCCGCCGTCTAATTCGTCCTGGTCAGCGTAAATCTTTTTAGAGCCGGAGCGATAGACCTGCACTTCCCGGTCGGGCGCAAACACTATCCAGACCATGCGCGTGCCAGTTTGTAAATATTTGCCGACCTTTGCCCGCACGTCGTACCAGATGTCCGTTCTCGAAACTACTTCGATGGCTAAATCAGGGTATGGCAGAGTATCCTCCTGGTTCGCCGGAACGCGCTGGTTAGTCAAAAACATCACGTCAGGAATATAGTAATCACCCGTTATTTCATCCATGAGACAAGCACCGCCGCTATAAGTTTGTCCAATACCATTATTATCCAGGTAGTTGGCTAAAAATTGGCTTATTTTTGTAACAATTTTAGCGTGTTCGGCGCTAGGGCCGGATTGTCGTCGCTGCTTTGGCACTAATCTCCCTCCGATTAATTCATACTTGAAACCATCCTCGTCTTCGTACAACCCTTCGTTAATGTATTCCTCAACAGTGTAGCGCCGCTCTTGAACTTCAGCAGCCAAAACAGTCATAGTTTTTCCTCCTTATAGTCCGCGACCATTCACGGGCTATACTATACAATTAAATTGGTTGCGCTTTTTGTTTCCTCTAATACGAAGGCGTTAGTGATTGTTCGCTTTCAGGCTGAGGAACGCTTTTGCCGTCCAGCGTTCGTTCGGGCGGGACGAATGAGGGCGCAGCGTTCCAATCTACCCGGTTTAAGAACTCGATTATACGTCGTTCATATTCCAGACCATAAACTTCATAGCCTTGCGCGTGGCTGAGTCCCGGCTGAATCCACAGTTCTTTGGGGTGGTGGGCTTTTTTGTAGAGAATATGACCGTTTTCCACGCGCGTCAGGCGGTCTTCATCGGGGTGGATAATAAGAATAGGGCGCGGCGCTATTTTCGCCACGACATCGGCTGGATGGCCTTCGCGCCAGGAGAAACCTTGGTGCTGCGACAACATTCGGTAGCCATACCAACCGAGCGGACGGGCCAACCAGAAAGGAACGCCCCACATATTATTTAGCTCCGCCGCAATTGAACGTGGTAGATGCGAGTAGGCGCTATCCACCACCACCGTTTTGATGTGCGGATTTTCGGCGGTAGCCAGAATCGCAATTGCTCCACCCATCGAAATACCGAACATTCCCAGGCGGTTCAGTCCTCGCCCCAAGAGCCAATCTACCGCTCCGGCAACATCGTAGCGCTCCCAATAGCCCATCGAAGTGCCAATCGGCCCGTCGCTCTGACCGTGTCCCCGAAAATCGAACATAAAAACGCTGTAGCCGCCGCGCAAAAACAGCGAAGCATAGCGCAAATCGGTGACTTTGCTCCCGCCATGTCCATGTCCTACTATAATAGTTGCCTTGCCTGGCCTGTTTTCGACAGAAGCGGGAATAAACCAGCCGTGCAGCTTTAATCCGTCGCGGCTTTTGAACCAGATTTCTTCATAAGGTAAGCCTTCCTGTTCCGGCGTGGTTTCATTTATCACCCGGTCTAGCATCGCCAACCGCCGCACTACCAGCCTGTACAAATACTTACGCACTCGTATCCAACCAAACGTTCTGGCAACGCCCAGCACCAGCGCCAACCAGCGCCCGATTTTTTTCTGCTTTGCTTTTTCGCTCACTCTCATCATCCCCTTACTTTACATAATCAATTTTGGTCTGAGTTTTGACCTTTTTCTTACATCTGGACTGAAGCCCATAGACCTTTTTAGTTTTGGAAAATTTTCGCGAAAATTTTCCAAAACTAAATAAAATCAGTTTATTTTGTTAAAATTTATTCTGGTGGCAGATTAAACCAGAAACCAGAAACTAGAAACTTTTTATACCCCCGTCACAGCCGGGAGTTTGCCCACCTTGACCGCCCTGACTAGCGCCTCGAAATCGCGCTCGGTCTGGTCGGCGTAAGCCTCGGCGAAATGGGCCATCGCTTCGTCTAGTTCTTCGTTGCCCTGGCAATAGCCATCCAACAAAGCCGGATGGAGCGAACGGCAATGCGCTTTAGCCAGAATAGAGCCTAACACCCGTCCATACTCGACCAATTCCTCCCCGGTTAATTTTTCGGGGTCAATCGAGCCTTTTTTGTCGCGGAACTGGCGCACCAGGAAGTGACGGCCCTCAATCGTAGTCCAGCCCAGCAAAATATCGCTGACGGTTTGCATCCACTTCTGCCCCATTATAACGCGCTGCCCATTGTGGGTGTAAGCTTGCGGCGCGACATAGGGCGCAAACACGGAAGGGCAAGCCTCTTTTACCTGCAAGATTATATAATTATTAGCGTTACTTTGCAGCATTACTACATAAGCACGAGTGCCGACGCTGCCCACTCCCACCACTCGAAAAGCTACATCGCAAATTGCAAAGCGCTGGCTCAGTACCCGGCGTTCGGGCGAGAGCGTTTCGATATAGGAATTTAGCGCGCTACTGATAGCTTCTTTAGTTTGTTCAGGTAGCTCTGTAAGCACCGGCGGTTGGACGATAAATTTTCGCCCGGCTTCTTCGCGCCGGGTAGTCCATTTCTCGATTACGCGCTCATGCCCGTTTTTGAGGGCTTTCTTTTCCACCCTGAGAAATTTATCCAGTAGCTCGGTTGAAAAATGAGCCGGGTCATGGGTATGCGCCGTCAGCCGGAAGTACCAAAAATCCAGCACCGGCATTGTGGCAAAACCCGTGACGGTTTCGCGATAGGTGCGGCTACAGTGGTAAGCCGCCTCGCGGGTATGGGTTTGGCTGATGCCGTTGCGCCGCCCGACTACTACCAGACTGGTCGTTAAGCGTTTGAGGTCATATTCCCAGGGCGCGAAAACGGTTTCGTCGAAATCGTTAATATCAATTACGATTTCGCGTTCGGGCGAGGCGTAAAAGCCAAAATTGCTGAGATGGGCATCGCCGCAGATTTGGGCCTGAA
Source organism: Chloroflexia bacterium (assembly GCA_038209275.1). GTDB lineage: Bacteria > Chloroflexota > Chloroflexia > Chloroheliales > Chloroheliaceae > L227-5C. The sequence goes on along the minus strand of JBBQXW010000024.1, from coordinate 9,480 downwards.
GCCCGGTTGGAGGTGAAGTGACTAAATCTGCCGCCATTACCGCCGCCGAACCACGCAAAAAGGCAAATGGCGACTCAATCATTCGACCAATCCGAATTGGAATTAGCGCTGGCAAGCGGTCAACGTTGCTGGCGCTAATAATCTCCACCGGGTCACGGCGGTGTACGGGTGGCTTCCATTCGCAAATTGCTTTAACCAGCGTCTTTTGGTAAAGGGCTTTTCCGGCAGCCCGCAATTCGTCGTTGGTTGGGGCGCTATCAATCCGGGGCAAGCCCATATGTTCCGTCCACCAGGCCGCGTTGTTAGCTCGTACAAAATCTTGTAAGTTGTCCATTGCTGCTTCTCCTGTCATTGCTGCCAAATTCGAATTGAATTATGGAATATTATACTCCTTAACAAAAAAGCAAGCTTCCTGTTGAGCGATTTTTCCGACCAAAGAAAATCGCTCAACAGGAAGCTTACTTTTTTGTTAATTTTTGCATTTTCACTTTCATTTGTTTACTTTCACCTGTTCAAGGGTGCGCGTCAATTTTTGTACTAGGGTCAAGCCAACCCGGACGTTCACATTCGGTTTTTGCAAAAAACTGACGCTCACCCCCTGTTCAATGTGGACTTGTTTTTGGGTCTGAAAGCTGGTAGTCTTGGATTAATCACTCCCGCTCAAACCACCAAAGCTTATTTCTGTCATTATTTCAGGTTATTTGAGTTATTCAGGTTATTTAGCTTATTCAGAAGGGAATTGCTGGTTATGATTAAAAAGAAAAGCACCGAAGTCTCGGCCCAACTTCAAAAGACTGAAACTGAGGGCGGACACTTTACCGGGACAGTCGCTATCGAAGAACTGGTGAAGAGCGAGGCTTTGCCGGATGTACCCGGCACTAAATTATTGCGGGTCTATTTCCAGCCTAAAGCCAGAACCCACTGGCATTCTCACCCCAAAGGTCAGGTTTTGCATATCGTAGCGGGGAAAGGGCTGTTTCAAGAGCGGCGTGGGCCGCTCACGCGCATAAATGCCGGGGATACAATTTACAGCGAACACGAAGTAGACCACTGGCACGGGGCCGCCCCCGATAGTTTTATGATTCATCTGGCAGTCTCGCCTTACACCGTCGAAAAAGATACCAATTGGAAAGAACCCGTTGCTGATACCGACTATTTAGCTACGGATGTGCAGGACTAATCTAACGTACCTTGACAGAGTTTATTCACGTAAAGAGGCGAGAACTTTCGCTTTGGTAGTAGCGATTTTAATCGCTGTTGGTGGAGCGCATCCGAACAGCGATTAATCGTGTTTAAGAATTAAATCCGTAAACAGCATAATCATTGTAGGAGGGGCGGTGTCCTCGAAAAGGTCTGGTTTGGGTAGAAATCGAGGGCACAGCCCCCTCCTACAATGATTACGGATTAATTTCTTAAACACCATAAATCGCTACTACTTTTACAGGGTCAAACGAAAGTCCTACTATGTAAAAAGATAAGCAACAACCAAAAAGGAGAAATTTCAGTAATGTCTAGTAATTTTGCGGATGCTCCAAAGATTAGCATGGAGTTTCAATGAGTTTTGAACATTCGGACGAATTTACCTTATACGACCTGCGAGTGCGGATTGATGAAATTAACGGCAACTGCACTTGCGACCACGTAGTAGGCGATTACTTTGAACTAAAGGGTGGCAAGCTCAGTATTCTGGCAGGACGGTTTTTTTGTTTGTATGCCCTGCAATCGGTGGCGGCTTTGTTACCAGCTAAACAACGCCCGCTTCACCCTAATGATTGGATGGAGACCGATAGCCGCGTCACCTGTCCCGACCCCCATTGCGGCCTTATTATGCGTATCGAGCGCACCAAATCCACCACCTTCCGCCATAGTGATACCAGCGCCGAGCCTCTTCCTGAGTAATTTGCTGCCGATGCGGTTATTACCAAAGGTAATGTTAGAATTAACCAATTTTGAGCGTAGGATTGTGAACTTTGTGAGTTATTTTTAAAACAAATCGGAAAGAGTATTTTAAGTTGTAATAAATATGCTATAATTAAACACAAATCAGCATCGGGAGGACTTCGGGGGAGAATTTGCAAATATCAGACTAGCTGACTGGGCAAATCAGGTGGTTGTAGGTGAGGTGGTTCCATCAGCTCTTCTAATTAGTTAGGAATTACACCAATATTCTGCTACTCCTTGAAAAAAAACTTGCTTTGTAATAAAATGAAGAGGGACCTTAGTTCAAGCTACGTTAAGATATGAGGGAAAGACCGCTAATGCAGCAGGAGTCACCTGAATTCAAACCTGGAATGATTATCGCCGACCGCTACCGCCTGGCGCAACGATTGGGCGATGGTAACTTCGGTGAGGTTTGGCGAGCAGTTGATGTGCGGCTAGAGCGCCAGAAAATTGATCTGGCAAATATGTTCGCCATCAAGTTCTTGAAAAATGAATATGTCTACGACCCGGAGGTGCGGGCTGAGTTCGGCACGGAAATTCGCACGCTTTACCAGCTAACCCACCATAACTTGTTGCGCCTTTTCGACTTCGATTTATTGCCGGATATGGCCTATCTGGTGACAGAATTTGCCCAGGGCGGTTCGCTGGCCTATCAGCTGGCCCGCAAAGGTGGCCCATTTTCCCTGACTGAAACTAACCACTATCTTCAGCAGACGGCGGCAGGACTGGATTCGGCCCATAGCCACAAATTTGTTCATCGCGATTTAAAGCCGCATAATTTACTTGTCACAGGCCAGAACCGTCTGGTGGTGGCCGATTTTGGTTTATCGCAGATTTATAATATCAGCGCTACCCGCTCCATGATTCAGGGAAAGCCTTGCGGGACACCGGCATATATGGCCCCCGAACAGTGGGAATATCTGGCCGGACGGCGTAGCGATATTTACGCAGTGGGCATTATTCTTTACCAGATGCTGACGGGACGATTGCCGTTCCGGGCCAATAACGGCAGCCCCCAGGAATGGCGCACCCTGCACCGCGAAGCGCCAATACCTTCTTTACAAAAAGTTAAACCCGATTTACCAATAGAGCTGGATGAAGTAATCGCTTCGGCTCTGGCAAAAGACCCCAAAGACCGGCCCCAATCCGCCGGAGAATTAGCCGAACATTTTCGCTATGTTTTGGAAGGGCTGGCCCATCCACGCAAAAACCGTCCGCCTTTCCAGCCAGGTATCACCAAAAACGGTGCGTCTAAACCTACCGCCGACCAGGATACCTTACCGCTTGCCGCCAGGGAAAATGGCGCTTCGCTCAAGCCTACCCAGGGGCTACCGCTACTCGCTAATGGTATTTCTATTGCTACTCAGCGTCCGGGTTCGTTACCCAAAAGTGACCCCAAACTGGCGAGTCCGGCAGGTAAGACCGATTCTTCGCTTATCCGCAAACTGGGCGCGACTAAACACCAGCGCACGCCACGCACTTCTTATCGCTTCATTCCGTTGGGCAGCCATATCCGAACGTTTGCGGGACATACCAATTACATCAACTCGCTGGCTTTCTCGCCCGATGGCACGCTGCTGGCATCGGCTTCACTTGACCGAAGCGTTCGGCTTTGGAATGTCGAGAGTGGCGAAGTGGTTAAAACGCTGACCGGGCATAATGGCGCGGTTTATTCCGTCGCTTTCTCGCCCGATGGTCACTATCTGGCCTCGGCCTCGGCCGATTGGACGGTCAAGCTCTGGCAATTACCGGGTGGCGAACCAGTCAGAATTTTGGAGGGACATGCTGGGCTGGTAGCGGCAGTGGGTTTTTCGCCGGATGGGGCATTGTTGGCTTCGGCTTCGGCAGACCGCACGATTAAATTATGGGATGCCGATAACTGGAAATTGCTCGAAACTTTGCAAGGCCATACCGACAATATACTGGCGCTGGCTTTCTCGCCCGAAAACGATGGATTGGTGTCGGCTTCCAAAGATGGCACTTTACGCCTGTGGGAACTGCCCGGCGGCGTAGAAGTAGCAGTGTTGGAAGGACACGATCAGGCGGTCTCGGCAGTGAGCTTTGCGCCGGACGGCAAGCAAATTGCATCTGGGTCGCACGATAAAAGTGTAAAACTTTGGAGTCTGGAAACTGGTCTGGATGAAAAAACTTTCCGCAACAATGGCGGCGATTGGGTGCAGGCGGTGGCATTCTCGCATGATGGGCGCACGCTGGCTTCTGCTTCCAATCTGGTCAAGCTACGCGATGTTTCCAGCACGGTTGAATTAGCGATTATTGAAGGTCACTCCGACCTTATCAATGCGATTGCTTTCTCGCCCGATGACCGCTATCTGGCAACCGGGGCGGACGATAAATTGATTAAGCTTTGGGCGACGGAGCGCATGGACGCGCAGTAAAATTTTAGTCCTTGTAATATTGTTAGAGGAAGGCTAAAATGAGCCTTCCTTTTTCTTTGCTCACAAATTTTTATGGCGGTGATTTAGAAGGTAATTCTAAAATAGTTACACAAATTCGTAAAATTACGAAAACCGTAATGGTTTTCGTAATGTTTTTTCTCTACAATACAGTCATAGAGGTTGAGGTAAGCAGTCCGTAAAGTTACAAAGATGTGTGACTTAAATCACATTTTTGAAGCGATACAGGTCATAAAAAAGATTGCTTTCAGCCGCTATAATCACTTTGTAAGAATGTTGCAACTATGATCTAGCATAACAAATAATAACAACGCAGTAGCTTCTTACAAAACTATTCTTCAAATTTTCTTCTTTGAACTTCCTCTTAACACACTTCTTAGAAAATCCTCCTATACCAGAGAGCGCCGGAGAGCAGACGGCGCTCTTTTATTTTATACTAACACCTGATTTAGAACCAATCCTGGTAGGGGTTTGAAGGGGCAAACCCTGATTTGGGTGCAATTATGAAGTTTAACTATCAAATCCGGGTATGGGCAATGGTTTCGTAGGGGCGAATCGCATCCGCCCTTTAGACCTGGCCCTGTGTTCAAGGGCGTAGGCGATACGCCCCTACTGGCATACTCGGTTTATTTTATTAAAGTTCATCATTGCGCCCTACTGGAATTGGAATAGGTGGTTAATTTATCGGTCTCTGGTGCGTTGCACTAAAGTAACCACTAATCCAATACTTAACACCAATATCAGCACTCCAAAGATGGCGAATAGTGGAAGCAGATTGTTAACGCCCAGACCGTTGCTCTGGCGCAAGCCAACTTTAGTTTGTGACGCAGGCGCATTATTGGCTTGTGGCGTTGCTTTAGTGGGCGGCAATGGGCCTACTGCAACGACTGAAGCAGGTACAGTTTGCGTGGCAACAGCATTGGTGGTAGCAGCAGCCGTAGTCGGAGCAGGGGTAGTCGGGGCAGGAACGGCAGTTTCGATTAGAATCGGGGCGATAGTAGCTGGTATCCGAATTACGGTGGCGGAAGGTTCGGCGGCAGATGTGGGCGTGGCGGCATTTAGCGCCGGAAGTGTACCATCTTTGAGCCAGCCCAACCAATCTCGTTCTAACTGGTCTAAAGTAGTAGTAAGCGCAGTATTAAGAATCTGGCGGAAGGGGGTACTACGGTTCTTTTTGAATTGTTCAATAATTTCGCTGAGTTTGGCATCACCATGTAAAGCCGAGATATAGCCGATTAGCGAAGAAGCTTCAGCGTAAGCCAAATCCAGGTTCAGACCATAAAAATTTTCGGAGGAAAGCGTCGAAAGCGAGATAAATTTATCTGTTCCAGCAGCTTTGTTGACTATGCCTTTGAGTACGTCAAAGTGTGGCTCGGTCAGAAAAGTCGCAAACCCCTCGTCGAACCAGCTAGGCATGGCCCGACCTACGTGGCTGTACAGCACCAGGTGGGTTACTTCGTGTTCGAGCGTGCTGGTATTATTGATATAGCGGCTCGAACCAGCTTTGATAGGCGGAAAGAGTATAACGGCTACACCCTGCGTTGGGGCGGCTACGCCTAAAAAGTTCCTAATTTCGGGGTCTTGAAAAACCTGGGTCATTGGGTCTTGTCGGTCGTAAAACCACAGGTCGTACTTATCGCTGCTATTCAAGCCCAGGCGTTGTTTTAATTTGGCCCGTTGATTTTCGGCAATTTTGACAATCTCATCTACATAGTTAAGGTCTCCATTGTACCAGTGAATCTTGTGCAAGCCGCGCTCGGCATCGTGCCATTCAAAGCGATTGTCAAAGTAGAGCAGTTCCTGGTCAAAAGTGGTAGCACTCGAACCATCATCAAAAGTCAAGAGCCAGCGATAACTCACTCGTTCGCCCGTAAAAACGAAGTCGCGGGCTTCCAGATTTACTTTTACGTCAATAGTGTTATCGGCTTTGCGATTAAACTGGGCAGGCAGGCTGCGGTTGCGGGTGGCAGTATTAAGCCGATACATCAAAACGGCTTTGGTCTTTGGCCCGACCTGAACCGAAGGGCGCAGGGTCGCCCCAAAATCAATTGAAAGCGGGTAATTTAGCCGATTTTGCAGATTAACTATTTCCAGGGTAGGGGCAATGGCGCTAATAGTTTGCGGCCCGACAAAAGCCAGTAACCCGGCCAGATAAATGAAGATAAGTAGCAGTCTAAACCGACGTGCCATATGAAGTTCCCTTTTCTTGCTGTTAAAAACCTGCGGTTAATTTAGCGCAGGGGCTAAACCATGTCAATCAGGAAACTTTGTAGGAGTGCGCGTCAGGTTTTGCGCCAGCCAAGCCTACCCGGACGTGAACGTCCGGGCTAAGAATAAGCCAGCTCAACTATTTTTAGCCCAGACGTTCACGTCCGGGTTTTGCAAAAAATTGACGCTTACCCACTTTGTAGGAATTACTTTGTTTGGCCTATAGCCCGAAAGAAAAAGCTGTGGTACACTTGTTCTACACCTAAAACTGAGGACTGAAAACTAATAACTTTCAAGGAGTTTCGGATTTGATGCAATTTTCTTTTGAGCAGGCCCGCACGCTGCTGCTGGCGGCGCAGGGTTTGTGCCAACCCCCCACTCAGCCCGCCACTAAACTAGATGTGCTTGAGACCATCCGGCGGATGCAGGTTTTGCAGATTGATACAATTAGCGTGGTGGCGCGCAGCCCTTATCTGGTGCTGTGGAGTCGGCTGGGCGATTACCAACCGCGCTGGTTGGATGAATTGCTGGCGGAAGGGGCTTTATTCGAGTACTGGTCGCACGAAGCCTCTTTTTTGCCTATCGAAGATTATCCGCTCTATCGGCGGTTGATGTTGGGTTCACGTGGCGCTCGTTCGCGTAGCTGGCTGGAAGCCAACGCCGCCGAAGCTAACAAAGTGTTGGAAGCTTTGCACGAACGCGGCCCAGTTCGCTCGTCGGATTTTACCCGTACCGATGGGCGAGTGGGTACGTGGTGGGATTGGAAGCCGGAAAAAATAGCTCTCGAAAGATTGTATACCAGTGGCGAACTGATGATTGCTTCGCGCCACAATTTTCAGCGTATCTACGATTTGCGAGAACGGGTGCTTCCAGAGTGGGATGATGCCAGAATGCCAACGCTGGATACAGTGCAGCGCGAACTGGCTCTTAAAGCAGTTCAGACACTGGGTATAACCACAGCGCGCTGGGTAGCCGATTATTTCCGTACCAGTAAACCGCAGACGATGGCACTGGTAATGGCGCTGGCGAAAGAAGGGGCGTTACTTGAGGCTAAGGTAGATGGCTGGGACGCTCCGGCCTATATTCATCCAGCAAATCAGGCGTTGGCTGACTCGGTAACGTCGGGCGCTATTCAACCAACCTTTACTACGCTACTTTCGCCTTTCGATCCGGTGGTCTGGGATAGAGCCAGAGCGAAGGCGCTGTTTGATTTCAGCTATACCATCGAGTGCTATACCCCCGCTCCCAAACGGCAATACGGCTATTTTACCCTACCTATTTTGCACCGGGGCAGGCTAATCGGGCGGCTCGACCCCAAAGCGCATCGCAAGGAAGGCCGCTTCGAGGTTAAGGCGCTGCATCTTGAGCCGGACGTTATCGTCACGGACGAACTAATTTCCGACCTGTCTGGCGCTCTCAGAGCCTGTGCCACCTGGCATAAAACGCCGAAAGTGGTGGTACAATCCTCAAATCCGCCCGGTCTGGCGGTCCAGCTTCAAGATGCTTTGGAAACGGTTTAGCTTATGGGAGTGTTGGTTGAGCAAACCCGCCCTGGAATACCCACAAGGCAACCCTACGGGCCGAATTCCGGGCTAGGTAGCTCAAGTGGTTTGAAAACCACTGGATACGCGGCTGGTGTCATGTGGTATTCAGTGGATTTTAATCCACTTGAGCTATGTAGCCCGGAATTTATTCCAGGGCGGGCCGCACCGAAGTACCAATCTGAAGGAAAAGGCTTAAGTTGAAGCGCATGGGGAGTATGCGATGCGCCCCTACCGAAATTAGCGCCCCTTTTATCGGCTTTCCCTGACGAGCGAAGGTATAAACCTTAAACATAAAGCACGATAAATTTTTATAAATTTTCGAGCAGAGCTAGTTTAATTTAGAGAAACCTGTGCTATAATTCGGATACGGTGTGCGTGAGCGCTTTTCTTGGGTCTTCATTATTTCCGTTGGTTTGAAGTTTTATAAGCTTATTAACGTAGAAAGCAGGCGGGTTGATGGATCCTTTATTGAAAATGAAGCTAGACTATTATGAAAATCAGGTAGCGCAAGCCCAACAAATGCAGGAGCTATTGAACGAATATCAGGCCAACATGATGTTTGAAATTGACCCCAAGCTCTACAGAAAGTTTGAGTTTGAAGCTGGCAAGCAACAGTTAGCTATTGACAAAAAGTTAGCCGAAGTAGCTCGTGCTAAAGCCGATGCCGAGAAATATAAGGCCAATGTTCAGCTCTATCACCTGGACATTAGCTTGTACATAGGTGATGGGTACAAAGCTAAATTGCCGACTACCCAGCCGAGCGAAGAGACTGATACAACTTTTAACCTGAGCGAATACGGGGCGATAGAGGCCAGCAAGAGCGAACTTGAAACCCTGATAAGCGAACGTGGTCAATATACCGACCCGATGCTCTTTTTGGAAGGCATGAAAAACCGGGTGCTGGGAGTAGGCCGGGTAGAGGCGAACGGCAAGGCGATTGGTACGGCTATTCTGGTGGGCAAAGGTAAGGTGCTGACCAACTGGCACGTGGTAAGAAAGAGCGAGACCGATGAAACGCCCCGCGCCGTTAGCACTATGCAAGTGCGCTTCGGGCATTACATGAGCAGCAAGACCAAAATTGAAGAAGGGGTCGTGTTTAAGGTAGTCAATTTATTGGGCTACAAAAGTGCCGAAACGCTCGATTATGCTTTGCTGGAACTGGCGGAAGACCCCAGCGCCGATGACAAGTTCAAGATTATTACGCCCAGTACCAACGAACCCACCCCCGATTCAATAGTGAACATTTTGCACCACCCCAAAGGTCAGCCTATGAAGCTTTCTTATCAGGATAACTGGGTTAAGGTGATAAAAAATGACCGGGTGCTGTATATGACCAATACCGAGCCGGGTTCTTCCGGGTCGCCCGTCTTCAA